>DASQEN010000338.1:0-2605 GCA_035633635.1 Gemmatimonadota bacterium | reverse complement strand
GGACGTGACCGCAACGTGAGCGACGTCGCGCGGTTCGTCGCCCGGTTCGGCTTCTTCCCGATCGCCGGGCGCGGCACCGGCCGGAGGCAGCCCGTGCACGGCGCCGACCTGGCAGCGGCCGCGCTCGACGTCCTCGACAATCCGGCCACCTTCGACCGCGCCTACGACACGCCCGGGGGCGAGACGCTCAGCTACGCCGAGATGGTGTCTCGGATCGCGCGAGGGGTCGGCCGGACGCCGCGGCTCATCCATCTGCCGCTGCCTCTTCTCCGTGGCACGTTCGCCGCGGCGAGCTGGTTCCCGGGCCTGGGCCACCTCACCCGCGACATGGCCGACCGGATGAACGAGGATCTGGTGTTCGACCTCGCTCCCGCCCGACGGGACTTCGGCTACGATCCGGGGCCGTTCCGGTTCCCGGACGCCCGGCCATAGAGGTGTATCACTCTCGGCCCGGACCCTTCAGCTCACCGTGGCGGTGTACTTGCGGGCGCTCTTCTTGCTGAAGAACAGCAGGAGGGAAATGATGGCGAATCGCACCCACACCGCTGCGATCACGGCGTACGTGAGCCCGATCGAATGACGGCTCCGGAAGAACTTGCGGTAGAAGTGCACCATCCCCCTGTGCTTGTACCACAGGACACGAAACGGCCTGCCGACGCTGCAGATCCCTTGGGCGTGCGTCACCGCGTGGGTGGGATCGAACAGGATCCTCCACCCTCGTTCCCTGAATCTCATGCACCAATCCAGGTCCTCACAGTGCAGGAAATAGCCCTCGTCGAGTGGCCCCACGTCCTCCAGCGCTCTTCGCCGCACGAACATGAACGCCCCCGAGAGCGCCTCTATGTCCACCGGCTCGTCGGGGAGGGGCGTGTCCTTGAGAACGAAGCTCTGGAATCTCGGGTTCCTTGGAAACAGCTTGTCTAGGCCCAGCGTCCTCACTGACGTGCGGTACGGTGTTGGCACGGTCCTTCTGCATCCCGCCTGCTCGCTTCCATCGAGATTCCTGATGAGACATCCGGCCATCCCGGCCTCCGGAATCCGCCCCATGAGGCTCATCATCCTCTCCACCGTATCGGGCTCGATGACGCAATCAGGATTCAGGAAGAGGACGTGTTCCCCCTCGGTCATTGCCAGGGCCAGGTTGTTGCCTTTCGCGAAACCGAGGTTCTCACCGTTTTCCGTGATCACGAGCCGGGGCTGCCGGCCGAGTACCCGCCTCAGGTGCTCTATGCTTCCATCTGTGGAGCCGTTGTCGGAGACGACTACCTTCACGGGTTCGGTCGAGGCAAGAACGGACTTCACACTGTCGGTCAGCAGCATTCCACCGTTGAAGTTGACGATGACAGCGGTAACGCTGGGAGCCAGCGCCGCATGGGCTGGATTGACGTTGACTACCCGGTCACCGGCGGGGGCTTCAGGCTCGGCGACGCCGGAGCGCTCATGGACCGCCTCCCTGTCAGCCGCGTTCCAGGCGCCGGCAAACGCCGCTTGCGCGAGTCGTTTGCGCCTCTCCACGAGCCATTCCGGCGTCGCGAGGAGGGCGAACGCCACCAAGGGATACAGTGCCAGCGCCGTTCGTGGTATCCCCACGAGCCGGTTGACGAGGAAGAGGCCCATCGCCGCCGCAAGGACACCGAGCGTCACGGCGCGCGCCACCCTCCCCATGCTGCCGATCCCGTCGGCTCGCCGGTCCCGATGGAGAAACCCGATCCACCAGTACGCAAGCCACTGCGCGCCCCCCACCACGGCGAGCGTTTCCGCCAGGCCACGGAGCCCTCCACGTGCTACGAAGAAGTCGTAGCGCACCATGGAGGCCACCACCCAAGCCACGAAAGGCGCGGCCAGGTCGTAGACGATCAGTCCAGCCCCGCGCCGTTCTTGCGCCGGCACATGGACGACGCGAGCCGCCCCGGGCGGCATGCTCACGCCCTCGCCATCGCTGACATCATGCGGGCGATTGGCTGCCCTCGGCGCTTCCACGCTTCGGATGATGGCACGAAGCGGTCGACGCCCATAGGACTTCTGGAGTTCCCACGATCGTGACGGGCGCCCACCAGACCGGCGAGCTCCCCATCGCCACCCTGCCGCCCGATCCCCGATTGAACTGAAGCGTCAGGGGCGTGAGCTCCTCGGGCTCGACGGGGGGGGGCTCGGGCGCCCCGCCGGGCTCGTAAGCGCCAGACGACGGCTCGGCCCCAGGCGGC
This sequence comes from Gemmatimonadota bacterium, assembly GCA_035633635.1. GTDB lineage: Bacteria > Gemmatimonadota > Gemmatimonadetes > JACCXV01 > JAHWKZ01 > JAICNR01. Next base: position 401 of record DASQEN010000338.1, on the reverse strand, counting down.
AGGCCGGAGAAGGGCATGGGGACCCCTGGTGGGGCTTCGGGGGGCATTCCAAAGGGTTGGGCCTGGTCCTCAGGAGAAGGTTCGGCCGGCATGGGCTCGACGGGCTCCCCCCCGGAAGGCGAGGACCGCGCGCCTCGCCCGCTCGTGGGCTCCGTCGCCCGTGACGCGCCGAAGACGATCAGCCGCTCGACCCCCCTGCCGGACGGATCCCGGCTCAACAAGTAGTTCACCCCGAGGCCCTCGAGTAGCGACTCCAGCGTGCTGGCCAGCGAATCCCCACGCAGCGCCACGCTCACCAGCTGCCGGGGCGGCGGGCCGTCGTACTCCACGCGAAGGCCGGCGTGCTCCACGAGGCAGCGCAGGACGTCGGCGAGCGGGACGGCGCGCGCGGACAGGTCGAG
>DASQEN010000337.1:0-26474 GCA_035633635.1 Gemmatimonadota bacterium | reverse complement strand
TCGCTCGATCCGCGTTCGGTCGTCATCGCCACCTACGCGCTCTGCGGCTTCGCGAACTTCAGTTCGATCGCGATCCAGATCGGCGGCATCGGCGGGATCGCTCCGGCCCGGCGCAGCGATCTGTCGCGCATCGGCCTGCGGGCGATGATCGCGGGCACGCTGGCGTCCTTCATGACCGCCACGGTCGCGGGGGCGATCCTTTGACCGGGGCCTCCGCGCGCGGAGGCCCCGCCACCCTCGACGTCGTCGCGGCCGCCCTCGACAGGCTCGATGAGGCGGGCGCGGGCCGCATCGAGGTCGGGATGATCCTGGGCTCGGGACTGTCGGTTCTCGCCGAGCATCTCGAGGATTCCGTCAAGGTCGCCTACGGGGAAATCGAGGGATTCCCCCGCTCCACCGTCCCCGGACACGCTGGCAACTTCATGGTCGGATCGCTCGAAGGTCGGATCGTGGGGATGGCCCAGGGGCGCTTCCACCTCTACGAGGGATACGCGGCGAGCGAGGTCGTGCTGCCGGTGCGGGTCCTGAGCGCGCTGGGCGCCACCACTCTGCTCATCACCAACGCGGCGGGCTCGCTCGACCGGCGCCGGCCGCCGGGCACGCTGATGGCGATCCGCGACCACATCAACCTCCAGCACGCCAACCCGCTAGCCGGTTCGCACCAGACCGGAAGGGCCGCGCGCATGATGGTCGAGCACACAGAGACCTACGACCCAGCCCTGCTCCGCCTCTTGCACGAGACCGCGTTGGAGGAGAAGATCCGACTGCGGGAGGGGGTCTACGCGGGCCTGGCGGGACCGACCTACGAGACCCCGGCCGAGATCCGCTTCCTCAAACAGATCGGGGCCGACGCGGTGGGGATGTCCACGGTCGGCGAGGCGGTTGCCGCCGCGTCGCTCGGGTTGCCGGTCGCGGGCGTGTCGCTTCTGACCAACTACGCGGCGGGGCTCTCCCGGCGGCATCTCTCCCATGACGACGTGACGCAGGTGGCCGAGCGGACGCGCCACCGGCTGGAACGCCTGATCCGAGGCTTCCTCCGCCGGCTGGGTGGGGGCGGTTGAACATTTCGCGGCCTCCCGGCGTAGAATGAACGGGTCAACGTGACGATCGGAACTATCCTCTCGCGGACGCGCCTCGCGCGTCCGGTCGCCGCAGGGCTCGCGGCCGTACTGGTCGCCCTCTCGGTCTCGGCCGGCTTCCACAGCGGCGACCATGACGACCTGGGATGGCTGCCCTCACGGTTCCATCAGCACGACTATCGATGGGCCGGTGAAGCCTCCGACGCGCTGCCCCTGGTCGACCACTGCCTCGCGTGCAACCTCACTCGCACGATCGTCCGCCTCGCGCCGCCTGCGCCATCGCTTCCCGAGGCTCCGGATCCCGTCTTCGCAGGCCCCGCCGGCCCGGCTGACGAAGCGCCGACCCGCGCCGACTTCTCCAGCACTCCCCGCGCTCCCCCGGCGAGCTAGTCGAGATCCTTGCTCCGGGCGGTGTCCGTCCGGCTCACTCGACAACGCTCGACCCGAGGGGGACGATGAACCGATCCATGACGACGTTCGTGGTTCCACTGTTCGCAGTGGCGACCACGGCCGCGCAGGTGAGGGGCCAGGAGCCTGTGACCCCGCGCGACACGACCGCCGCTGCAGACACGACGGAGAGCCTGGAGGCGATCGAGGCGCGGCTCTTGGGCGAGCTCGGCGCGGTGGATTCGACCGCGCCTGGCGCCGCCAGCCCCACCCAGGGGGGCGGAGCGGGGTCGCTGAACCCCGACATCTCGTTGATCACCGACTTCCTGGTAGACCTGAGCCCGGACGAGGCCACGCTCGAGAACGAGGAGCGATACCAGCTCCGCGAGATCGAGCTGGGCGTCCAGGGCGTGGTCGACCCCTATTTCCGCTACGACGCATTCCTCGGCATCCACGGCGACGCGATCGAGGTCGAGGAGGGCTATGTGACGACTCTGGCCCTGCCGGCGAACCTGCAGGCCCGGCTGGGGAAGTTCCTGGTCCCGTTCGGGAAGGTGAACCTGACCCACCGGCCCGAGCTCCAGATGTTCGACTATCCGCTCGTCCACCGCGAGTTCTTCGGCGAGGAGGGGTTCTCCTCGACCGGCGTGTGGGGGTCCTGGATCGGCGATCCGCTGGGGTTCTACCAGGAGCTGTCGATCGTTGGGGCCGAGGGGATGGAGGCGCACGCGCACGGCGAAGCGGCGCATGCGGAGGAGGCCCACGCGCTGAGCCTGGCGCAGGAGGAAGAGGCCCACGGAGGAAGCCTCGGGAACGACCTCGGGGATCGGCTGTGGCTGGCCCACTTCAAGAACTCGCTCGACCTCACCCCCGCCGCCAACCTCGAGTTGGGGGCTTCCTGGGCCACCGCCATCGTCGAGGAGGAAGAGGCGCGAGCGCGGACCAACGTCTACGGGATCGACGTGACCTGGCGCTGGAAACCGCCCCAGTTCGCCAAGTATCGCTCGGCGATCCTCCAGGCCGAGGCGATCTGGCGGGACGAAGCCGGCATCGGCGAGACCAAAGCCGGAGGCTTCGCGTACGCGCAGTGGCAGCTCTCGCGGCGCTGGTACGTGGGCGCGCGCGGCGATTGGGTCGAGCCGCCCGAGGAAGAGGGGACGCTCAAAGGCGGTCAGCTCCTCGTCAAATGGTTCCCCACCGAGTTCAGCCAGCTGAGGCTGGTCTACGAGCTCCAGGATGCCGAGGAGGGGAACGCGCTCGATCGACTGATCTTCCAGACCACGTTCGCGCTGGGCCCGCACCGGCCTCACGCGTTTTGATCGAGATGATGAGAAGGAGAATCGACATGCATCGTATACCGAAGATCGCCCTCGCGGCGCTGGCGCTGGCGGCGGCTTTGGCGGGTCCAGTGAGGCCCGCCCCCGCCCAGGCGCAGGAGAAAATCCGGGTCGTGACCACGCTGCCCGTTTTCGCCGAGCTCGTGAAGGCCGTTGGCGGAGACCGGGTCGAGGTAACGACCATCGCCACACCGCTCCAGGACCCGCATTTCGTGGACGCCAAGCCGTCCTACATTCTCGCGGCCAGCAAGGCCGACGTGTTCGTGCTGGCCGGAATGGACCTCGAGGTCGGCTGGGAGCCATTGGTCCGCGAGGGATCGCGGAACGCCGACATCCAGGTCGGCGCCCCCGGCTACGTCGATGCGTCGACCCACGTCCAGAAGCTGGGTGTCCCGACCGGGCGGATCGACCGCTCGCGCGGAGACGTCCACCCCTACGGAAACCCCCACTACTGGCTCGATCCGCTAAATGCGGTGCCGCTGACCGCAGACATCGCGCTCGCACTCACCCGCGTCGACCCCGCGAACGGGGGTCTCTACAACGACCAGCGGGGGCGCTTCCTGGTCGAGCTCGACCGGCGGATGACGGCGTGGAGGTCGCGCATGGCTCCGCTCGAGGGAACGCCGATCGTGTCGTACCACGAGTCGTTGGAGTACTTCGCGCGGCGCTTCGGGCTCGAGATCGTGGGCACGCTGGAGCCCAAGCCCGGCATCCCGCCGTCGCCCTCTCACCTCGCCCGGCTCATGGACCGCATGAAGGCGCAGGACGTGAAGCTGATCCTCAAGGAGCCGTACTACGAGGACAAGAATCCGCAGCTCGTCGCGCGGGAGACCGGTGCGAGAGTGGTGGAGCTCCCCAACCAGCCCCAGGCGGGCCAGGACTACTTCGAGTTCATCGACTCGCTGATCGACCGGGTCGTGACGGCGGCGCGCGGCGCGGGAGGGGCCCGTTGAGCGGCGCGTCCGCGCGTTCTCCGCTCCTGCGGTTCGACGCCGTGGCGCTCGGCTACGGCGACCAGCTGGTGGTCGAGAACCTTTCGTTCTCCGTCGGGCGGGGGGATTTCTTCGGTATCGTCGGACCGAATGGGGCGGGTAAGTCGACGATCCTCAAAGCGATGCTCGGGTTGCTCGAGCCGAGCGCGGGTGCGGTCGTCTACGAGGCGGAGGTCCATCGGGACCTCCGCTTCGGCTACGTGCCCCAGCGCTACGCCCTAGACGATATCTACCCGCTCAGCGTGCGCGCCATCGTGCGGATGGCGCGCTACTCGCGCGCGGGCCTCCTGCGACGACCTGGCCCGGACGACGAGCGTGCCGTCGACCAAGCGCTGGAAGCGATCGAAATGGCTGAATTGGCCGACCGGCGCTTCGGCGAGCTGTCGGGCGGCCAGCGGCAGCGCGCGCTGATCGCGCGGGCGCTCGCCACCGGAGCGAACTTCCTCGCCCTCGACGAGCCGACCGACGGAATGGACCTCAAGAGCACGCACGCGATCCTCGGGCTCATGCGGCGGCTCAATCGGGACGAGGGCCTCACTGTAGTGTTCGTGAGCCACCAGCTCAACGAGGTCGCCAACTACGTGGACCGCCTGCTCGTGATCGACGAGGGCCGCTACGACTGGGGCCCGGTGGAGGAGGTGCTGACCGCCGAGCACCTGCAGCGTATCTACCAGGTGCCGGTCGTGGTCGAGCGGGTGGCGGGCTCTTCGGTCGTGGTGGTGGTCCGATGATCGAGATGCTGCAGTACGACTTCATCCGCATCGCGCTCCTGGGGACCACCGCGATCGGGATCGTCTGCGCGTACCTCGGGGTCTACGTGGTGCTCAGGCGAATCGTCTTCGTCGGCGCGACAATGGCGCAGATCTCCTCGGCCGGCATCGCGCTCGGCATCCTGACCGGCTGGAGCCCGAACGCCTGGTCGGTAGGCCTCACGTTCCTGGCCGTCCTGTTCTTCGCTCACCCGTCGTTCGGGAAACGCTGGCCCCAGGACGCGACGCTGGGCGCGCTGTTCACGGTCTCGGGAGCCGCCGCGGTTCTGCTCGTGGCGCACACCGCGCGGGGCAACGAGGAGGTCGTCCACCTAGTCCAGGGGAACCTCCTTGCGATGACCGCGTCGGAGGCTCGCTGGCTGTCGATGGCGTTCGCTGCGATCCTCGCCGTCCACGTAGCGCTCTTCAAGGAGTTCCTGTACCTCTCGTTCGACCCGACGATGGCGTCCACGCAAGGCTACCGGGCCGGGCGGTGGAACCTGGCGTTCTATGTGCTGCTCGGCGTGGCGATCGCGCTCGCGATCAAGGCGATCGGGATCCTGCTGATGTTCGCGTTCCTCGTGATCCCCGCGTCGCTGGGCCTCATCCTGACTCGACGGCTAGGCGCGGTGATCGGGATCGCGATGGCGGCGGCGGCAGCGGCCGTCTATCTCGGGATCGGGCTCTCCTACCGCTACGACTTTCCCTCGGCGCCCATGATCATCGCTGTGCTGGGTGGGCTGCTGGCGCTCGGTGCGGCCTGGCGCGGGATTCGCACGGCCTGAGCGATTCCGCCGGCGGCGCGGAGGCGCGGATTGTGGAACGGGGTGCGGATCGCTATCGTTCGGCCGACCGCCGCCCGGCCCTCGAGCCGGGCCCTTCTGACCCCTTCGGTGCCGGGCCGACCCATCGCCTCGACGCCCGCCAGAACCACCCCCCTCTCCCTTCGGGCAGCCGACGGCCCCGGCCCTCCGATGCGCATCTTCTTCTTCGGCGGCGCCCGGACGGTGACCGGATCCATGCACGTGCTCGAGGTCGCCGGCCGGCGGATTCTGCTCGAGTGCGGCCTGTTCCAGGGGCGGCGGCGCGAGGCGGAGGAGCGGAACCGCTACTTCCCGTTCGACCCTCGCGGGATCGACGCGATGATCCTCTCCCACGCGCACATCGATCACTCGGGGAACATTCCGTCGTTGGTCGCGCAGGGCTTCCGCGGGCCGATCTACGCGACCCATGCCACCCGCGACCTGTGCGCGATCATGCTGCGCGATTCGGGCCGCATCCACGAGCGGGACGCGGAATGGTACAACCGCAAGCTCCGCCGCCGCGGGGAGCCGGCGCTCCTGCCGCTCTACACGGAAGACGACGCGATCGACTCGCTGCACAACTTCGTGGGGATCGACTACGGCGCGCCGCTCTCGCTGGGGCCCGGCCTCCGGCTCGAGCTGCGCGACGCTGGGCACGTGCTGGGGTCCGCCATGGTCGTCCTCGACTGCGAGAACGGGCGCCGGACGCGACTCTGCTTCACCGGCGACCTCGGCCGCCGCTCGATGCCGCTGCTGCGCGATCCGAGCCCGGTCGAGGACGTGAACGTCCTGATCATGGAGTCCACCTACGGCGATCGCTCGCATCCGGCCGTTTCCAGCATGCGTACGAGCCTGGCGGAGGTCGTCAACCGGACCGTCCGGCGGGGCGGCAAGATCCTCATCCCGGCCTTCGCTCTCGAGCGCGCCCAGACGGTCGTCTACCTCCTCCACCGGCTTCTCCTCGATGGCGCGATCCCAGCGGTACCGATCTACGTCGACAGCCCGATGACCGCCGACATCACCGAGGTGTTCAAGTTGCACCCGGAACATTTCGACGCCGAAACGCGCTCGTTCTGGGAGCGCTCCGATCCGTTCGGGTTCCGCACGCTTCGCTACGTCGCCGACGTGGAGGAGTCGAAGGCACTGAACTACCTCGACGGACCCGCGATCATCATCTCGGCGTCCGGGATGTGCGAGGCCGGGCGTATCGTCCATCACCTGCGAAACAATATCGAGGACGAGCGGAACACGGTCCTGATCGTCGGATTCCAGGCCCGTAACACGCTCGGACGCCAGCTGGTCGAGCACCGACCCGAAGTGCGGATCTTCGGAATCGACGTTCCGGTCGAAGCGGAGATCGTCGACGTGGGCGCGTTCTCGAGCCACGCCGACGCGAACGAGCTGGCGGGGTTCGCCGAGACGTGCAGGAGCACGGTCGAGCACGTGTTCCTGGTTCACGGTGAGGAGCCGCAAGCCCAGGCTCTGGCGGCGCGGCTCCGTGCCGCCGGGATCGGCCCGGTCACGGTCCCGCAGGCCGGTACGTTCCACGACATCCATTTCCAGGACGTGGCGGACCGACGGGTGAGCGCGTAAGCTTCCCTGCCGACGCGCGGATTCCCGCTCGCCATCCGAACCGAAAGGACTCTCCCGATGACCTCCTTCGATCGGCAGGACCCGTCCCCTCACGAGAGCCCGTCCGGGGAGTTGCGGGTTCGCGTGACCGGATTGGGGGAATGGGGCACCCGGATCGCCGAGCTGCTCGACGACAGCGGTCTGGCCGCCCGCGCGGTGGACACGGCAGCCTCGGTGCTCCGCTCGAGCCTCGATCCCGACCGCGTGCACCATCTCCAGGTGGAGAGCCGCACAGCCGGTCGGTGGGCAGCGCTCTCGCGCGCCATGGCTTCCGATCCCGACCTGAACGCGGGGTTGGCCGCCGACGCAGACAGCGACCTCATGGTGGTGGCGGCCGACGTATCGGTCGGCGCGGGGGTCATGCTGGCCGCGCTCATGAAGCGGATGGTGAAGGCGGCTCCGGGAGTCGGCCGTCTGGCCATCGCCCGGCTGCCGGAGACTCGCAGCAGCCCGGACCGCCGCGCGCGCGCGCTGGTTGCCGTGAACGCGCTCCTGGAGGGACCGCCCTGCGGCGTCCTTCTCGTCCAGCCTCCTTCGGACTCCGCCCTCGACCCAGGCGATCCGAGGGTGGTCGCCTCGCGTCTCCGCGAGCTGGTCGGTCTCGTTTGCGAAGAGCGCGGCGAAGCCGTGCGCGGCCTGGGCCCCGAGTCGCTGGTGCGGCTCCTGTCGACCCCCGGCTTCGTCGCCTGGCGGGAGATGGACCTCGGTGCGGACGACTGCGCCCGCGACGCCCTGCCCTGGTTCGAGCGGCTTCACCAGGAGCAGGCGCCGTGGCAGCCGGCGGGATTCGAATGGGCCGAGGCCCAGGCGGTCCTGCCGCTCGTCCGGGCTCCGCGCCCATGGATCGAGAGCGGCGGGCGCAGCCATTTCGAGAAGCTCGTGCGGGACGCCTGGGAGGAAGCCGCACCCTGCGAGCTCCAGCCCGCGCTCTACGAGGGCGAGCCAGGGGTGGCGTGGCTGGTGGCGGCGGGCATGGCGTTCCCGAAGAGCATTCTCGCCCTGAGGGACGGGGTCCGCGAAGACCGCGCTCGTCTGGCCGAGAAGCGGCGGGCCGCGGTCGAGCCGATCCCCCTGGGCGAGGATTTCCTGGCGTCGGCGGCGGAGATCGCGACGCCACGCCCGGCGGACGATCTGGAGCCCTCGGAAGTCGAACCTGCGCCGCCGGAACCCGAGGGAGGCGGGGAGGAGGCGCTCGCGGCAGCGCCCGCGCTCGGGGCCGAAGGCGAGACCGGGGCGGAGCCGGAGCCCGAGCTCGCGGAGCCCCAGCCCGAGCCGGCCGAGCCGGTTCCCGCCAGGGCGCCCGCGGAGGCGATCTACCACACCGCGCTGGGGCTCGCGCGGCGGATCTTCCGCGCGCGAGACCCTCAGGCCGAGATCGACATCGGTCAGATCCGCTACGCGCTGTACGACCTCCTCGAGCGGCTGCGGGCCGACCCCAGCTCGCTCCTGCCCGAGACGTTCCGGTCCACCCAGGAGGACTGGTTCGAGCGGCACCACGTCAACGTGGCCATTCTCACGCTCTTGACCGCGGACACGCGGCGCGGAGCGCTCAGCGACGTCATCGATCTGGGAACCGTGGCCTTCCTCCACGACATCGGGATGCTGGAGACCCGCGAGACGTGGGATGTATCGATGCGGCTGCCTCCCAAGACCTTCGAGCGGGTGATCCGTCCCCACGCGGACGCCGGCTTCCGGCTCATCACGCAGATCAGCGGGGCGTCCCCGACGATGTCACGCATCGTCCTCCAGGAGCACGAGCGGATGGACGGGACCGGGTATCCCGCGGGGCTCGTCGGAGAGAGCATCGATGCCGACGCCCGCCTGCTCGCGGTGTGCGACACGCTGGAGGCGCTCAGCCACCCCCGTCCGTATCGCGAAGGGCTCTCGCCGCGCGATGCGCTGGGACGGATCCGGGTGCTGGGGCGGTACACCCTGGACGGCGACATCATCGATACGCTCGCCGACGAGCTGGAAGTGCTGCTGGAAGACGAGATCCTCTCCTCCCGATCGGCCTGACGGCCGGATGGGGGAATCGCGATCGGGTCCGATCTTCATCGCCGTCGGGGGCGGGAAGGGCGGAGTCGGGAAATCGTTCGTCACGGCCAGCCTCGCGCTCTCGCTCGCGCGCGACGGCGCGCGAGCAGGCGCGCGGGTCGCCGCCGTCGACCTCGACCTCGGTGGCTCCAACCTGAACCTGCTCCTGGGCGAGCCGCATCCCGAGCGGGAGCTGTCGGACTTCGTCGATGGACGGGTCGACACGCTGGGCGAGATTCTTCAACCGACCCGCCTGCCGAACCTGCGCTACGTGGCCGGGTCGTTCGACATGGTCACCGCGCTCGACCCTCTGCGGGAACGCAAGCTCGACCTCATCCGCGCGCTGGTCGGGCTGGACGCCGACTTCGTGCTGCTCGACCTCCAGGCCGGCGCGACGCCGGTAACGCTGGACTTCTTCTTTCTCGGGGACGTCAAGCTGGTGGTGACGAACCCGGAGTCCACCGCGTTCCACAACGCCTACGGCTTCCTCAAGAACTACATCCTGCGACGCCTTCTGACCGAGCTCCGCGACCGCCGCGACGCGCTCCACTTCGTGCTCGAGTACTACCGCGGCACGGGCGACGAACCGGTTCCCGATCGAACGATCACCGCGCTGATCTCGGGGCTTCGCGCGCGGTTCCCGGAGCTCGAGCCGGAGGTAGACGGCATCCTGGAATACGACGCGCCCCTGCTGATCCTCAACCGTGTCCGGGATCGTGCCGAAAGGCAGTATCTCGACCGGTTCCGCGCGGTCGTCGAGCAGAACCTGGCGCTGCGCTGTCCCGAGCTCGGAACGATCCCCGAAGACAGGCGGGTGGGTCGTTCGACGCGCGAAGGCCGCCCCTTCGTACTCGCCCATCCGCGCCATCCCATCTCCCGCCGCTTCTCCGACTGGGCCGTCCGGCTGACACGGGTCCGGAGCTGACGTCTTCGGGTCAGCAGGGGGTTCAAAATGGCTCAGATGCGAGGCGCGTGACGAGAGCGGGTACCCACCGAGGTGGGTGCCGAGGCGTACGATCTGTACGCCGCAGGAGGACACGAGGAACGGAACGAAGCAGATGAGCCATTTTCAACGTCCCGCTATGAAGGCCTACGCGGTGATCCGGTCCGCGGGGTGCTGGATCCTGCTCGCGGTGTTCACCCTCGCGGTGGGAATCTCTCACATCGCCACCTCGCTCATCGCGCCGGAGGGCCGCTTTCCGCGCTGGCTCGAGATGGCCTACATGTGGGCGATCCTCAACGCATCCAACGTCAAGCTGACCGCCGACGGGCTGGAGCACGTCGAGCCCGGCAGGTCGTACATCGTGATGGCGAACCACCGCTCGATGTACGACATCCCCGTGCTCCACTATCTTCTCGGCCGAGGCCGCGACCTGCGCTGGATCGGCAAGCAGGAGGTCCAACGGGTTCCCGTCTTCGGCTGGGCGTACCGCACGAGCCGCCACGTGGCGATCGACCGCCAGAACCGGAAGGCCGCGATCGAGACGTTGCGCCGCGCCGCACAGGAGAGCCGGGCCGGGGTCACGTTCGTGATCATGCCTGAAGGCACGAGGAGTACCACGGGAGAGTTGTTGCCGTTCAAGAAGGGCGGCTTCCACCTCGCCCTCGATGCCGGGCTGCCGATCCTGCCGGTGGCCATTGTGGGCAGCGAGAAGCTGATGCGGAAGGGGTCGTGGTACATCCTGCCCGGCTCCATCCACGTCAGCGTCCGGCCCGTCGTCGAGACCCGTGACTTCGAGCGGGGAGACATTGAGGGACTCCTGGAGAGGGTACGCTCCGCGATCTCCGCGGGGCTCCCGGGTCCGCCACGCAGTCCGGAAAGGAGCGTTTCGTGAGCCAGAAGCGTCCGGAGACCGACCCCGAGACGTACGCCGAGGCGCGTTCGGCGATCCGCTCGCAGCTCGAAGCTTCCGTCAACATGATCGACGCTCACGAGCTCGTGTGCGAGGAGCTCTACCAGCGCTTCGAGCATTACTCGTGGGTCGGGATCTACGTGGTCGAGGGCGACGAGCTCGTGCTGTCGGCCTGGGCGGGAGAGGAGGAGACCGAGCATACGACGATCAAGGTCGGCGAAGGGATCTGCGGAATGGCCGCGGCCACCGGCCGCACGGAGATCGTGCCGGACGTCACGGAACGTGAGGAGTTCATCGCCTGCTTCCCGTCGACCCGCTCCGAGATCGTGGTCCCCATCACCGGGCTCGATGGCGTGATGGGGGAGATCGACATCGACTCCGACTGGCTCGACGCCTTCGACGATCGGGACAGGGAGCTCCTCGAGGATGTTGCCGAGCGGCTCGCCGTGGTCATGACCGGGGGCGCGTGAGTGGCGGCGGGTGCGTCGCGCTCCTCGCCGCCCTCATCACGACGTCGCTCGCCGGCCGCCCCGTGATCGCGCGCGGGCAGGAGGCTCCCACCGTCCTCGAGAACGCGCGGGTCTGGACGAACGATCCGGCCCGGCCGGAGGCGACGAGCCTGCTCGTCGTGGACGGCCGGATCACGGCCGTCGGCACCGAACGCTCCCCGGTCGATGCGCCCCAGGGCGCCCTGCGGATCGACCTCGGCGGGCGCCGGGTGGTTCCCGGCTTCAACGACGCCCACACGCATTTCTTCGACGGCGCCTCCGCCATGCTGGCGCCGGACCTTCTTACCTCCGACACACCCGACGAGCTCGTCCGGCGGCTGGAGGCGTTCGTGAAGGCTCAGTCGCCCGGGCGCTGGATCGTCCTCCCCGCCTCGTGGGACCACGAGGGCTGGCCGGGGCACCCGCTGCCCTCACGGGATCTGATCGATCCGGTGACCCCGAGGAACCCCGTGTGGATGTCGCGCCCCGACGGCCACATCGGCCTCGCGAACTCGCTTGCGCTCGAGCAGGCGGGGGTCGACCGCGAGACACCGGACCCGCCCGGCGGGCGGATCGATCGCGATCCGAACGGCGAGCCGACCGGGATCCTGCGCGACGCCAGCAGCCTCGTGACTCACGCGATCCCGCGGCCGAGCGAGGCCGAGTACCGCGAGGTCCTCGACGCCGGTCTCGCGCACGCCGCGCGGCTGGGTGTCACCACCCTTCAGGACATGTGCTACGACCCGGGCCCGATCGAGATCCGGCTTCTGGAGGAGTACGAGCGGGACGGCAAGCTGACCGCGCGCTTCACCTGCCAGGGGTGGTTGGCCGACTGGGAGGAGGCCGCGCGGCTCGGGATCGTGACGGGCGCTGGCGACGAGTGGGTGCGGACCGGCGGGCTCAAGTCGTTCGCCGACGGCGGGCTAGGCGCCTCGACCGCGTACTTCTTCGAGCCCTACGAGGGCGAGGCCGAGTACCGCGGCTACCTCGACCCCTCGATGATGCCCCCCGACACGTTCCGCGAGCGGGCCGCGGGGGCCGACCGCGCGCGGCTCCAGATGGTGACACACGCGATCGGCGACGCGGCGATCTCGATGGTCCTCGACGAGTTCGAGCGGATCGGCGTCGGGAACCCGGCCTGGGACCGCCGCTGGCGGATCGAGCACGCCCAGCACATGGCGGCGAAGGATTTCGAGCGCATGGCCGCGCTCGGCGCGATCGCGAGCGTCCAGCCCTACCACGCCATCGACGACGGCCGCTGGGCCGAGCGGAAGATCGGACACGAGCGGGCGAGGTCGACGTACGCCTTCCGCTCGTTCCTGGACGCCGGGGTGCCGATGGCGTTCGGCACCGACTGGCCGGTCGCGCCGCTCGAACCTATGCGCACGATCTACGCCGCCGTGACCCGCCGGACGTTGGACGGCGCGCACCCCGACGGGTGGATCCCGGAACAGAAAGTGACGCTCGACGAGGCGTTCGCGGCCTACACGTCGGGATCGGCGTATGCCGACAACACGGAGTCGTGGAAGGGGCGAGTTGCCCCCGACTACGCCGCCGATCTCGTCGTGCTCTCCGAGGACCCGTGGGCGGTCGAGCCCGAGCGTCTCGAAGAAATCGAGGCGGTGATGACGACGGTCGGAGGGCGGGTCGTGTACCAGGCGGAGGAGATCATCCGCGGGAGCTGAGGACCTCGACCAGGGCCCGCGCGCGCTCGGAGCCGCCGAGATCCGACCACGGGATCTCGACATCGGGCTCGATCCCCTCGATCTCGTTGGTTCCGTCGATCCGGAACCGCGCGCAGTCGGGCATCCACACGACGAGCCCGCTGTTCGGCAGCTCGATCGGCAGCCCGCCGTCCGTGTAGCCGCATCCTGCGCCGTACGTCCGTTCTCCCAGAACGGTCGCCGCGTCGTTGTCCTCGAGCATTGCCACGAACGCTTCTGTGGCCGAGGCGCTTCCCGCGTCCGCGAGGACGTACAGCGGGCCGGTCCACACTCCGACTGGCACGTCCCGGTCGAACGGGGAATAGAGCTCGCCGCGGTCGGGTACGTCGGTCAGGGCATCGTCGGGAAGATGGTCGAACACGCCGGTCGCATAGGTCGGCGATGTGACGGTCTGGGTGCAGCCGGGGTCGCGTCCCTGCCACAGCGGCGTCCGGTCGCAGGGCGCCTGGAGTTCGGCGAGCACGGCCGCCAGCCGTACGCGCGCGTTCGCGAGGAGGGCGCGCGAAAAATCGGAAATAGCGGGATCGGACATCCTGCTCTCGACAGCGGCCAGCTGCTCGGCGGCTCGCGCCAGCCCGCGGGGGTGGCGGACGCCGGTCACCCGCATCGCACGGAGCGGCCGGTCGGTGAAGATCCGGGTGACCGGTTCGACCCATTCGCTGCCGCCGCCGTTGCCGGTCACGTCGACGACCAGGACGTCGATCCCCGCCGCGCGCAGGGCCCCGACCCGGCCGGCGACTGTGCGCGCCAGCGCGTCGCTCGCACGCCACTGGAAGGCGTCCAGGCACTCGCCGCCGCAGGGCGAGCGCCGCTCCGCGGCTTCCGCGTCCCACGCCTCGACACACGCCGCCAGGTACTTGTCCTCGCCGAACTGCGCGATCCGCAGGATCCCCACGCGTCGCCCGTCCGGGAGCGAGAACGCGCCGCCGGGGAACGCCCCGTCTTGGGGAAGCAGCGTCCAGCCGGGGAGCGCCGAGACGTCAAACCCGAAGCCGTGGTCGTCGTCGCCGTAGCCGAGCGAGCGGCAGACGTCCTTGCCGGGGGCGTCGGCCGCGAAGGCGCGCGCCTCCCCAGGCTCCGCCTCGTCCTCGCCGGTGCCCCCGAGGCCGAGCAGGGATTCCAGCCACGCCGGCGGCCGCCGCTCGATCCTCAGGTGGGGGTCGTCGAAGGCGGCGACGAACGCCCCGATCGCCTTCCGGGCCCCGCGCCGCGAGCCCGCGCCCTCGATCGTCGATCGGGTGCGCCGATCGAGCGCGGCGAGGTCGAAACCGCGCCGCTCGACGACCCACTCCAGGTTCGCGTAGGCAACGCCCATGTGGCGCTCGAGCGCGTCGAGGTCCTCGATCCAGGGATTCGGATCGTACCCCACACGGTCGATGACGAGCGCGGAGGCGAGGCCGACCAGCGCGAGAGCGCCGAGCGAGAGCGCGATCCGTCGCAGGCGCTTCATCGCCGTCCGAACGAAGCGAGACCGGGTAAGGTCAAACGCCGGGTCCGTGCTAGGGACCGGCCGACCCCGTGCGGGAGGAAAGCCAGCCCTGCCGCAACCGGAGCTGGCGCTCGGTCGGGCTCTCGACCGGCCCGACCGACCACTCGAGGTTGCCTCCATCCGCCAGCGTCACACGCTTCTCGATCTCCTCCCCCATCCGCCGTACGGTCACGGTCACGACGTCCCCGGGCGCATGCAGGGACAGGAACGGTTCGAGGTCGACACCATCGGTGGCCTCGCCCTCCACCGAAACGAGGATGTCGTCGCGCAGGATCCCGGCCGACAGGGCAGGGCCGTCTGGGAGAACATTCGAGATCGTCACGTCGTCGCCTTGCTTGCGGAGCCGCCAGCCGAACGTCGCGACGGGATCACCGGCGTCGACTTCCTGCTTCGCTGTGAGCCCCACGATCCCGAGCGTCTCGGCGTAGGGAAGCTCCTCGGTTCCGCTGACGTAGCGGGAGAAGAAATCGTCCAGCGATCGTCCCGCCACCTCCGCGGCCGCCGACTGGAACCCGTCTTCGGGATATCCGCGACCCTGCTCGTAGTAGCGCTCCCAGAGGAGGCGCATGACGTCGTCCAGGCCCCTCGCGCCGTCGGTCGCGTCACGGATCGTCAGATCGAGGAGCAGCCCGAGCAGTGAGCCCTTGAGGTAGAACGAGATCGCCTGGTTGGGGTTGCCGTCCCCGTAGCCGGTGTGCCATGAGGTCAGAGACGAGAGCTCGGCGCTCGTCACCAGCCGGCCCGGCGAGGCCTGCAGCGCGCGGATGTTGTTGGCGATGCCGGTGTACACCCCTGCCTCGTCCAGCAGTCCCGCGCGCGCGAGCAGAATCGCTTCGTAATAGGACGTGACCCCTTCGGTCACCCAGTGGAGGCGGGTCAGCTGGGGGGCCGAGTAGTCGTACGGCCAGAGAGCCGCGGGGCGGATGCGCTTCACGTTCCAGGCATGGACGAACTCGTGCGCGAGGATCGACAGGAACCCGTCGTATCCGTCCGCGCTCGCGAAGATCGCGTCCTGCACGACGTACGAGGCACTGGACTCGTGCTCGACGGCGTGACCGAACGGGTACGGGACCAGCTGGAACAGATGCCAGTACTCGTCGAACGGCGTGACGCCAAAGACGGCCACGGCCTCCTGGGTGAGCCGCGCGACGTCGGCCAGGATCTTCTCCTTCGTGAAGTCGCCCAGCTGTAGCTCGCCCTTGACGTTCCGGAACACGAGATGGTAGGTCGCGCCGTCCACTTCGTAGTCCCAGACGAGGAGGTCGGGCGCCGCGATCGTGGGCGAGTCGACGAGGCGATCGTAGTCGGGGGCAGCGAACGCGTGCCCCGGGCCGGGCCGCCGCTCGAGCTGAGTGGCGACCACCCAGTCCGCCGGAGCCTCGAGGGTCAGCGTGACCGGCGAGTCCTTTCGCCCTTCGACCCACGGAAGGAGGTTGACCGGATTGAAATACGCGGCGGCGGGCGTGAGGGTCGAGCTCCCCGCGTCGAACGTGCGCGCGTAGTACTCGTACGCGAGCGTCACCGACTGCGCCGTCCCGGGGTCGACACGCCAGGAATCGAGGTCGATCCACTCGGCGGGGAGCGGGTTCCCGCGATCATCCATTGCGCGCATGCCCTGCACATTGGCCGCGTAGTTCTGGACGATGTACCGGCCGGGCCGCCAGGCGGGCAGGGAGAAGACGATCGGCTCCCCGTGCGCGCTCGCCGAGACCGCTACTTCGTAGAGTTGGGAGGCGGGATTGTCCCACCCGATCGTGTAGCGGACGGCATCGGATATCGCGGGTTCCTGGGCAGAAGCGGTCTCCGCCAGCGCGAGCAGGGCCAGCGCGGCGAGGGGCACGATCGATCGGGACATCGAAGCTCCTTTCAACCGAGGTCGTATTCGCGTCCGCGCTCCACTGCCGTCGCATTGCGGCCGCGGGCCGCGAGCACACCGGCGAACGCCTGCATGACCGGGGGCTCGCCGTGCACGAGGTAGGCGTGCGCTTTTCCGGTTCCTTCGAGCCAGCGCAGGAGGTCGTCCTGGTCCGCGTGCGCGGACAGGCCGTTGATCGTGTGCACGCTCGCCTTCACGATGATCTCCGAGCCGTAGATGCGGACGTGCTTCGCCCCGTCGACGAGCCGCCGGCCGAGTGTGCCCTCGGCCTGATACCCGACGACGACCAGGCTCGCCTCGGGCTTGTAGAGCTGGTTCCGGAGGTGGTGCAGGATCCGCCCGCCCGTCATCATCCCCGACCCGGCGATGATGATCGCGCAGCAGTCGAGGTCGTTCAGCTTCTTCGACTCCTCGGTGGCGACCGTGAACTTGAGCGTCGGCGGCTCGAACGGATCGCGGCCCGCGGCCAGCTCGGCCGCGATTTGGTTCTTGAATTCGTTCGCACCCTCCTGGTACAGGCGGGTCATGCGGGCAGCCATCGGCGAGTCGACGAACACGTCGACCTTCGAAATCCGGCCCTCCCGCATCATCGTGTTGAGGTGGTAGAGCACAACCTGGGCCCGCTCGAGCGCGAAGCTGGGGATCATCACGACCCCGCCGGCATCGACCGCCTTCTGGATCACGTTGCGGAACTCCTCGAGTGTGTCGGCCTGCGAGCGGTGGGTCCGGTCACCGTAGGTGGTCTCGATCAGGACGGCATCGCATTCGCGCGGAAGCGTGGCCAGTTCCTGGATCGCGCTCTCGCGGTTGCCGAGATCGCCCGACGCGATCACACGGCCGTCGGGCGTGTCGATCTCCACGAACGCGCTTCCCAGGATGTGGCCGGCCGGCCGGAACGTGGCAGTGACCCCCGCGCCCAGGTCGATCGCCTGGTCGAACGCCACGTCGTGGAAGAGCCCGAGCGTCTGGGGAATGTCGCCGGGGACGTAGAGTGGCGGCTCAATGTCGTCCGCCTCGCGGCCCTTATCCCCGGCCTTCCGTATCGCGCGGTCCCAGTCCTCCTGCTGCAGCTTCGCGGCATCGTGGAGGATGATCTCGGTGATCGAGCGAGTTGCGCGGATCGCGTGGATCTGGCCGCGATAGCCCCGAGCGGCGAGCAGCGGTAGTCGGCCGCAGTGATCGAGATGGCCATGCGTCAGGAGGACCACGTCGATCTCGGCCGGATCGAACGGGAAGGGCTCGTGGTTGAGCTTCTCCACGTCGTTGCCCTGGAACAGGCCGCAATCGATCAGGATCCGCCGACCGCGCGCCTCGATGCGGTGGCAGCTTCCGGTGACGGTGAGCGCGGCGCCTGCGCTGAGGAGCTTCACAAAGCGGCAGGCTCCGGGGTCGGCTCCGGGGCGGTGGCGCTCGCCGCGTCGCGGGGCAGAAGGGTCGTGGCAGCGAGGTAGCCGGTGGCGTTGAGCGCCGTGGCGGCGAAGTCCCACAGCATGTCGACCGACTGGAGCAGCACGACGCCCTCGACCGGGATTCCGAGCGCCAGGTAGGCGGGAAGGGTCGTCATCCGGGTGCCCTGATTGGGGACGCCGACCGTGGTCGGAGCGAGCAGCATTACGTAGCCCACGAACATCGCGTATCCCAGCGGATCGATCGGGACGGCATAGATCCAGGAAAGAAACAGGAGCTTCCCCGGGGAGGATATGAGTCGGTTCGGTTTGAAGGTCGAGGCCGCGAACGGAAGGCCGAAACCGATCACTCGATCGGGGAGGCCGAGCTTGGCCTTGGCGCCCTCCACCAGCGCGGGCAGCGTGGCGAGCGAGGAGCGGGTGGTGAGCGCCACCAGCTGTCCCGGCCACACCGCGCCAAGGAAACGGGCCGTGCCCACGCGACCGAGGATCCCCGCCACCGGAATGAGGCCGAGAATCGCGAGGACCATGATCAGGGACGTCAGCACGGCAAAGGAGACCAGCACCCAGGCGGCGTTCAGGCCGATCTCGCGCGCGGCGGCGTAAGCCAGCGCGAACACGGCCACCGGGCTCACGCGCAAGAGCCAGGCGACGATCACGAGCATCGCTTCGGCGACCGGAGTAAAGAACGCGACCAAGGTTGCCCGCGAGGCTGGCGCCAGCCGACCCGCCGCCACCGCGAAAAAGATCGTGAACACGACGACTTGGAGGATGTTCTCCTCCGCCGCCGCGGCGATGGGATTGGTGGGGATCAGTTGCAGGAGCCAGTCGCCCACGTCGAGGTCGCCGGGAGCCTCCAGCGGAGGGGCGCCGCCGGTGTCGACGCGGAGCGAAGCCATCGCGCCCCGAGCGATCCCCAGGGCGCGGATGAGCGGAGGGTAGAGAAGCCCGGAGAGGACCGCGAGGGCGACGTAGATCGCGAAGAAGATACCGACCGCCGCGCCTCCCATGCGGGCCACCCCGACGCGCTCGCGGGAGTCGAGGATCGCGACCACGAGGAGCGAGATGACGAGCGGCAGGACGGTCATCCGGAGGCCGCGGACCCAGAGAGCCCCGAGTGCTTCGACGATGGCCGCGAAGACCCGCAGAGGCCCGTCGTCGGCCGTGGGCCCGAAAGTTCCGGCGATCACGCCGGCCGCCAGGGCGACCAGCGTCGCGATCGTCAGCGAGCGCCCGAAGGAAAATCGTTCGAGAGAGAGGTTCAAGGCGTCACATGCTAGGGCGTTGAAGCCGCATTGGAAAGGGCCGGCGGCGACGAAACCGGCGCGCCCGCCGCGGTCCGGGGCAGCAGGCTGGTGGCGGCGAGGTAACCGGTGGTGTTGAGGACGGTGGCGGCGAAGTCCCAGAGCAGCTCGACCGAGCCGATCAACACGATCCCCTCGACCGGAATCCCGAGCGCCATGAACGCGGGCAGGCTCGCTAGGCGGCTGCCCTGGCTGGGGACTCCGAGAACGGTCGTCGAGATCAGCATCACGTAGCCGACGAACACCACGTACCCCAGTAGATCGACGGGGATTCCGTAGATCCAGGATAGGAACAAGAGCCTTCCCGGCGACGAGATGAGGTTGCTCGGCTTGAAGGTCGAGGCCGCGAACGGGAGACCGAACCCGATCACGTGGTCGGGAAGTCCGAGTCGGGACTTCGCGGTCTGCACCAGCGCCGGCAGCGTCGCAAGCGAGGAGCGGGTCGCGAGCGCCACCATCTGCGCCGGCCAGGCCGCCCTGGCGAAGCGGGCCGTACCCACACGCCCGAGGACCCCCGCCAGCGGCGTGAGGCCGAGCGTCGCGACGACCATGATCAGCGTGGTCATGATCGCGAAGGAGACCAGCATCCAGGCCGCCCCCAGGCCGATCTCCCGCGCGGCGGCGAACACCAGCGCGAAGATCGTCACGGGGCTCACCCAGAGAAGCCACCCGACGATGACCAGCATCGCCTCGGCGAACGGGGAGAAGAACGCGGTGACGGTATCGCGCGCCGCCGGGGCCAGACGGCCCACCGCCAGCGCGAACAGGATCGTGAAGACGACGACCTGGAGGATGTTGTCCTCGGCGAGCGCCGCGAACGGGTTGGTGGGGAGGATCTGCAGGAGCCCGTCGCCGAGGTCGAACGGCGCGGCCGTCGGCGGGGCCGCAGGCTCCACGCGCAGCGATGTCATCGTGCCGCGCGCGATGCCGGTGAGGCGGATGAGAGGGGGGTAGAGGATCGCGGAGAGGATCGCGAGCCCCAGGTAGATGGCGAAGAAGATCCCGACCGCCGTGCCCCCCATGCGCGCCAGCTCCGCGCGCTCGCGCGTCCCGAGGACCGCCATGACGAGGAGCGACACGACGAGCGGCAGCACGACCATGCGCAGGGCCCGGACCCAGGCCGCGCCGATTCCCTCGAGAACGGAGACGAGGAACTCGAGGGCCCTTCCCGGCGAGTCGGGCGCCAGGAGCCCGGCGATCACGCCCGCCACGATCGCGACCAGGCACGCGACCGTCAGCGAGCGTCCCAGGGAGAATCGTTCGAAGGAGAGGTTCAAGCATTTCATGGTAGGGAGGCGGAGCCACGATGGGAAGAGTTGCGGGCTTTCGCCGCGGGACCGCGTTCGGCAGATTCAAGGCATGCGCCCCGTCCAGCCCTCGCTTGAGCGTCCTCTGACCGGCGGCTGCCTGTGCGGCGCGGTGCGCTACACGGTCAGCGGGCCGTTCCTGCGCGCCGGGCATTGCCACTGCTCGCGCTGCCGCAAGCACAGCGGCGCCGCGGCCGGGACCCAGGGCCGCGTGCGGCGCGAGGACTTCCGGCTCGTGTCCGGCGCAGAGCGGCTGGTCGTATACCGGCCCGCGCCCGGCGCGGCCGTCAAGGTGTTCTGCGAGGTGTGCGGCTCGAGCCTGTTCGGCGGGACATGGCCGGAGGGCGAGGAGATTTCGATCCGCCTGGGGACCGTGGACGGCGACCCGGGCATCCGGCCCCAATACCACACGCACGTCGTCGCCAAGGCCGCCTGGCACGAGATCACGGACGACCTGCCCCAGTTCCCCGAGGGGCTCGCCTAGGGCTCCGACAGCGGGTTGCGCAGGTCCCCCGCCTTTCTCGCGGCGCTGGCGCCGAGCGACCCGTCCGGATCCATGGCGGCCGCTTTCTCGTAGGCCTCGATCGCCTGGAGCCGGTGGCCCGCGGCCTGGTACGCGTCTCCCAGGCTGTCCCACACGTTGACCGAACCGGGATAGGCACGGGCGTTCACGGCGAGAATGCCGACGGCTTCTTCCAACCGGCCCTCGTCGAGGAGCCGGTAGCCGAAGCCGTTGAGGTCGCGCTCCACGTCCGCATACGCGTGGGCCGGTTCCGCGCTCCAGGCGTCGAACGCGGCCAGGGCGGCATCGAGCCCGCCTTCCGCGACGGCGCGAACCAGCTGGTCCGTCAAGGGCTCCTCGGGTCGGTGCGCGAGGATCGCCTCGAGCGCCGGGTCCCTCCCCGTCGCCCAGTCCCGACTGGTCAGCTGGGCGGCGATCCCCGGTGCGGTCCAGGAGCGCTCGTCGAACGGTACGGGCAGGGAGTTCTGCCAGTAGATCGTGCTCGCGCCCGCGCGCACGCCGCTGTTCGGCAGGTCGATCGGCCGTGCGTCGCCGAAGTGGTTGGGGCTCCCGCCCGTCGGCTCGCCTACGAAGGTGGGATGGGTGAACCGCTCCAGGTACGTGACCAGGTGGGAGGCCGCCGAGAACGTCGTGCGACCGATGATGACGAACAGCCGGTCCTCCCGGTCGATCTCGGGTCGGCGGACGATCCCCAGGAAGACGGGGGAGTTCAGGTTGTTGCTCCCTCCGCCGTTGTTCCGCAGATCGATCACGAGCCGCTCCAAAGGAAGGGAATCGGTCGCCGCGAAGACTCGCGCGTAGAATTCGGCCATCGATTCGTCGTCGTTCGAGATCACGTTGCACTGGACGTAGAGGGTCCGGGTCTCCGGCAGCCACTCGAGCCAGTGGGTCCGCTCGATGTGGCGCAGGTACAGCGGCACCGGCGCGCCGGGCTGGCGCATCGTGACTAGGTCGGCGCGTCCGAACGCGGACGGGTCGGGGGGCAGCACGAACGCGGCCTCGTCCATCCGTTCGTCCGCCGGCTCGGGACTCACCTCGACGGCGATCTCGCGGCCGTCCTTCTCCACGACGTAGGTCGCGGATTCCATGTCGTCGACCACGCCGAGCGCGTGGAGGACCTCGGGGATCCGCAGGTATTGGGGAGCCAGCCTGCGCAAACCCATCGCGTTGTCCCGATGAACGAGCGGGTCGACCCGCTTCATCGCCTCCTCGACGTCCACGTTCCCGATCCGGAGGACGCGTCCACCCACCGCATCGGCGTGCTCGCTCCCGGCCACCACTAGGTAGAGTCCGTCGGCGAAGTCGTACAGGATGACCGGGTAGCGCCGGAAGCCGTTGCGCTCGTAATCGGTGAGCCAGATCCGCGTGTGTCCGTCGCCGATCGAGGCCACGATCCGCGCCAGCTCGACGACGACCTCGTGATCCTCGAGCTCGGGGATCCGCCGTTCCAGATCCTCGACCTCCCCCTGAAAATCCTCGCGGGAGATCGAATGGAACGCGTTTCGATGGACTTGTGGGAGCCGTGCGGCGAGGAACCGCAGGTCTTTGACCCATTGGGCCGGCGTCAAATCGGGAACCCGCCTCGAGGTCACCTCGAGATCCACCTGTGCGAAGAGCTCCCCTGAGGACCCTGCGAGTGCCAGAATCGACAGGGCGATCGAACAGCGGGAGCGGAGCGAGCGGCGAAGCATGGAACCCCCTCGTACGTGTTGCGGCAAAGCCGACGAACTCGAGGTCAGCTACTCCTTCGAGTCGGATCGTGCTTCGCGGGAGAGGGTTGGAACCGCCCAGAATCCGTAGGCCGCGCGGGTGATCGCGGCGATCGCCCGCTCGGCGACCTTAGGGTCGCGCTGCGGCTGCCGGACGAGCACGACGAGGACGAGGTGGGTGCCGTCCGGCAGCTCGACAATCCCTGCGTCGTGGGTCGCGGCCGCCGCGTAGGTCCCGGTCTTGTGCCAGACCGGGGTTCCGAGCGGCACGCCCGCGAGGATCCGGCTCTCGATCCACCCGTTCCGGAGGAGGCCGAGGAGGAGGCGCGTACTCGCGGACGACAGGAGCTCGCCGCGCCACAGCCGGTCGAGCAGCTCGGCCACCGCCAGGGGCGAGCCGGCGTCACGGGGCGAGACGGCGAAGCGGGTCACTGCGGCCTGCCGCGCGGCGGCCGACGAGCCCCGCACGCGGGCCGACACGCGCGAGGGGGTCCGCTCCTCTTCGGGGAACGAGTCCTCAATCCCGTAGAACTCGAGCAGCGTCTCGCCCTCGCTACGGTCGATCCGGATCCCGTCGAGGCCCATCGCCTGGAGAGTGTCGGTGACCGCGCGGGGACCGCCGGCCAACCGCAGCACCGCGTCGCTGGCCGAGTTGTCGCTGTCGGAGGTCATCGCCGCGAGGAGCCGGGCCACCGTGTACGTGCCGCCGCCTCGCGGGTCGTTGGGAGCCAGCGTGGCGCGACCGATGCGGAAGTCCGAGGGCTCCAGCCGCACGGTGTCCCCGAGGGTGACGGTCCCGGCATCGACCCGGCGCAGGAGCACGACCGCGATCGGGAGCTTGTAGACGCTCGCCAGGAAGAACGGCTCATCGCCCCGCGTCGCCACCCCGCGACCCGATTCGACGTGGATCGCCGCGGCTCCGACATCGCCCTCAATTCCCGCCGCCACGGCGGCGATCTGGGCCTGGAGCGAGGCCAGCGTGGTGTCGGCGGGCGCGGAGTCCGCCCAGAGGGCGGCGACGAGCAGCCAGGCGGTGGGCAGACGGCCTCCTCGAGGGAGAGGAACGGATCGGAACGGCGAAGATACGCCCTCCGACGAGGCAGGTGAACCCGCGGAGCGGGCGATCTATATTGGCCAACGAGGGGAGGGAGTGTCATGAGTTTGACAAAAGCGACGGCCGCGGATCCGCGCGAAGAGCTCGACAAGGCGGAGCGGCTCATCCACGACCTGCTGATCGAGCTGGGCGAGGATCCCGACCGAGAAGGACTGCGGAAGACCCCGACGCGGGTGATCCGCGCGCTGAAGTTCCTCACCGAAGGATACCGCAAGGACGTCGACGAGCTGTTCAACGACGCGTTCTTCCAGGAGGACTACGACGAGATGGTCGTGGTCCGCGACATCGAGTTCTACAGCCTCTGCGTTCCCTCGAAGCAAATCGTCAACGTGGTCGGCGGGTCTCGCCCCGCGGCAAAGGTCCGCGTGGGAGATCGCCTGTGGACGCTGGAAGACGGTGTGACTCGCCAGACCGCGGTGACGGCGGTGGGTCGTCGTCAGACTCGTGAGCTCGTCGAGGTCGTATCGGAAAAGGGCGTCTTTCGCGTCACGCCGGATCACCCATTCGCGACTCGCGAGGGATGGGTCGAGGCCGCGGACCTGGAGGGCCACATGGTCGAGTGGACCCGGCCGAGGGCCTTGTCTCGGCATCGGTATCCACCTCGCCCGGGCTACTCTTTGGGGTTCGCAATCGGCGCCGTGACCTCGGACGGGACGGTCGGCAGGAGGAGCGTCTCCGTCGTCGTCAACAGTCGGCCATTCGCCGAGAAATTCGCGTCTTCGATGCGCGATGCCTTCGGGGTCGAGAGCCAGGTCGAGCCGCTCTCCCGTCCATCCGGTTTTACGGGGAGGGTTCCGTTCCTCCGCGCTTTCTCCGAGGCCATAGACGCGCGCTTTACTCCGGCTCGACGTGGCGCATCGCGCCTCTACATATCCAACCGCTGGAACCGGCCGGGATGGTATGGGAAGCATGGGTTCCGGCAGCGGGACCACCGGTCTTCCCTGGTGGAATCCTGCTACGTTCCCGTGCGTTCGGTTCGACCTGTTCGGGCCACAGGCAAAAAACCGTTCACTGTGTACAGCTTCAAGTGCGAGCCGCATCCGACTTTCCTCGTCGCCGGACATCTGTCGCACAACTGCGAGCACCACCTCCTGCCGTTCTTCGGCAAGGCCCACGTGGCATACATCCCCGACCGCCGCATCGTCGGGCTCTCGAAGATCCCGCGACTGGTGGACCTGTTCGCCCGGCGGCTCCAGGTGCAGGAGCGGATGACCAAGCAGATCGCCGAGGCGATGATGGAGAAGCTGATCCCCCGCGGCGTGGCCGTGGTGGTGGAGGCCCGCCATTTGTGCATGGTCATGCGGGGGGTCGAGAAGCAGCACTCGTTCATGACGACCAGCCACATGCTGGGCGCCTTCCGGGACGCGCAGTCGACGCGCATGGAGTTTATGAACCTGATCTCGCCGAGGTCGTCGTGAGGAGAGCAAGGTCTCGATCCGCGCTCGCCGCGGAATCACTGGCGTTCTTCTTGCTTACCGCCTGTCAGGGTGGCCCGCGCTCGAGCCCGGAGGGATCGGTGCGGAGCTTCCTGGACGCGCTCCAGGCGGGGGACAGCGCGGAGACGGCGTCGTCGTTCACCGCGGAGACCCGCCGGCTGGTGGCCGAGGTGGAGAGCCTGAGCCGGAGGGCCGAGCCGGGGAGCGGCCAGCCCGCGATCACGATCGAGGACTGGTGCCGCGCCTTCTGCGGCGGAAACGTCGAGGGTTCGACGCTTCACGGCGACTCGGCAACCGTGGTCGTGGCTGTCGAGGGGGATCCCAACGAGATCCCGCTGGTGCGCGAGGAGGACGGATGGAAGATCGATCTCGCCGAGCGGCTGAGGCCCGCGGTGCAGATGCTGCGCCTGACCGTCAGCCAGGCCGAGATGGACGCCTCCGGCACGCACGTGGACACGCTGGCCGGGAGTCCGCCCGACACGATCCGCTGAGACCGCAAGGACGGCGGCGGGTCCTGGACACTGTCCGCGGGACGTGCTAGAGTGGTACCGAAAGAAACCCGAAATCGAAGCGATGTCGGCAGTGGGCCGGTCACGGAGAATCGAGCGCCCGTGGAGCGCGGGGGCGAAGGAGAGCGAAGGATGGCGGAGATGACGAAGGATCAGGAGAAGGCGCTGGGTCTGGCGATCACCCAGATCGAGCGGCAGTACGGCAAGGGCGCGATCATGCGCCTCGGGACGGGCATGAGGATGCAGGTCGACGCGATCCCGACCGGAGCCTTCAACCTGGACGCCGCCATCGGGATCGGCGGGATCCCCAAGGGGCGCGTGACCGAGATCTACGGCCCCGAGTCTTCCGGCAAGACAACGCTCGCCCTCCACGTCATCGCCAACGCCCAGCGCCAGGGTGGGATCGCCGCGTTCATCGACGCCGAGCACGCCCTGGACGCCGATTATGCGCGGAAGCTCGGCGTCGACATCGACAACCTGCTGGTCTCGCAGCCCGACACCGGCGAGCAGGCGCTCGAGATCGTCGAAGTGCTGGTGCGCTCGAACGCGGTCTCTGTCGTGGTCGTCGACTCGGTCGCCGCGCTGGTCCCCAAGGCCGAGATCGAGGGCGAGATGGGCGACAGCCACGTGGGGCTCCAGGCGCGGCTCATGAGCCAGGCGCTCCGGAAGCTCACCGGCGCCATCAGCAAGTCCAACACGACCCTTGTCTTCATCAACCAGATC
>DASQEN010000336.1:0-10084 GCA_035633635.1 Gemmatimonadota bacterium | reverse complement strand
CGAAGTACGCCAGCTCGTTCCACGGCAACAGGTACCCCGTGAAGCCGAAGGCCAGGGCCAACGCCATGAGGATGGCGCCGGAGATCCACGTCAGCTCTCGCGGTTTGCGGTAGGCCTTCAGGAGCAGCACGCTGAAGAGGTGCAGGAAGGCGGTGAAGATCATCAGGTTGGCCGACCACGCATGGATGGATCTCATCAGCCATCCGAACTTCACCTCGGCCATGAGAAATCGCACCGACTCGTACGCCTCCTCGGCGCTCGGACGATAGTAGAACAGGAGCAGCACGCCGGTAACAACCTGGATGGTGAAGAGGAAAAGCGTCATTCCGCCGAGGTAATACCACACCGTATGGCGGTGGAGCGGAACCTCCTTCTTCTTGGCGATTCGAAGGGCCTCGGTCAGACCGACGCGTTCGTCGAGCCAGACTTCGGCCTCGCCGAGACGTCGCTGGAGGTCCGCACGGTCAGGCACTGCGGTCCACCACGATCTTGTCGCCCCGCACGTTGACGGCATAGCGCTCGAGTGGCCTCGGAGGCGGACCCGCCACGTTGGTACCGTTCAGGTCGAAGTGCCCGTTGTGACAGGCGCACCAGATCTCGGCGAGGTCCGGCCGGTATTGGACGATGCAGGAGAGGTGCGTGCATGTGGCGCTGAAGGCGCGCAACTCTCCGGAGGCGGTCTTGACCAGCAGTCCCGGGCTGCTTCCGAACTTGAAGATCCTCCCGGTGTTGGCAGCCAGGTCCCCCGGGCCGATGTCCAGCGTCACCGACGACGCGGCCGACTCCCCCGCCGCCGGCGGGACGACGTAGCGGATCACCGGGTAGACCACCGCCAACAACAGGCCCGCCGCGCTCGTCCCTAGCAGCCAATCCAGAAACTTCCGCCGATCGATTCCGCCCCGCGCTGGATCCTCAACCATGCTGGTCTCCTCCGTCCGTTTCGTCCGAGTCGTGGGTGGGATCGCGCCTCCCTTCGACCTCGTGGATCTTCATTACGATTCCCGCGATCAGGACTACGATGATCAGGGAGGAAACGGCCAACCCGATCCGACGGATGCGGAGATCGCGGAAGGCTCCCTTGCCGCGCTGCCACGCCTTGGACGTGATCGCCAGGCCCTCACCGACCCGCGCGTTCACGGAGTCCACGCTGGCGCTGTGGGTGCTGGCGCGGGCCCGGATGATGGCGTTGGTCGCGTCCTCAAGCTCGAACCGGGCCTGGCTGACCTCCAGCCCCGCTTCCTCGGCCTGCCCGAGCAAGGAGTCGGAGCGCGCTCGCTCCACCTTGAGCCGCTCGATCATCGCGCGCATTCCGGCGGCGGCTTTCCCCTCGGGATCGTCGGCGTCGTGACACTCCGCGCACACCGATTCCCGTCCCGGGCCCAGCATCTCGTCACTGGTCTGGCGGATCGCGTGGTTGTCGTGACAACCCACGCAGCCAGGTTTGCCGAGCTGCATGAACGCGGCCGGGTGGCTGCTGCCCTCGAACAGTCCCTGCTGCGCCGTATGGCACTGACCGCATACGTTGCCGATCCACTCCACCTCGGGCGGGGCGGCGCCGTGGTTCCCGTGGCAGTCGTTGCATGTGGGAGCCGACAGATCGCCATCCTCGTCCATCGCTTTCCAATGGACGCTCGAGCGGTATTCCGATAGCTGGTCGTTCGGAATGTCGTAGGAGGCCATGTATGTGGTATCGGCGTGACAGTGACCGCAGGTCTCCGCGACACGCACCGGATGCACGCTCGACGTTGGATCGGACGGTGGTCGAATCGAGTGCGCCGTGTGGCAACTGGTGCAGGTCGCGACCTGCCCGTCCCCCAGCTCGAACAGCCGCTGACCATGGACCGACGTGGCGTATTCGGCGACCTGGTCGATCCTCAGCGACGGGTTGTACCGCTTCATGAACCGTGCATCGGAATGGCATCGTCCGCAGACCTGTGGGATGTCCCGCCGATCCGGCACGCCGATATAGCCCTTCGACCGGTCCTTCGCCATCCGGCGGTCGAGGATCGTCGAGTCGCCGCCGTGACACACGACGCAGCCGAACCCTTTTTCGAAGTGGATGTCGCCGACGTACTCGCGCACGGGATCCGAGAACCGCCTGTCGTCGATCACCCGGTGACAGCGGAAGCAGCTGTTCTGCTGTTCGAGGGCCTGGCCTTGTGCCGCGGCGCGGGACGGCCAGCCGACCGCGATGAGCGTCAGGGCGACGATCGGCGCCCTACCCCAGTTGAACCCCTTGGTCATCGCGGAACAGATGTGAAGTAGGAGACCAGGTGAGCCATGTCCGCTCCCGTGAGCACCAGCCACTGGCGATCCCCGACGCCGGGGATCGCCGCGTGGTTCCACATCGCGGCGAAGACCTGCGTACCGGTGGAATAGCGCGCCGGATCGAGCGCGGGCGCCCTTCCTCCCACGACATGGCAGCTCGTGCACCCCTTGACGCCCAGCAGCTGGCGGCCGCGCTCCGCATTCCCCGATCCCGCGAAGTAGCCCGTCGCGTACAGGTAGGCCACGATGTCCGCCATCTCGGAGGCGGCGAGGTCAGGAACGGCAACCCCGCGAGCGCTCATCTCGCGCGTCATGGCAGGTGCCTTGTTCCACATCGCGGCGGCGAAATCGATCAGTCCCTCTGGCGAGCCGTGACCGGCCAGGGCGGGGCCCACGCCACCCCGCCCCTGCGACCCGTGACAGGTCGCGCAACCCTTGCCCGCGAACAGCACCCGCCCCACTCCGGCACGACCTGGCAGGACGTACGTGGACTCATTCGGCGGCGCGCCGGAGGTCGACTCGAGGTAGGCGATCAGATCCCGGAGCTGACGACCCGTGAAGGTCGGCCTCGTGACCCCTCGCGCCCGCATCTTCTCGGCCATGGCAGGGCCGTGGTTCCACATCGCCGCCGCAACCGGGATCGGCGAGCGATAGCCCCCGAGGAAGTCCAGGCTCGGGCCCACGACCCCGCCGACCCCCCCGACCTGGTGGCACATGACGCATTGCTTGTCGAAGAACAGCGTCCGGCCCTCGCGCGCGTCACCGGGCGGCTCGAAGTAGTCGAGGGTGTAGAGAAAGGCGAACAGGTCGCCGGCTTCGCGGGGGAGGATGCGGGAGGCCGGAATCCGCCTCTCCCGCATGCGCGCTGCCATCTGTGGGACGTGATTCCACATCGTGGCGGCCAGCTCGTAGAAGGAGTGGCGCGCCTCGACCTCGCCCAGGTCGGGTCCCCCTCGACCTCCGAGACCACGGACGGAGTGGCACTCGACACACCCTTTGGCTCCGAAGACTCGCGCGCCGGCGACGGCGTTCTGGGCCGGCTCAGGGACGCCCTGTCCTTCGGCGAGCGTCGGGAGGAGTAACAGCGTCAAACCGAGGATGGCGACGCGCGATGGGTGGCTGCGGGCGCGTTGGAAGGGCGCGATGCTCATCCGGATGCGCACCTCGCTGGGGGACCCGCTGCTCGTATCGCGACCCCGCCCACCGGCTCCAGCATGGCACCAGTGGGCGGGGTTCCATTCACGGGGATCGCGGCTCGCCTAGTGTGCGGTTCGTGCGCTCGTCAAGACCCTTTCCAGCTCGGCGTCCCAGTCCACGACCCGGTTCGCCGACACTCCGTACTCCTCCTCGACCGCAGCGATGCTCGCGATCAACAGCGCCTCGACCAGGAACGGGTTGTGGACCGCCGACCCTCGACCCGAATGCGACCCGAAGATCGCCAGGTTGTAGTTGAAGAACGACCCGTCGGCGACCGTGAACGGATCGCCGGCGCTGATCTCTCCCCCCGCCGTGCCCAGGTTCGGATCGACCTGCTGAAGCTGGCCGAGCAGATCGTCGGCCGCGCGCTGGATCCGCGTCGTGGCGGCGATGAGGGCCGAGAACGCGACCTGCTCGGTGCCGTGGCAAGCGCCGCCGGTGCATGCCTTGTACG
Organism: Gemmatimonadota bacterium; assembly: GCA_035633635.1. Classification (GTDB taxonomy): domain Bacteria; phylum Gemmatimonadota; class Gemmatimonadetes; order JACCXV01; family JAHWKZ01; genus JAICNR01. The sequence goes on along the minus strand of DASQEN010000336.1, from coordinate 6,165 downwards.
ACCGGGCAGGCGGAGCCAGGTCGCACTCCTCACTGAAGGGGAGGGGCTGACCCTGGGCGTCGAGACAGGGGATCGGACCGAAGAAATGGCTCGTCGACTCGATCGTGCTCCCCGGTCTCAACGGATCGCTGATCTGGAACTTCGGCAAGTGACAGGTAGCGCAGAACCGCGGGTTCCGGTCGGTGCCGTGCGTCGCCAGGATCTGCCCCGGATCGATGTTGGCCCCCGGTGGGAACCAGCCGGCGTCCCCGATGAGCAGGGGCGCCTGGGGTGCGTGCGGCCCCCGCGCCGAGAGCGGGTCGGGCAGCGCCCGCCGGTTGTGGCAGCGTGCGCACAGGTTCTGCTCGAGGGCGGGCGTATCGACCGGGAAGCGGAGCTGACCCGGGTGCGTCGCGCCGTGCGGATCGTGGCACACCGCGCACACGATCCCCTGATGCTCCGCGTCGTCCTTCTCGAGATAGTCCGCCTCCTCGCCCCATGCCGCGAGAATCTGCTGTCCCCGATGGCACTGCTGGCACGCCGGATTTGCCGCCGGGCTCGCCACCGCCACCGCGTGCGGTGACAGGGCCCACTGCTCGGCGATCGGCTGATGCGCGCCACCGTGGCACTCCCCGCATCCATTGAGCGCTCCCGCGACGTCCTCGACCGGCACCGCGATCGAAGCGAGCGGATGGGACGAGTCCACGTCGGGATTCGAGACGTGCGTGGCGCCCGGACCGTGGCAGCTCTCGCACTGGACGTCCTGATAGCGCGGGTCGTGGGTCGAGGCGAAGCCGATCTGCCCCTCAGAGGCGTTGCCCCGCTCGGTGACCGCATGGCATTCGGTGCAGGACTCCGCGGGATTCGCGCCGAGAGCGTCGAAGGCGTCCGCGTGAGCGGTCTCCTCCCAGCCGCTCTGCTGGCCGACGTGACAGTTGCCACATACGGTGAGATTGACCGAGACTTCGTCGAAGCCCAGGACACCTCCCGCCTCGGCAGGCGGATCCTCGAAGAAGGGCCGTTCGACCTCGATGATTGTCTCGTCCGTGCAGGCGGCGACGAGGAGAAGGCTGAGTCCACCCATCCAAAAGCCCGCCAAGCCGAGTCGTCCGGCCCGCCGGGCGTGCGTCACGACATCCTTCGCTGTCATCGAATCCACCCCCCGATCGGGAATCCGTTTTTTCCGCGCCTATACTAGTGTCGTCTAAGCGAGTCTAAAGCCAAGCCGTCGGCGTGTCTGTCGGGACAAGGCCGAACTCGTGTCGGGAAACGCCCCACTCGGATGCGCCCCACCCCGGCTTCATCAGGGTACGGAGTCGGGCTCTCCTCCGCAACCCCTGTCGGGCGATTCCCGACAGCCCGCCCGCCATCACCCCGCACGCCCCCACCCCTTTCTCCCGACAGACGGCCGACCTCCCCGTTCCTACGCTTGACTGGGGGAGAACGCCATGACCCGAAAGGATGCACCGGATCCGCGCGCGGGCGGCCTCGCCCTGCTCGTCGAGACCGAGGACCGGCTGGAGGCGAGACCGTTGGCCAGATCGAGTGCTCCTCCGGTTCAGCGGACCGGGATCTCCTTCGGCTTCTCGGTCTCGACCTTGACTGGAACGTGGATCTCGAGCACCCCGTCCTGGAAGGTCGCCTTCACTTCGTACTCCTCCACCGGGTTCGGCAGCGCGATGCGGCGGGTGAACGTGCCGTAGAACGCCTCCTGGCAGAGGTAGTTCTCCTCTTCGATCTTCTTCTCGAGCTTCCGCTCCCCCTCGATCATCAGGATGTCGTCCAGGACCTTCACCTTGACGTCCTTCTTCTCGATGCCGGGGAGGTCCAGCCGGATCACCATCTCCTCGTCCTTCTCGTACACGTCCAAGGTGGGCATCCAGCCTTCACGCTCGGTCGAACGGAAGGTCGGGAAGGGGCGCGCCAGCGAGCCGAACAACGTGTCCATCTCGCGGCGGATGCTATCGATCCCCGGGAACATCTCGAACCGCCGGAGTCCCCACGGATTGGCCTTCATCGGGACTGCCATCTGTCCATCTCCTCCTCGACGCGTCGATGCGCGTCGACCCTATCGCAGCGGGTCGGCTTCGGCCGTCGGGCCGCCTCGCGGGCGCCGGCCCCGTAGTATGTCGGGGAGCCGCGAGCCTCCAAGCGTCATTCTAGGATCGATGCCGAACCAAGTCTGTCGGGTGTCTCCCGCTTCCCCCGGTACGGGTTTTCTCGACGCGCTTGATCTGCCCGCGAGCGCCTTCCTATTGTTCATCCTTCCGGAGGGACTCCCATGCTCGAGCGTGTCGGACGGCCGCGTTTCGTGATCCGGGCGCACCGCGGGTTCCTCTGCCTCGCGCTCCTTCTCCTTGCCGGCGCCGCTCGCGCGCAGGATGCAGTGGTGATCAGCCTCGAGCCCGGCATGACGATCGACCGCTCGGTCCGCGTACGTCCCGGCGTGTATCGCCTCTCCGCGCCGGCCGACACCGCCTCGGCGGCGATCACGATCCGGGGCGACTCGATCGTCGTCGACTTCGGCGGGGCCGTCCTCCATGGAGCGGACGCGGGCGCGCCGCCCGATTCATTCGCCGGCATCGCGATCAGGGTCGAGGACGGCGTCGGCGTCACGGTGCGCGGCGTGGTGGCACGCGGCTACAAGGTCGGGCTCCTCGCCCACGGCACCCGCGGCCTGCGACTCGAGGGAAACGACTTCAGCCACAACTGGCGTCAGCGGCTGCGAAGCGGCATCGAGCATGAAAGTCTGGTCGACTGGCAGAGCTACCACCAGAACGACGCCGACGAATGGCTGCGCTACGGCGCCGGCATCTACCTCTCCGGCGTCGACGGCGGGGAGATCGTCGGAAACACGATCGTCCAAGGCCAGAACGGGCTCATGATCACCCGCTCGCGCGGGCTCCGGATCTGGAACAACACGTTCTCGTGGCTTTCCGGCATCGGGATCGGGCTGTACCGCTCGAGCGACGACACGATCATGCACAACGCGGTCGACTTCGCGATCCGGGGCTACAGCCACGGCTTCTACAACCGCGGCCAGGACTCGGCCGCGATCCTGATGTACGAGCAGAGCCAGCGGAACGTGGTGGCGTACAATTCCGCCACCCACTCCGGTGACGGGCTGTTCGTGTGGGCAGGGCAGACGACGATGGACACGGGCGAAGGCGGGGTAAACGACAACCTCTTCTACGGGAACGACTTCAGCTACGCCTCCAACAACGCGATCGAGGCCACGTTCAGCAGGAACGCGTTCGTCGCCAACCGCGCCGAGGAGAGCGATTACGGCCTGTGGGGCGGCTACAGCTGGGGCTCGCGAATCCTCGGAAACCAATTCGCCGGGAACCGGGTGGGGCTCGCGATCGAGCACGGACAGGACAACGAGATCGCGTACAACACGTTCGCCGGCGACACGACCGCGGTGAGGCTGTGGGCGAACCCGATCGAGCCCTCGGACTGGGGCTATCCGAAGCACCGCGACACGTCGAGCCACGAGTACTGGATCCACGACAACGCGTTCGCCGGCCATCGGGTCGCGCTCCGGATCGACGACACGCAGGAGATCGACATCCGGAACAATGCGTTCGAGGACATCGACACGCTCGCCGTCTGGACCGGCGGGGCCGACTCGCTTCCGATCGAGATAGGAGGAAAGCCCCGGGTAGGATCAGAGGTCGTGGCCGAGCTCGCGCCCGATCCCCTCCCGGGCGGGATCGATCCGATGATCCCCGCAAACGGGCGCCGCGGGCGCCGCTGGATCGTCGTCGACGAGTGGGGGCCGTACGACTACAAGTCTCCCAAGCTGTGGCCGGAGGGCGCCCCCGACGCGAGCCCGCTCGATCTCCGGGTCCTGGGCCCGCCCGGCCGCTGGCGCCTGGTCGAGTCCCGCGGCGGTGCGCGGATCGCGCCGGAGTCCGGCGAGGTCCCCGGCATCTTGACAGTAATCCCACCGTCGGGGCCGGCCGCGGACTGGTCGATCGCGCTCGAGTACGTGGGCGCGGACGTCGTGACCCCGTTCGGCGACTCGATCCCGGCGGGGCGGTCGGTCCGGTTCGGCTGGTCGCGGTTCTTCGCGCCGGTCGCCTGGCGGATTCGCATCCACGGCTGGGACGACGCGACCGATCCTCGCATGGACCCGGCCGCGTTCCGTAATCTGCTGCAGTCTGGTCAGCCGCTGGTGGAGCAGGAGACCGACCGGATCGAGTGGCTCTGGTATCGCCCGCGGACCGAAGGGATCCCGCTCGAGCGGTGGGCGGCCCGGGCCGAAGGCGTGGTGGAGCTGCCGCCCGGCCGCTACCGGCTCCAGGCGATCAGCGACGACGCGATCCGAGTGTGGGTGGACGGCCGGCTCGCGATCGACGCCTGGGAGCCCCACGAGTCCCGGCTGGACGAGGCGGTGATCGACGGCGGGCAGCACGACCTGGCGGTCGAGTACTACCAGGTCGACGGCTGGGTCGAGCTGTCCGTCGACATCCAGCCGATTCGCGCGCTGAGGCCGATCCGAGGGCCGGGGCCGTGACGGGGGAGTTCGGGATCGCGCGGTCGTGGCGCGGCCGCTTCGGTCTCGCAGCGGCTCCACTCGCGTTCGTGGTCCTGCTGGCGCTTCCGCCTCCGCCGGGCCTCGACCTTGCCGGCTGGCGGACGGCCGCGTGCGCTGGGGCGATGGCGATCCTCTGGATCACCGAAGCGATCCCGATCCCGGCCACCGGACTACTCCCGCTGGCGCTCTTCCCGCTCCTCGGCGTGGGCTCGATCGACGAGACCGCCGCCCCGTACTCCAACCCGATCATCTTCCTGTTCCTGGGAGGCTTCCTGATGGCCGCCGCGATGGAGCGCTGGGGGCTTCACCGGAGGCTCGCGCTGACGATCATCGGCGCTGTGGGAACGGCGCCGCGCCGGCTGGTGGCGGGCTTCCTGGCGACGGCCGCCCTCCTCAGCATGTGGATCAGCAACACGGCGGCCACGCTCCTGCTCCTGCCGATCGGAATCTCGGTCCTCGATCTCGGGGACCGGGCGCGGGACGAAGAGGGTGGCGTGGGCGCACTCGCGCCGGCGCTCCTCGCGGCGATCGCGTTCGGCGCCGGCATCGGGGGCGTCGCGACCCTGATCGGGACTCCGCCCAACGCTCTGACCGCAGGGTTCTTGCTGGAGACCTACGGGATCCGGGTCGGGTTCGCGCGCTGGATGGCGATCGGCGTCCCGCTCGCGCTGGTCGCACTCCCACTCACGTACCTGATCCTCGTCCGGGTGGTATTCCGCGTGGAGGGCGGCGAGATCCCTGGCGGGCGGGCTCTGATCGAGCGCGAGATTTCCTTGCTCGGGCGCGTGGGCCGGGGGGAGAGGATCGTCGCCACGGCGTTCCTATTCGCCGCCGTCGGGTGGACGACGCGACCGATCCTCGAGCGCTGGATCCCGGGCCTCAGCGACGCGGGCATCGCGATGCTAGCCGCGCTGGTGCTCTTTCTCGCGCCCGTTTCCTGGCGGCGGCGCGAGTTCGCTCTCGACTGGTCGACGGCTCAGCGCATCCCATGGGGGGTGATCGTGCTGTTCGGCGGCGGGCTCTCGCTGGCCGACGCGATCGACCGGACGGGGCTCGCGTCCTGGCTCGCCGGGGCGTTCGGCGGCTTCGGCGCATGGCCCGTCGTGGGGATCGTCGCCCTCGTCACGCTCGTCGTCATCCTGTTCAGCGAGCTGGCCAGCAATACAGCGACCGCGGCGGCGTTCCTGCCGGTCGTCGGGGCGCTCGCGCTCTCCACCGGTCTGGATCCGTTGCCGCTCGCGATCGGCGCGGGGCTCGCCGCCAGCGGAGGCTACATGCTGCCCGTGGCCACGCCACCGAACGCGATCGTGTACGGCACGGGCCGGATCACGGTCCCCGAGCTCGCGCGCGCGGGAGCGCTCCTCGACCTCCTGTTCCTGCTGCTCGTTCCGGCCGCCGCGGTCCTCCTCGTTCCGCTTGTCTTCGGACGCTGAGCTCGCTGCGCAGGACGATTCCCCACGCGCAAAGCGGATTTTCCCGATAGAAGAGTGGAGCTCTGGTCGAGCGGTTTCACGATCTACTGAGCTTGCCGGGCGGGGACTTCTCCCCACAGAGGCCGCCAAGAGGGTCCCGACCGACGCCGGAAAGCGCTTTGGCGTACGATCCAGGCATGGGAAAGGAACCCGAAGAGGCGCTGTGCGCGGGGA
>DASQEN010000335.1:0-2483 GCA_035633635.1 Gemmatimonadota bacterium | reverse complement strand
GAGGTAGCGCAGGAGGACGTACTGCGCCCTATTGGTGTCCTGGTACTCATCGACGAGGATGTGCTGGAAGCGGTCCTGCCATTTCTCCAGAGCGCGGTCGCTCGTGTCGAAGACGCGGCACGCGAGGAGAAGCAGGTCGTCGAAGTCGACCGCGTTGTTCTCTCGGAGAAGCTCGTCGTACCGCTTCCAGACGATCGCCGCGATCCTGTCGAGCTGCCCCTTGGGGCTCGCGGTCAGGTCCGCGGGTCCCTTGAGCTCGTTCTTGGCGCTCGAGATCACGCCGGCGATCGCGCCCGGCGCAAAGACCTTCTCGCTCGCGTTCGTGTCGGCCATCGCCTGGCGCAAAACCGCCCGCTGATCCGCCTCGTCGTAGATGGCGTACGAGCGGTCGATGCCGACCACGGGACCCTCGCGACGGAGGAGTCGGGCGCAAAACGCGTGGAATGTCCCGACGGTGAGCTCCGCCATGCGCTCCGTGCCGACCAAACGGTCGAGCCGCTCGCGCATCTCCCGGGCTGCTTTGTTGGTGAAGGTCACGGCCAGGATCGCACTCGCCGGCACCGCCAGGTCCCGGATGAGGTAGGCGATGCGGTGCGTCAGCACGCGGGTCTTTCCCGAGCCGGCGCCGGCGAGGATGAGGAGCGGCCCGTCGCCGTGTGTCACGGCGACACGCTGCTCGGGGTTCAGAGGATCAAGGATCGGGTCGGACATCACGTCCATCGTAGGAAGGGAATCAGACTGTTGATTCGTCGTGGATAAGCGGCCGAATTCGTGGACAACATCGAACGCGGCGGTGTCGATTTGGTGGATAAGTTGATTGCCCGCCCGGTGAGCACACCGTATGTTTCCTCTCGTCCCGAGGGGTCTGCTAAAGGAAACGAGTCCGAGATTCCATCAAGGAAGTCGTTTCCCGGGAGCGCAACCGGAGATAGCATCAAAGGCGGTCCGAGAGGATATCGAGGATCGGCTCCACGGCCAGGCCGCAGAGCTTTGAAGCTGCGGTAGGGCACGGAGGCAGGTCGCTCGGGATACTTTTTTCTCCTCACACCTCTTCTCCACATCCACCCCTGTGCATCGACCGTACATTTTTCGTAGTGCCTGAACAGCTGCCGTCCGACGACGCCCTCCTGAGCGCGCTTGCTGACCGGGATCTGAGCGCCCTCGCCTCGCTGTACGACCGCTACGGGCGCCTCGCGTACTCCTTGGCCTACCGGATCCTGGGCGAAAGCGAGGGGGCCGAGGACGTCGTCCAGGACGCGTTCCTGTCGGCCTGGCGGGGTGCCGGAAGCTACCGCCGCGAGCGTGGTAACCCCCGCGCGTGGCTCCTTTCGATCGTGCACCACCGCGCCGTCGACATCCTCCGCCGCAAGACGACCTTTCGGCCCGCGCCGCTCGAGATGGCCGAAACTCAGCCGAGCGACGCCGACACGGCGCTCGCCGCCGAGAAGAACGTCGAAAACCGCACGGTCCGCGAGGCGCTGGACGCGCTGCCGCAGGCCCAGCGCCGGACGATCGAGCTCGCCTACTTCGGCGGGTACACCCACGTGGAGCTGTCGGAGTTGATGGGCGTGCCGCTCGGGACGGTGAAGGGCCGCATGCGGATCGGACTGCAGAAGATGCGGCGCGCGCTGGAGCGGACCCGATGACCGACCACGTTCTCGACGATCTCGAGGCTTACACGCTTGGAGCGCTGGATCACGCGAGCGCCGAGCGGGTGGCGTCGCACCTCGCGGTGTGCCAGCCCTGTCGGGCGCACGCGGCGTCGCTCGCCGAAGTGGTGGGGGCGCTGCCCGACAGCGTGACCCTGCGGGAGCCCCGGCCTGCCCTTCGCGAGCGCGTCCTGGCCCGCGCGCGCACCGGCGCGCAAGCGCCAGAGCCCGCCCGCCGAAGCTGGTCGCGCGGGCGCGTTCGCGTCTGGCCCATGGTCATGGCGGGCCTTGCGTCGATCGTCATCGTCCTCACCGCGGCGGACGTCACCGCCTACCGCCAGCTGAGCGCCCTCACCGTCGAGCGCGACAGCTACTCGATGGTCGTCCAGAGCCTTCGCCAGGGCGGCCGCGTCTGGTACATGGCCGGGAAGGACAACTTCGCCGGCTCCGGCGGGACGCTGTTCGACCCCCGCGCCGACGGAAAGCAGCCGTTCGTGCTGTTCCACGACCTGCCGTCGATCGCAGCCGGGAAGGTCCTGACCGTCTGGCTCGTCAGCCCGGACAGCACGTGGGCTCGCGCCGCGACCTTCACGCCCGACGGACGCGACGTGCAAGCGGTCCCGATCAACACGGATGTCGCCGGTTTCGACCGCTGCGCGGTCACGCTCGACGATTCACCGTGGGGCAAGCACGGCACCGTCGTGATGGAGTCCCGCATCGCGCCGCCCGTCACCACTCCATAGGAGAGAGAAAGAGGCCCGCTGGTTCACAGCGGGCCTCTTCGCGCGTGCGTCCGTTGCGGCTTGGTTTAGTACTCGCTTCGCTCGGCTAGGC
>DASQEN010000334.1:0-4064 GCA_035633635.1 Gemmatimonadota bacterium | reverse complement strand
CCACTCAGGTAGGCCTTGAGCGCGGCCAGCGAGTCGGTCGTGATCTCCGCGAGATCGACCTCGGCCAGAACGCCCTCTTCCCGGGGCAGCGCTTTCAGGAGCTCCCTGGTCAGGCGATCCACCAGACTCATCATTCTGTCGGGGGCACCCGTCACCTGGGCGTGCCCCAGCCTGGTGCCGCTTCTCGCCTCGTAGACATCGGCGGTCAACCGCAGGTCGGCGCCGGCGGCCACCACCGTGCCGAGCACGGCGTAGCGGGCCCCCGTGCGGCGCGCCACCGCCAGCGCAGTGGCCAAATCCGCACGCCCGCTGTCGGGCACGCTCTCCGCCCAGCGGGCCAGGACGGTGCCCTGGTCGATCGCCCGCAGGTCGAACACGCCGTCCAGGTTCACCGAGAGGAGATCCCCCATCCCTTCGCGCCACTCGGCCAGGTCGGGGTCGCTGACGCTGAACGGGAGCACCGCGATCCCCGGCGCTGCGTCGGCGGCCAGCAGCTCCTCCGGGGTGAGCGCGAGAACTCCATCCCGGCGGTTAACGTAGAGGGCAGCCAAGCCGACAAGGAGGGCACCGACCAGCGCGCCAACCACGAGCGTGCGACGCCGGAGGATGGTTCGCGACCACGGGGTCGACGCCTCGGATGCGACCTCGGGAACGCCGGTCACCGCGAACAGCCGCCATTCGCCCGGCACGCCCTTGAGCGTCCGCACGCCCCGGTCCTCGAAGTCGAACGCCGAGCCCGCCAACACATCGCGCACCGGACGCGAGACCAGGATCTCTCCGGGGGCTGCCTCGGCCGCCACCCGCGCGCCGATGTTGAGCGCCAGCCCGCCCAGCTCGCGGCCCGCACCCTCCAGCTCGCCCATGTGCAGACCGGCGCGAACCTCGAGGCCCAGCTCACGCACCGCGACGCGGATCGCGTCGGCGCAGGCGATCGCCTGCGCCGGGCGCTGAAACGTGGCCAGGAAGCTGTCGCCCGCCGTGTTGATCTCGTGTCCGCCGAAGCGCTTCAGCTCCCGACGGACACCCCGATCGTGCTGCTGCCTGAGATCCCGCCAGCCCGCATCGCGGAGCTCAGCGGCTCGCTCGGTCGAGCCCACGATGTCGGTGAAAAGGACGGTAGCGAGCGAGCGCTCGGTGGGCCTCATGAACGTTCGCGGCGGAGCGGCTTCGGCAGGCGCGCCAGCCCGCTTCGCGCTTCCTGAATCCGTGGCTGGAGCTCGGGGTCGGCGTCCTGCCAGGACAGAAGCGCGTACTCGTAAGACGCCCGCGCCTTCTCGAACTCCCCCAGGTTCTCGTAGACACTCGCCAACCGCAAGGCCGCGAACGGGTCCGCCGAGATCGATTGGAAGTACCGCTCGGCGTCGCGCGGTCGGCCGACCTCGAGCATCAGCTCGCCGAGCCACCAGCGGACCGTCACGTTGGGACAGTACCAGGAGGGCCTTCCGCGGTGGGGCTCACAGCCGGAGACCCGCTGCTGCGCCGCCTCGAGCACGGGAATCGCCTCCGCCTTCCGGCCGCGCTTCCAGAGCGCGTATCCCTCCAGCGCACGCGCCAAGGCTTCGTTGCCGCGAGCCCTGACGGAATCGCCTTCGGCCTGCCAGTATCGGGCTCGGGCGCGCGCCCGATCGATCGCCGCTGCATGCTGATCCCACTGTCCTCGATCCGCCGCGTACGCGCCGGGTACAAGAATGTTCGTCGTATCGGCTGCGACCGCGGCGAGAATCCGCTCCAACTCCTCCCCCGGGGGGGTCGACCCGATTTGATATAGCTGATAGCTCATGGCCGCACGAAGATCGGGTGGGAAGACTGGATCGTCGATAACGTCGAGCGCTGCCCGGAGATTCCCGCGACCATAGAGGATCCCAAAAGTCAGATCCAAATGTTCGTTATTGGAGCGCGCCAGAGCAACCTCAAGCGCCTCTCCGGTAATCCCATGCAGACGGGGATTTCCGAGGAAGCTCAACGCCGTCACGAGGAGCGATGTGGGTACCGTGTCCAGCGCGGCCCGCGTTTCGGCTCGAGTCGCCGGATCGCCGAATCCGAGGGCGAATGCGAGCGGGAAGGCATGGGATTCGGGATCACTGGCCGCTCCGTGCGTGATGCGTTGGTACGCGTCCAGCAGCCGGGCGGCGCGCGCGCTGTCCGCGTCAGCGAACGCGTGCTCGATCAAGTGGATGTAGGGTTCCGCCGACGTCGTCGGAGCCAGCGCAATCGCTCGCTCGAGCGCCCTGTCGCCTTCGGCCCGGTCCACCAGGCCTCCCCAGTGGGTATACGCGTCCCCGAGCGCATACCACGCCACGGGATCGTCGGGGTACTTGAGAACCATTTGCTGGAGCGGTTCGAAATCGATCCCCTCGATAGGATGAAAGAAGGTGTCCCCCGCCCGCATCTGCTCTGCCCTGCGTGCCGGCAGACGACTCCAGTACTCCTCCTGATCCCAAGGGGGTTCTCGCTCGCACAGCTTGCTGCCCGAATTCCAATCGCAGGAATCAAAGAGCCGGGCCCACGCGAGGGCGAAGGTGGAATCGGACGCGATCGCGCGTTCGTACTCTGCCGCCGCCCCTTGGAAATCCGCCCGCCGATACAGCGCTTCGCCACTCAGGTAGGCCTTGAGCGCGGCCAGCGAGTCGGTCGTGATCTCCGCGAGATCGACCTCGGCCAGAACGCCCTCTTCCCGGGGCAGCGCTTTGAGGAGCTCCCTGGTCAGGCGATCCACCAGACTCAGCATTCCGTCGGGGGCACCCGTCACCTGGGCGTGCCCCAGCCTGGTGCCGCTTCTCGCCTCGTAGACATCGGCGGTCAGCCGCAGGTCGGCGCCGGCTGCCACCACCGTGCCGAGCACGGCGTAGCGGGCCCCCGTATCGCGCGCCACGTTTAGCGCGGTGGCCAGGTCGGCACGCCCGCTGTCGGGCACGCTCTCCTCCCAGCGGGCCAGGACGGTGCGGTTGTCGATCGCCCGCAGGTCGAACACGCCGTCCAGGTTCACGGAGAGGAGATCCACCATCCCTTCCCGCCACATGGCGAGGTCGGGGTTGTTGACGGTGAACGGAAGGACGGCGATCCCGGGCGCCGCATCGGCGGCCAGCACCTCCTCGGGGGTGAGCGCGAGAGCGGCGCCTCGGCGGCTCACGTAGAAACCCACTGCAGCGAGAAGGAGTACGCAAACCAGCGCCCCGCCCACCAGCGCGCGGTGCCGGAGGATGTTCTTCGACCACGGGGCTGACGTTTCGAAGGCATCCTCCGGCACGCCGGTGACCGCGAACAGCCGCCACTCGCCCGGCACGCCTTTCAGCGCTCGCGCGCCCCGATCCTCGAAGTCGAATTGCGACCCGGCCAGCGCGTCGTGCACCGAGCGCGAGACCAGGATCTCCCCGGGGCCCGCCTCGGCGGCCACCCGCGCGCCGATGTGCACTCCCAGCCCGCCCACGTCTTTCCCGGCGCGTTCGATCTCCCCCATGTGCAGGCCGGCGCGAACTTCCAGCCCCAGCTCGCGCACGGCGGCGCGGATCGCATCCGCGCAGGCGATCGCCGGGGCAGGGCTCTCGAACGTGGCCAGAAAGCTGTCGCCCGCAGTGTTGATTTCTCGACCACCGAAGCGCCGCAGCTCCCGCCGGACGCATCGATCGTGCTGCTGCCGCAGATCCCGCCAGCCGGCGTCGCGGAGCTCCGCGGCGCGCTCGGTCGAGCCGACGATGTCGGTGAAGAGAACGGTGGCGAGAGAGCGTTCGGGCGCGGTCATTGCGTCATTCTTCGTCGACCACCTCGACGGACACCGCGTCGATCCACGCCCGCCCGTCACCAACCAGGGCCATCCCGTAGTCAATCATTTCCGCGTCCTCGGGAACATCACCGACGATCTCGTACTCCCGCCATTCCCGGTTCGTGATCGGTCGGTCGGACATGTCGTCGTAGAACGCCGTGGACGGTGGAAACGCCCACTCCTTCGTGACGTGGAGCCACAGGTACGCCTGGTTGCCGGGCCCCGTAACGTCCGTGCGGACCGCTGCGCGGAACCGTACCCGTTTGCCGCGGTATGCGGTGGCTTCGATCCGCTGGCCCAGAAG
>DASQEN010000333.1:0-4542 GCA_035633635.1 Gemmatimonadota bacterium | reverse complement strand
GTTCGCGGCGTTCGCGCGGGTCTTCATGAGCTCGTTCGACGGGCTCGCGGACCAGTGGGTCCCGGTGCTGTGGGTGCTGGCCGTGCTGACGATGTTCGTCGGCAACATCGCGGCGATCCGGCAGGACGACATCAAGCGCATGCTCGCGTACTCCTCGATCGCCCACGCCGGATATCTTCTCGTGGCCCTGGTTGCGCACAGCGACCTCGGCACTACCGCGTTTCTGTACTACCTGGCTGCCTACACTCTGATGACGACGGGAGCGTTCGGGGTCGTAATCGTGCTGGGAGAGAAGGGAACCGAGAATACGTCGATCGAGCGCGACTACGCCGGGATCGCGTGGCGGCACCCGCTCCTCGGCGCGGCCATGGCGCTGTTCATGTTCAGCCTGACCGGAATCCCGCCGACCGCGGGCTTCGTCGGGAAGTTCACGATCCTGTCCGCCGCGGTGAACGCGGGGCACGTTCCGCTGGCGGTCCTGCTCGTGCTCGCTTCGGTCATCTCCGCCTATTTCTACCTGAAGGTCGTGGTCTCGATGTACATGTGGACCTCGGACCGCGAGCCGATCCGCTCGCGGGTTCCCGCCATGGCCGCGATCGCGCTTCTGATCGCCGTCGTCGGCGTGCTCGGGCTGGGGATCTTCCCGGGGAGCTGGGTGGAGCTGGCGCGGTCGTCGACCCTGACGGGGTTGCCGTGAACCTCCGGCCGCTGGCGCTCGCGACGGCAATCGCCTTCAGCGCCTGCGGGACGGACTCGGCACCAGAGCCAGCGGGCGGGGCAAGGCCTCCCGGCGCGGGGCCGGTCGAGCTCGCGCACTTCCGACTCGACGCCGGGGCGGTGCCGGCGGGGAGGGACGCCACGTTCGACGCCCATGTTTCCCAGGACGGCGCGGGAAGCCTGCGCGTCGAGACCACGCGGGGCGGCCGGCTGCGTCTGTACGAGCTGGACGACGTCGGGTCGGTGCAGGGCCGGCTCGTCTACACCGGTTTCCTGAAGAGCCAGGACCTTCGCGGCAGGGCGTTCCTCGAGATGTGGTGCCGGCCGGCGGAGGGTGATCCCGCGTTCGTCCGGGGCGTGCCCCGCTCGGTGGCAGGGACGTCGGACTGGACCCCGCAGGAGATCGGCTTCTCGAACCCCGATCTCTGCCGGAATCCTGTCTCGATCGAGCTCAACGTCGTGATCCAGGGTTCGGGGATCGTCTGGATCGACGACCTCCGCCTGTGGAGCGTGCCCGTGGGTTGACGGGGCCCGGGCCCGTACACGAGGTTCGAATGGCGGGCAAACTCCTGACAGGAGAATGGTGAGTTTCCCGACGGTGCACTTTGCCCGGGCGTGAAATCGTGGAGCAGACGCGTTTCGCCACCTCCAAACCGTGGGGGAGTCGATGGCCTCGAAGTCGCTTGCCGTAGGGATCGCGGGAATTCTTCTGTTCGGGGTGGCGCTGTTGCCCGGCTGCGGGCAAAGACCCGAGCGGGAAGCCTCCGGGGATTCCGAGAAGATCCTGGCGGAGGTCGATACCGTCCTCAGCGAACTCGGAGGCCTCGCCACCGCCAGTCTCGATCGCGGTCAGCGGTGGAGGATGGTGAGCTCCACGGGCTCGGGCTTGCCGCCGCCCAACTTCAATCTGGCCGACCTCCCCGAGCCCGATGCACGGGGAGCGACGCTGCTGGGCGCCTACTGCATTCAGTGTCACTGGCTGCCTGCGCCCCAGATGCATGGCGCGCAGGAGTGGCCCATCCTCATGCGCCGGATGGTCATGCGCGCCCAAACCCTGCACGATCGGATGGGGGGCCCGATGACGCGCGGCATCCTCGGACAGTACCTACTGTCGGGGATGGCCAGCGCTCAGATCCCTTCGGTCGAGGACATCGACAGTCTGGTGGTCTATCTGCAGCGAAATGCCATGCCGGTTGCGCGTCCTGACGAGCTCGGTACCGGCCCGGAGAGAGAGTTCTTCGCCAGTCGGTGCGGCTTCTGTCACGAGATTCCGTCTCCCTCCGCCCACACGGCGGCAGAGTGGCCCGCGGTCGTCGCCCGGATGCACACCAACATGGCGATGATGAGCGTCCGGCCCCTTTCGGAGGAGGAGACCAGGCGCGTGGTGGGGTACCTGGAGGCAAGGGCCCCCACCGAAGGACGGCCCTGAACGACCCCCAATGGATCACGTTGACCCCATGGGGGGGAGTGCGTAACGTACCCCTCACGGACGCGATCGCCGTTCCCAAAAGCCGTGGGGAGTCCGGGATGAGCATCTCCAAACGGGTCAGGCGCTGCTCGACGAAAGCGGGATCGAGTATTCGCCTGATCGCCTCGTGACCTCCGAGACGATCGAGACGCCGAGTCGGGAAGACCGGTTTCAGGCCCTCTGCGAGCTCAGCCAGGAGATGGCGCTCGTCGAGGACGAGTGGTCGATCTACCGCGTCGTCCTCGAGGTCGCCCGCAAGGTTCTCGACTTCTTCAACTGCGCCGTCCTGCTCGTCGACGCCCAGACCCAGGAGCTCGTCATCGTCGACGAGCAAGGGTATCCCGCCGGCACCCGGGGGATGCGGATCGCCCTGACGGGGGAGCGCGGCATCTCCCGGTGGGTCGCGGTCAACGGGGAGGCCCTGTACGTGCCCGACGTCCGTGGGGACGACCGCTACGTCCCGGGCGTGCCCGAGGCGCAGAGCGAGCTGGCTGTCCCGATCAAGATCCGCGACCGGGTCCTCGGTGTGCTGAACGTCGAGAGCGACAAGCCCGACGCGTTCAACGAGGACGAGGCGCTCCTCTTGCAGGCGCTGGCCAGCCAGCTGGCGGTCGCCCTGGAGCTCAACCGGGCGCGAGCCGATCTCGACCGCCTGACGATCACCGATCCCCTGACCGGCGTCTACAACCGGCGGTATCTGGATCGGGTGCTGCCCACCGAACAGGACCGGGCGGAGCGGTTCGAGAGGCCGTTCGCGCTCATGATGCTCGACCTCGACGACTTCAAGACCGTGAACGACCGCTATGGCCATCGCCAGGGCGACCACATCCTGGTCGCCTTCGCGCAGGCCCTCCAGAAGAACGTGCGCTCGATCGACGCGGTGGTCCGCTACGGCGGCGACGAGTTCCTCGTCGTTCTGCTCGAGACCGACGCTGAAGGGGCGGGCAAGGCGTGCCAGCGGATCCGAAAGCGGGTCGTGGAGGCGCTGGAGAGCTCGCCTTCGGTTCCGACGGACGCGAAGATCGGGGTCTCGGTCGGGCTAGCGGTGCGGAACCCTGGTGAGAACGTCGACGAGAAGCTGGCTGAGGCCGACCACCGCATGTACTCCGAGAAGCGGCGCGCAGAGGGATCGCTGGGGGGCACGGGAAGCGCGGCGGAGGGCGCGTAAGGGCTTTTCGATCCCCTCCTCGGGGTGTATTTTCCTCAGTTCCTTCCCAGGAAGGCCCCATCGTCTAGTGGCCTAGGACGTAGCCCTCTCAAGGCTAAAACACGGGTTCGAATCCCGTTGGGGCCACCATTCAAACAGGCTCGGAGAGCGGGTCCGCGCAACCCCGAAGCCAGCCTCCTCGGAACCCGGCCCGCTCGAGGCCCTGAACCAGATACGGGCAGCGGCGCATGAGCTCCCAGATCATCCCCGTGCGGAAGTTCTCGATCATGAGGACGACGGGACCCTGGTCGAGGCCGTAGTACCCCGTCGCGATCCAGCCCTTCAAATCTGAGCCTTTCGCATCCGGGCCCTCAGGGGAGAAGGTCGGGTTGAAGCTGCACCGGTAGCCGAACTCGCTGCTCATCTCGGGATACCTGCAGTCGATCTCGTCGATCGTGCGAGCGACGAGCCCGGTCTCGAACGGCAGCGAAGCGACTACAGCCCACGGCGTCAGGGTCCCGTCGTCGGGCCCCCAGGGTACGCCCCGGGCGCGATAGTCCCAGAAGCGGCGCTCCTTTCCGGCGATCGTTCGGATCGCGGGCCCTGGTCCGTCGCTCGCGGAGATTCCCCAGACGAACTCTCCGTACCCATCGAAGCCGCGCGGATTGCGGATGGCGTACTGCTGCTGCACGATCGTCGCCCGGCGGCTGTTCTCGAAGTAATCGATTCCCTTCTCGCGCATGAAGGCGTCCTGGATTCCACGGAAGTCGATCCAGACGTGCGAGAGCTGATGCATGAACAGGGGAGAGCCGAAGAGAAACTCGATGCCGTAGAGCTTCTTCCAGAGATAGGTCTCGGTCCATGCGTTATAGGAGGAAGCCGGGATCGGATACGTGGGAGAGCCGAGAGCCAGTGCGTAGAGGAGGAGCGCCTCGTTGTAGCCGCGCCAGTGGTATCGGAGGAAGCCGGTCTCCGGCCTCCAGCCGTGGCAGACGGCTTCGTTTCCGGCCAGTGCCCACCGCCAGTCGGCCCTGCGGTACAGGCTGTCTGCGAGCTCGCGGATCTCGCTCTCGAACTCCCGATCACGGTCGAAATACAGTCCCACAGCGAGACATCCAGCCAGCAGAAACGTGGTATCGATCGTCGAGAGCTCGCACCGCAGGGCTCGGTGGCCGGTCTGCATGTCCAGGAAGTGATAGAAGAACCCGCG
>DASQEN010000332.1:0-5511 GCA_035633635.1 Gemmatimonadota bacterium | reverse complement strand
GATCGCCTCGTTGACGATCTCGGAAATGGTCCGGTCCGTGGCTGCTGCTTTCACCTTGAGGGCGCGGTGAAGCTCCTTGTCGATATAGATGGTTGCGCGCTTGTTCATTGAGGTACTTTAACGCTTTGACGTCTGAACGTCAAGTCACCAGGTCCCGCGGCAGCAGCTTCGGCTTGCCGCGGATCTCGATCGCGCCGAAGTGCCACTCGTCGAGCGTCGCAATCGCCGTGGCGCCAAGCCGCTCGGCCACGGCAACGACGACTCCGTCCACCAGGCCGAGGCGCAGATCCCAATACCGATTGCAAAGCTCGTAGGCTCTCGCCAGGTCCGTCTCGTTGCCCGATTCCACCGCGTAGCGACCCTCCGCGAGGTCGCGCAGGAAGGCCAGCTCGGCGTCGGGGCCGACGTGGCTCGAGAGGAGGTAGTGGATCTCGGGCAGGATGGCCCATGGTAGGATCCAGTCCGGGTCGCGCTCGAAGAGTTCGAGCAGCGCGCGGTGGTGACGGTCGTCCGCGTCGACGAGGGCGAGGATCGCACCGGTGTCGGCGACGATCACGACTCTCGCCCCATGCCGGCCAGACGATCCTCCGCGCGCTCGGACAGATCACCGCGCCCGCTGTGACCGACCCCCAGGCTGCTGGGCCGGGATCGCTCGGGCTGACGGCGAGCATACTCCGACACGGCTTCGCGCAGGAGCTCGGCCGCACTCCTGCCCTCCGCCCGGGCCATGACCTTGAGCCGTCGGTAATCGCCGGTGTCGAGATAGACCGTGGTCTTGGTAACCTGTGCCATATATGGTAGAATATATGCCCGATGGTCGATGGGCAAGCCTCTTCGGCGGCTTGACTCTACGTACGCTTTTCCGTACGTTACCCCCCATGAAGAATCTGACCGCCACCGAAGCCCGGAAGAGCCTCTACCGCCTGATTGACGAGGTCAGGGTCACGAGCGAGCCCATTCAGATCAGCGGCAAGCGGTCGAGCGCCATCCTGATCGCCCGCGATGACTGGGAGGCGCTGCAGGAAACCGTTCACCTCCTCTCCATCCCCGGAATGCGCGAGTCGATCCGTGAGGGGCTCGAGACTCCGATCGAGGACTGCGTCGAGGAGCTCGACTGGTGAGCGGTTGGCGGGTCGTCTTCACCCGCCAGGCGCAGAAGGATGCGAAGAAGATTTCCTCGGCCGGACTTCGTCCCAAGGTGGAGTATCTGCTGGAAGTTCTCCGGGAGGATCCGTACCGGAACCCGCCTCCGTACGAGAAGCTCGTGGGAGATCTCGCCGGCGCGTATTCCCGGCGCATCAACGTGCAGCACCGATTGGTCTACGAGACCCTTCCGGAAGCGCGATCGGTGAAGGTCATCCGCATGTGGACTCACTACGAGTAGGTTAACTCGCCGCGGGGACGGCGCGCGATGGCGCGGTGCTTGTCGTCCCTGCGCCGCGTCCTTACTCTCCCGTACGAAACTCGAGTTTTTCGCTCACTCCCCGAAGGTGGTCGCTGTGTCGCCTCTCTCTCCGATAGTCCGAACCGGTCTCCTCGTCCTCGGCACGCTCGGCCTCGCCGGACCCCTCCGCGCGCAGGAGCACGAGCACGCGGCCGAGGAAGTGGGGACCGTCCACTTCGTGACATCCTGCAACGACGCCGCCCAGGAGCGTTTCGATCGCGCGGTCGCCAAGCTCCACTCGTTCTGGTTCGAGAGCGCGAAAGAGGAATTCGGCGCGGTCGCCGCGGCCGACCCCGACTGCGCGATGGCGCACTGGGGGACCGCGATGACGCTCTGGGGGAACCCGATGGCGCGGACCGCTCCCTCGCCCGAACGGATGCAGGAAGCCCTTGCGGCGATAGGGCGCGCGGAGGCCCTGGCGCCCAACGCGAGCCCTCGCGAGCGCGCCTATATCGAGGCCGTCGCGGTCCTCTACCGGGACCACGAGTCGGTCGGGTTCCTCGACCGGATGCAGGCGCACGAGGAAGCTCTGCAGGCGGTCGTCGAGGCGAATCCCCACGACACCGAGGCGATGATCTTCTACGCGCGCATCATGGTCGCCAACGCCGCCCCCGACGACCTCACGTTCGAGCGGCAGAAGCAGGCCGCCGGGTTCCTGATCCCGCTCTTCGTCGAGCAGCCCGAGCACCCCGGGCTCGCGCACTACATCATCCACGCCTTCGACGCGCCGCCGACCGCGGAGTTCGGGCTGGAGGCCGCGCGACGCTATGCCGAGATCGCTCCGGCGGCGCCGCACGCCCTCCACATGCCGTCCCACATCTTCACGCGGCTCGGCTACTGGGACGAATCGATCGAAGCAAACCGTCGCTCGGCCGAGGCCTCGCCTCAGCCGGACGCGGCCGTCCACGCCCTGGACTACATGGTGTACGCCTACCTCCAGCAGGGACGGGACGCGGCCGCCGGCGAGGTCGTCGGCCGGATCGAGGACATCGAGGATCCGTTCTACAGTGGGCTCCTGGGATTCAACACGGCCGCCATGCCCGCGCGCCTCGCGCTCGAGCGCGGCGACTGGGCGGCCGCGGCGATGCTGCCCGTCCCGGAGGACGCGCTGGCCTACGTCGAGGCAGTCCCGCGCTTCGCCCGCGCGGTCGGCGCTGCCCGGGACGGCCGGCCCGAGATGGCACGGCCGGACATCGAGCAGATGGAAGTGCTGGAGAACGACCTCGCGCAAGCCGGCGAGGCGGATTGGGCGGTGCGGGTCGGCGCGCAGCGGCTCGCGGCCGAGGCCTGGGTCGCCTGGGCCGAAGGCGACCGAGAGGAGGCACTGGACATCGCCCGGCGCGCCGCCGAGCTCGAGGAGACGGTCGAGAAGCACCCTGTAACGCCGGGCCCGATCCTGCCGGCGCGCGAGCTCTACGCCGACATGCTCCTCGAGTCCGGCGACGCCGTCGGCGCCCTGGCAGCCTACGAGGCGACGCTCGTGCGGGAGCCGCGCAGGGCGCGCGCCCTATACGGCGCGGGGCGGGCCGCAGAGGTGGCCGGCGACGCGGCAGACGCCGGCCGCTACGCGCAGGAGCTGCTCGATCTCATGGCCAGGGCCGACCCGGAGAGGCCCGAGCCCGGGTGGGCGCGCGGGATTCTATGAACGTCGTAACGGTCTCTTCCAGGTACCAGATCATCATCCCGAAAAAGGTCCGCGAATCCCTCGGAATCGAGCCCGGGCAGAAAGTGCACGTCTTCCAGAAAGGCGATCACGTGGAGGTCGTCCCGTTGCGACCGATGAGCGAAGCGAGAGAATCCCTTCCCGGCTCGAGTAACGCTAGATTCATGACGTGATCCGTCCATCCCCAAGACTCGACGAGCTCGAGCGCAGCCATTCCAAGAAGCTTAGCGCCCGGACGTATTCGGATGCGCTCGCGATCTTCGCGGGCCTGTGGCGAGAGGCCGCGGCGTTGAACCCCGGCTTTCCGGGGGACTGGCGCGAGGACCTCGCACCGGATCTGGCCATCGCCCGCGCCGTGAATGGCCTCCCGCCCGACTCCTGACTTCGAGGCGCTGATCGCGGCGGTGGCGCGGGAGCTCGAGACCCGCGACATCCCGTTCATGCTGATCGGCGGCCAAGCCGTCCTGCTCCACGGCGAACCGCGTCTGACGGCCGATGTCGACGTCACGCTCGGCGTGTCGCCGGACGAACTGGAAACGGTGCTGGATGCCGCTCGCGCGGCGGGGCTGGTGATCCTCCCCGAAGATCCCGAAGTGTTCGTCCGCGAAACCTTCGTCCTGCCGGCGGCACAGCCGAACACCGGTATCCGCGTCGACCTGATCTTCTCGACGACACTTTACGAGTCGCAGGCCATCGAGCGCGCGGTGCGAGTGAGTGTCGGAGGACGAGACGTGCCGTTCGCTTCTGCGGAGGATCTCCTCCTCCACAAGCTCTTCGCCGGGCGGCCGCGGGACCTGGAGGATGCCGCCGGGGTCGTGCGTCGCAAGCACGAGGAGATCGACTGGGAGTACATCGAACGCTGGGTGGAGGAGTTCGCGGCCGTTCCTGGAAGGGAAACTCTTCGGGATCTCGTCCGCCACCTCCGCGAATGAGTCTGCCAACCCGAGCTGCCGCTACCGCTTCTTCGGGCGCGCCGCCTCGTACATCTCGATCATTTTCTCAGGTGGGGTGCTGGCGATGATCTCGCCGATCGCGTCGAGCGGCAGGTCGTCGGCGGATCGGAAGTGGAGGCACGATTTCCCCATGTCCATCTTCTTACCGCTCTTCCGGAACGCGTCCTCGAGGCGTTTGCGCTGCTTCGGATCGCCGTATGAACCCGTCAGGTAGAGGGTGTTGAAGTTCTTCTGCGCGGCGAGCCCGGCCGTGCAGAGAGGCTGCTTGTTGTACGTGTCCGGGTAGCGCTTGAGCGGGATCTCGTAGGAGATCATCCCCCAGGTCATCCCCTCGCGATAGCCCTTGGGGAGGTTCTTCCGCACCACGCTCCTTACCTTGGCGATCTCCCGCCGCCGCTCGGCGGGGAGCTCGTCGAGATACTGCTTCACCGTTGTTGCCTTGCTCTGCACCATGCGCGTTCTCCAATCGGCGGGGGTGACGACGCGGCCGGCGTCCGAGGACCCTACCGTACGACAACCACCGTCGC
The DNA here is from genome assembly GCA_035633635.1 of Gemmatimonadota bacterium. GTDB lineage: Bacteria > Gemmatimonadota > Gemmatimonadetes > JACCXV01 > JAHWKZ01 > JAICNR01. Next base: position 924 of record DASQEN010000332.1, on the reverse strand, counting down.
CTGGTCAACGTCCTTGTCCCCTCCATCCCGTAATGCTAGAATTTCAGCACATAGCCGCAGCTCTTGAAATGGCCGCGCCGAACCGGTGGCTGGTCGTGGCCGAGGGATCCGACCACGATATCCCGGCGGAGTGCCCCGACGCGATCGTCGACGCCGCCGTCCGCATCCTCGGGGAGAGCTTCTTCCCCGATCAGACCGTCGAGACATCCGTGTGGCGCCGCACCGCGCGGTGGAGGCGGCGATCTCCGGTGAGAAGCGCGGCGCCGAGTCCGACGGCAAGCGCGACGTAGGCCGCGTCGTACGCGGAGAAGTTCGAGCGCAGGCGAAGGATCGCTGCGAGGAGCCGCTCGTGGCCGTGGCGGACGAGCGGCAGATCGAGGTAGTCCTCGACCGCTCGCTCGGCGCGCTCGACGCTCATCCTGCCCGAGAGGATCGTGCGACGGAGCGCGGCCGCGACCTCGACATCGCACAAGGCCGGAACGTGGAGGTCGACATCGGGATTCTCGACGATCCCGCCGATCGCCTCCGCCCGAGCGGTGCGGAGCAGGTATTCGACCAGCGCGGACGCATCCGCGACGATCGATCTCATCGTCCCCCGCGCTCCTCGCGGATCAGGTCTGCGGCGCTCCGGCCGAGGTCGACCGGCGCGCGCGCTCGAATCCGCTCGAACACTTCGTCGGCCGGAGGTCGCGCGACCGCGCGCTCGAGGATTCCCTGCACGTAGTCGGTCAGCGTCTCGTCCCGCGCCTTCGCGCGACGTCGAAGCTCGCGGTGAATCGGATCGGGAAGGTCGCGGACCTGGAGGTTCTTCGGCATGCCCTGAAGATCGCGCATGCGAATCGCATGCGCTAGTCGCTTGACTTAGGCACCCGCGCGCCCGAGCATCCGCCTATGCATCTCCTTCGAATCACCTTGCTGGGCTGC
>DASQEN010000331.1:0-3534 GCA_035633635.1 Gemmatimonadota bacterium | reverse complement strand
GTTGACGACTCCCATCACGCGGGGACGAGGGTAAAGCGGGATGGTACGGGTGCCCGCGCGCCAGACGGCGGCCGCGGGAGGAGCGGGGGCGTGCGGGGGGACGGCCGTGGCCGGTCGGCTCACGCCTCCCCGGGCGCGCCGTCCTCCGCTCGCGCGGCGGGCTCCGCGCGCGCGGCGGGCTCGCGGGAAGTGGAGGGCTCGCCGGCGGGACGGCCGTTGGTGCGATCCGCGACCTCCGCGAGCGACTTCTCGCCAGCGATTTCCGGCACCGGCTGGGCCGGCGCCGCATCGACGGCCTCGGGTTCGGCCTCGGGCCCCGAAGGCTGGTCCAAGTCCTCCATCGGCGGGAGCTTCTCGCCCCTCAAGAGAAGGGCGATCTCTTCGCGGTCCAGGATCTCGCGCTCCAACAGCGCCTCGGCCAGCCGGTGCAGCGCCTCGTCGTTGTCCTTGAGGATCGAGCACGCGCGGTCGAACGCGCTGGTGACGATCTTCTTCACCTCCGAGTCGATCAGGCGCGCGGTCTCCTCGGAGTAATCCCGGTGCTGCGCGATCTCGCGGCCCAGGAAGACCATCTCCTGCTCATCCCCGTAGGTCAAGGGCCCCAGCACCTCGCTCATGCCCCACTTCGTGACCATGCGCCGGGCGAGGTCGGTGGCGCGGGTCAGATCGTCTCCCGCCCCGGTCGTCGTTTCCTTGAGCACGAGCACTTCCGCGGCGCGCCCGCCGAGCAGGGCGGACAGCTGGTCCTCGCACCACTCGCGCGAATAGATGTGCCGCTCGTCCACCGGCAGAAAATGCGTGACCCCCAGCGCGCGCCCGCGCGGGATGATCGTCACCTTGTGGACCGGGTCGGCCGCCGGGGTCAGCGTGCGGACCAGCGCATGGCCGGCCTCGTGGAAGGCGATCGAGCGCTTCTCCGTCTCGGTGATCACGAGGCTTTTCCGCTCCGCGCCCATCATGACCTTGTCCTTGGCCATCTCGAAGTCGTCCATCGAGACCTCGGTATGATTGAGGCGGGCGGCGAGGAGCGCAGCTTCGTTGACGATGTTCTCGATGTCGGCGCCGGAAAGACCCGGCGTCCCCTTGGCCAGCACCTTGAGGTCGACGTCGTCGGCGAGCGGGATGTCGCGGACGTGGACCTGGAAGATCCCCTCGCGGCCGCGGACGTCCGGACGGTCGACGACCACCTGACGGTCGAAGCGGCCGGGACGCAGGAGCGCGGGGTCGAGGACGTCGGGCCGATTTGTGGCCGCGATCAGGATCACGCCCTCGTTCGACTCGAAGCCGTCCATCTCGACCAGGAGCTGGTTCAGGGTTTGCTCGCGCTCGTCGTGCCCGCCGCCGAGGCCCGCCCCGCGGTGCCGGCCGACCGCGTCGATCTCGTCGATGAAGATGATGCACGGCGCGTGCGCCTTGCCCTGCTCGAAGAGATCGCGGACTCGCGATGCTCCCACCCCTACGAACATCTCCACGAAGTCGGATCCCGACATCGAGAAGAACGGGACGCTGGCCTCACCGGCGACCGCGCGGGCAAGCAAGGTCTTGCCGGTGCCCGGAGGTCCGAGCAGCAGCACGCCCTTCGGGATCCGGCCGCCAAGGCGCTGAAACTTCTTGGGATCGCGCAGGAACTCGATGATCTCCTCGAGCTCCTCCTTGGCCTCGTCGGCGCCGGCCACGTCGTCGAACGTGACCTTGGGGGCGTCCGCCGAAAGGAGCTTGGCCTTCGACTTTCCAAACGAGAACGCCTTCGAGCCGCCCCCCTGGATCTGGCGGATGAAGAAGATCCACAGTCCGATGATCAGGATCCATGGCAACCACGCAACGATCTGCGTGAACCAGTTGATCGGTGGCTCGCGGGCTTCGACCGCGACCCCGCTCTCCTGCATGCTGCGGACGAGATCGGGGTCCTCGAACGGAAGCACGGTGTGGAACTCGTCGTACGAGCGCAGCCCCTGCTCGGTCGACGTCTTGGCCGGTTTCTCGAGTTTCCCATGGATCTGTCTCTCGGTGATCGTCACCGAGCTCACGTTGTCGGAATCGAGCTGATCTACGAACTCGGAATACTTGATGTCGACCGATGCCTGTTCCTTGGGCATGAACAGCTGATAGATCGTGAGCGGCAGCAGGATGATCAGGAGCCACAGGGCGAGACTCTTGGAGAGGCCGGAAAAGCGCGGCCGATTGGGCGAAGGACGACGAGGCCCCCCCGCGCGCCGTGGGGTGCGGGGGCGATTGCGTGGATCGGTCATGGCGGGTTCAGCGGACTCCTTCCCTGTCGCGACGGGCCTCGGGCCGACTCGTCCGGCTGGAACACCGCGATGTGCGGAAGGTTCCTGAAGCGCTCGTCGTAGTCCAGTCCGTACCCCACCACGAAAACGTCTTCGATGGCGAAGCCAATATAGCGCACCGGGAAGGGGTGAGCGAGCCGCTTCTCCTTGTAGAGCAGCGTGCAGATCGCGAGGCTCGCCGCACCCTTGGCTTCCAGCGCCTGCCAGATCTCGATCAACGTCAATCCGGTGTCGACGATGTCTTCGACGATCAGAATGTCGCGACCGGCGATCTCCAGTCCGTCGATCCACGAGAGCTTCACCTCGCCCGAGGACTCGATGCCCGCATACGAGCGCGCGCGCACGAAGTCCACCGTGATCGGCAGGTCGATCGCCCGTGAGAGATCGGCGGTGAAGTAGATCCCGCCCTTGAGCAGGCACAAGAGGAGGAGGTCGCGGTCGGCGTAATCCTCGGCGATCTCGGCACCGAGCTCCCGCACCCGGTCGTGCAGGGCCTCAGCGTCGATCAGCGTCCGCTCGAGCCGGCCGCCAGGGTGTCTCGAGCGACGCACCAGCGAAAAGGTCGGGATCATTCGGAGGGCTCCTCTCGGTCATCGGTTCGCGAATGCGGCGCGCGCCGCACAATCACCACGGGACCGCGACGCCGGACCTCGCCGCCGCCCGGGACGGGCACGCCACCGCCGCGCCCACCCCGCAGGAAATCCACCACCCCTTCGATCCACGCGGCCACCGGAGGCATGGACCCTTCGGGCGCACTCCATGCCCATGCGGCGACGATCGCCCGGCCGAGCAGCGCTGCCGGAGCTTCCGATAGGGTTTTGGCCTGAAGCGTCCACTCGCGTTCGCCGCGCGACTTCGTAGCCCGATCGAGCAGCGCGTCAGTCTCCGACCGGAGCCATGCGGCGTCCATGGAGGCCTGGTCAGAGAGCCGCACGACAGCGGCGTCGATCCGCGGGTTGAGCTCGCGCAGGAGCGGCAGGACCTCGTTCCGCACGCGGGTGCGTGGAAAGCGCGGGTCGCGGTTCGAGGGATCCTCGCGGAACGGGATCCCGGCGCAGCCCGCCCAGGCCGCGATCGCCTCGCGCGAGAAAGGCAGAAGCGGGCGGATCACCGGCATGCCGCCCCACTCGTCCACGGGCCCCGGTCCGCCCAGCCCGTCGGGGCTCGCGCCGCGGACGATCCTGAGCAGCACGGTCTCGACGCGATCGTCCCGCTGGTGCGCGGTCGCGATCGCCGACGCTTCCTC
>DASQEN010000330.1:0-10509 GCA_035633635.1 Gemmatimonadota bacterium | reverse complement strand
CCGCCGCCGACGTGGCGGTCAGGAACCCCAGCCCTCCCATGTTGACGCCGAAGACAGGCACCGGCCGTCCCGCGAGCGCGCGGGCGGCTCGCAGCATGGTGCCGTCCCCACCCAGCGTGATGACGAGGTCGGCTTCCAGGGAATTCCAGTCGAGCGGGTCGGCGTCGAGACCCAGACGGTCGCGGATGGCGGGATCGACCGCGGCTCGCCAGCCCTTGCCATCGAGGTAGGTCGTGAGCAGCCCCAGGATCGCGTCCACACCCTGGCGCCGCGGGTTCACGATGACCGCCGCGCGAGACGTCACGACTGGATGGCCTAGCGCCTGGCGGGAGCGCCAGCGAGAGACCGGGCAGCCTCCCGGATCGCGGCGGGTGTCAGCCCGCACTCCTCGAGCTGGATCTTTCGCGCGGCATGGTCGATCACCCGGTCGGGCATGCCGAGCGAGCGGATTTCGGGGTACACCCCGTGGTCGGCCAGCAAGCGGCCGACATTGGCTCCAAAGCCGCTCCACAGCGCGCTCTCCTCCACCGTCAGGATCCTGCCGAAACGACGTCCCAGCTCGATCAGCAGGTCGACGTCCATGGGCTTCAGGTATCGGCAGTTGACCACGTGCGCCTCGATACCTGTGGATGCCAGCTCCTCTGCTGCCGCCAGCGCGGGCAGGACCATCGTCCCCACCGCGAGGATGCAAACGTCGGACCCTTCTCGGAGCGTCTCCCACTTCCCGATCGGCAGGAACGAGAAGTTCTTGCGAGCAAGATCGACGCCGTCAGAAACCGAGGCCCGGGGATAGCGGATCGCGAACGGATGGTCCCGCTGCGTGACTGCGGTGTGCAGCAGGTCTTGAAGCTCGTGCTCGTCCATCGGCGCCGACACGATCATGTTCGGAAGCGCAGACAGGTACGCGACGTCGTAGGCCCCCATGTGGGTCGGTCCGTCCTCGCCCACGAGGCCCGCGCGGTCGAGGACGAACACGACCGGCAGATCCTGGATGCAGACATCGTGAACGACGCCATCGTAGCCGCGCTGCAGGAAAGTCGAGTAGATCGCGCAGACCGGGACGTATCCCTGGCGGGCGAGCCCCGCCGCGAACGTCACCCCATGCTGCTCGGCGATCCCCACGTCGAACCCCCGGTCGGGGAACGCTTCGAGGAACGCCTGTACGCCCGCGCCGTCCGGCATCGCGGCCGTGATCGCGCACACCTTCTCGTTCTTCCGCCCGACCTCGACCAGCGCGTTGGAGAACACCTTCGTCCACTTGGAAGGCGCCGGGGGACCCTCCACCTTGCCGGACTCGAGGTTGATCTTCCCCACCCCGTGATACTTCCACTGGTCGGCCTCGGCGAACGGGTAGCCCTTCCCCTTGACGGTGAGGATGTGGAGCAGCCGCGGGCCGGGGAGCTGCTCGATCCGCTGGAGCGTCTCGATCAGCTCATCGAGATCGTGGCCGTCGATCGGGCCGAAGTAGCGGAAACCCAGCTCCTCGAACAACACGCCCGGCGTGATCAGCCCCTTGAGGCTCTCCTCCATCCGCGCAGCGAAGCTGCGGACGTCGTCGGCCACCTTCGGGATGTGGCCGGTGAGGTCCCAGATGTGGCTCTTGATCCGGTTGTAGAGCGGGTTCGTGAGCATGCTGGTCAGGTAGTTGTGCATGGCGCCAAGGTTGGGCGCGATCGACATCTGGTTGTCGTTCAGGATGACGAGCAGGTCGCTCTCGGCGGCGCCGGCGTTGTTGAGGCCCTCGTACGCGAGGCCGGCCGTCATCGCGCCGTCCCCGGTCACGGTCACGACCTTGAAGTCCTCACCCGCGAGGTCCCGCGCGGTCGCGATCCCCAGAGCGGCCGAGATCGACGTGGAGGCGTGCCCGGCCCCGAAGACGTCGTAGGGGCTCTCGACGATGCGGCAGAATCCCGACGGCCCTTCGTGCTGCCGGAGATCATCCATCTCCGCGTTCCGGCCGGTCAGGATCTTGTGCGGATAGCACTGGTGCCCCACGTCCCAGAGGATCTTGTCGCGGGGCGCGTCGTAGACGTAATGGAGCGCGACGGAGAGCTCGACGACGCCGAGCGGTGCGCCCAGGTGGCCGCCGCGCCGGGCGACGATCTCGAGCACCCGCTGGCGGACCTCGTCGGTGAGCTGGTGGAGGGCCTCTCTGGAGAGGCCCTTCAGGTCGTCGGGGCTCCGGATGCGATCCAGGATCTTGGTCATGGCGCGACGAAACTAACGTGGAGTGACGCGAGGGGGCAAAACGGCATCAGTGGATCCGGTCGACGACGAAGTCGAGGGTCTCGAGCAGCACGTCCACGCCGGGCCGGCCCTCGAGCGGCGCCAGCGCCTCGCGAGCGACGTCCGCGGCGGTCTCCGCCTGCTCCCGCGTCCGCTCGATCCCGTGCACGGCCGGATACGTCGCCTTGGCCCGCGCGGCGTCGGCTCCGGTCGCCTTGCCGGTCCGGGCGAAGTCGCCGGTGACGTCGAGCAGGTCGTCGACGATCTGGAACGCGAGCCCGAGATAGGTGCCGTAGTCGGCGAGCGCGTCGATGACCTCGGTCTCCGCCCCGGCCGCTTCGCCCCCCAGCGCGCAGGACGCCGACAGGAGCGCCGCGGTTTTGGCCCGATGGATCGCCTCGAGACCCGCGGGATCGGGCGTCGTGCCCTCGGCCATGAGGTCGAGGAACTGTCCTCCCACCATCCCCTCCGCCCCTGCCGCCGCGGTCAGCCGGCGTACCATCGCGGGGAGCCGCTCGGCGAGCGCCGAGTCCAGGGCGGCGGCTTCAGCCAGTGACAGGAACGCCAGGTGCTGGAGTGCCCCACCAGCGGCAGCCGCCACCCGCTCGCCGTACACGCGGTGCGCGGTCGGGAACCCCCGGCGGAGCGAGTCGTCGTCCATGCACGGGAGGTCGTCGTGGAGGAGCGAGTACGTGTGGACGAGCTCGACCGCCCCGGCCACCGGGTAGATCGCGTCGCCGTCGCCGCCCGCAACGCGGAACGCGGCCACGGTCAGGAGCGGGCGCACGCGCTTCCCTCCCGCGCGCACCGCGTACAGGGCCGCCGCTCCGATCGGCGGTCCCAGCCGCGCCACCGTCCGCTCGAGCGCCGCTTCGATCTGGGGGATCTCTTCCGCAGCGAAGGCCTCGCGCGCGTTCCCGTCGCTCGGCTGGTCGTCGCTCATCGAGCCGCCGCTCAGCGCGCCCTCACTCGAGGTCGAAGTCCTCGAGCGAGAACAGGCCCTCGCTCTTCTCGACGATCTTCTTGATCCGCCCCTCGGAGGCTTCGAGTCGCTTCCGGACTCCCACGGCCAGCTCGACGCCCTCCTCGAACAGCGCGATCGACTCGTCGAGCGAGACCGCCTCGCTCTCGAGCTTCTGAACGATCGCCTCGAGGCGTCGGAGCTGCTCCTCGACCGGCGTCTCCGCACCCTCGGCCGCCATCTCCGCACCGCCATCGCCATCCTCGTCGTACACGCCTTCGTCGATCGGGATCTGGGTCATCGCCCCTCCTCGGTATCGGTCTCTATGTCGGTCACCTGGGCTCCGAGTCCGCCCCCCGCCAGCCGGACGCGGAGGCGGTCCCCGACCTCGACACCCGCGGCTTCCCGGAGCACCGCCCCTCCGGGTCCGGTCACGACCGCGTAGCCCCGATCGAGGATCGCCAGCGGGCTCGCGGCCTGGAGCCGCTCGACCGCATGCTCGTAGCGGGTCCGCACGCGCTCGTTCCTTCGCGCGAGCTCGCGCGGCAGCGCGCGCGCCACCTCGAGCCGGCGCTCCGTGTCGGCGCGCCGGCCCTTGGGCCCCTCCGGCAGCCACTCGCGTGCGGACGAAAGCCTTAGCCGCGCGTCGTCGCTCCGCGCTCGCACCGACGGCGCGAGGGAGTCGACTCCCTCGCCCCACCGCTGCCGCGCCTCCCGGAGCCGGTCCCGGACGCGCCGAAACCCGTAGCGCTTGATCGGCGCCAGCGCCTCCTCGACCCTCCGCAGCCGCTGCCGCTCGACCGCGCGCGAGAGCCGCCGGAAGCAGCCGACCACCGACCGGGCAATCTCGCGCGTCTCGGGCACCACATGCTCGGCGGCGGCGGACGGGGTCGGCGCCCTCAGGTCGGCCGCGAAGTCCGCCAGCGTCGTGTCGGTCTCGTGCCCGACCGCGCTGACGACCGGGATCGGGCTCTCTGCGATCGCCCGCACCACGATTTCCTCGTTGAACGCCCACAGGTCCTCGAGCGAGCCCCCGCCCCGTCCCACGATCAGCACCTCCGCCACCCGGTTCTGGGCGAACCAGCGCACCGCGCGGGCGATCTCCGGCGCTGCTTCCCGTCCCTGCACGGGCACCGCCTTGAGCAGCACGCGTGTCGCGGGGGAGCGTCTCTCGATCACCGTGCAGATGTCCCTCAGCGCGGCTCCATCGGAGGACGTGACCACCGCGACCGCGCGCGGCCAGAACGGAAGCGCACGCTTGCGGTCCTCGTCGAAGAGCCCCTCGGCAGCGAGTTTTCTCTTCAGCTCCTCGAAGCGGAGCCACAGCGCCCCCCGTCCCTGCGGCAGGACGTCCGAGACCACGATCTGGAAGCGGCCGCGAATGCGATAGATCGTCGGCCGGCCGATCACGACCACCCGTTCCCCGTCCGCCACCCGGAAGCGCAGGCGCAGGTTGTCGCTTCGGAACATCGCGCACTCCACCTGGCTGGCCGCGTCCTTGAGCGTCCAGTACATGTGGCCGGACCTCTGCACCCAGCTGTAGGAGGAGATCTCGCCCTCGACCGCCACGGTGCCGAACTCCGCCTCGAGCGTGCCCGACGCACGCATGACGAGCTCGCTCACCGTCATCACGGTCACGGGCGCCGCAGCGGACGTGTCGAAGCCGGGATCCATGCCTCTCACGCTCACGCCCTGTGCGCGGTCCGGCCTGCGGACTCGACCCCCGTCGCCCGCCGCGCGGCCTTCAGCGTGTTGTCGAGCAGCATCGTGATCGTCATCGGACCAACGCCGCCAGGAACGGGGGTCACCCAGCCGGCCACTTCCGAGACCCCCTCGAAGTCCACGTCGCCGACCATGCGGCCACGGTCTCCTCCGGGATCCGGCACGCGGTTGATCCCCACGTCGATGACCGCGGCTCCGGGCTTCACCATCTCCCTCGTCACGAGCCCGGCCTTTCCCACCGCGACGACCAGCACGTCCGCGCGTCGCGTGTGGAACGCCAGGTCGCGGGTCGCGCTGTGGCAGATCGTGACGGTGGCGTGACGCTGGAGCAGGAGCATCGCAGTCGGTTTGCCGACTACCCTGCTGCGACCAATCACGACCGCCTCCGCGCCGGCCAGCTCCACGCCCACCTCCGACAGGAGACAGAGAATGCCAGCCGGCGTCGCGGGGACGAACGCGTCGTCCAGCTCGCCGAGCGCGACCCGGCCCACGTTGACCGGATGGAAGCCGTCGACGTCCTTGTCGGGGTCGACCGCTCGCACGACCCTGCTCTCGTCGATCTGAGGCGGCAGCGGGAGCTGGACGAGGATCCCGTGGATCTCAGGGTCGGCGTTGAGCTCTTCGACCTGACGCAGCAGTTCCTGCTGTGCGAGGTCCGCCGGCAGCCGCAGGACCCGCGAGAGAAACCCCGCCTCGTCGCAGGCCTTTTGCTTCATCCGCACGTAGGTCGCCGACGCCGGGTCGCCTCCCACCAGGACGGCGGCCAGGCCGGGTTTGACCCCGGTCGCGCTCTCTAGCGCGGCCGCCGCCTCTGCGATCTCGCCGCGCAGGCGGCGCGCGACCTTGCGGCCGTCGATCGTCACCGCGGTCACGGGCCCACCTTCCGGTCGCGCCCGCGCTCCTGTAGTGGAAGCTCGGCCTGCACCAGGCGCGGCTCGAAGCACTGGCGGCAACGCGCCTCGTAGGAACTCGAGCCGCCGACGACGATCCGCTCCTCATTCGGCACGAGGCGTTGGGTGCGGCTGGCGGGATTGCCGCAGCGCATGCAGATCGCCAGCGACTTCGTGATCTCCTCGGCCTGGGCGAGCAGCCGTGTAACGTGGTCGAACGGCTGCCCGAGGTAGTCGAGGTCGAGGCCCGCCACGATCACCCGCTTCCCCATGTTCGCCAGGCTTTCGACGACGGCCGGGATCTCGTCGTCGTAGAAGTGTGCCTCGTCGATCCCCACCACCTGGGTCCGCGCGTCGACGCCCTCCAGGATCTCCCGCGCCCCGTGAACGTTTCGCGCGGGGATCCGCTGCTCCGAGTGGCTGACGATCTCCTCTTTCGAGTAGCGGTCGTCGATCACGGGCTTGAAAACCTGGACACGCTGGCGCGCGATCTGCGCGCGTCGCAGTCGACGGATGAGCTCTTCCGACTTGCCGCTGAACATCGGCCCGCAGATGACCTCGACCCACCCGACCGGACCGCGCACGAACGCCGTCATGGGGATCCGTACTCCTGTCTCAAGTACGCGAAGAGGTCCTCCATCGAGTCGAAAATCCGGGACGCGCATCCCTGTACCCACGAAGAGATGTCCGCGTGATCCATCGCCCGAACGAGATAGATGGGCTTCCCCCATACCCGGGCCAGCGTCACCTCCGAAGGTGTGCCGGCCGACCACTGAGCGTGCTCGTCCCAGTAGCAGACGACGTAGTCCGATCCCTCTAGCGCCGCAAGGTCGTGATCGATGATCCGCCGCATGAGCGGCAGGAACCGCTCGTGCCCGGACGACTTCCACTCATGGAAGCTGTCGCGCTCCTCCTCGCTGGCAACGAGCAGCTCTTCTTCGCACGGGTTGAAGCACGCGTGCCCCAGCTCCTCGAGGACCGGTTGCAGGCGCTCGCGCCAGGCACGCCCGCGGTCCGGCGCCCGCTCCATCGCGCCAGCCAGGTACACGCGCGGACGCGCTTCAGCCGATCGGCTCATCGATCCTCTCGATCGAGAGCGCGCGTCCAGTCTGCTCGTCGACGTCGATGGAGATGGCCTGGAACCGGACGTCATCGGCCGCTACCGTGAACCGGTTCGGCGTCTGCTTCAGGAACCGCTCCACCGCGGCGGCCGCCTCGACTCCGATCACCCCGCCATGGGGTCCGGTCATCCCCGCGTCGGTCACGTAGGCGGTGCCGCCCGGCAGGACGCGCGGATCGGCAGAGGGGACGTGGGTGTGGGTTCCGATCACCGCGCTCACCCGCCCGTCCGCGTAACGGCCCAGCGCTATCTTCTCGGCCGTTGCTTCGGCGTGGAAATCCACGATCACGATTTTGCACTCGCGCACGGCCGGTTCCTCGAGCAGCGAGTCGAGCCGACGGAACGGGCAGTCGATCTCCTTCATGAAAACCCGCCCCTGCAGGTTGAGGACCGCGCACCGCGCCCCTCGGACCTCGCCGGTCCAGACGCCGCGGCCGGGATTGGCACCGGGATAGTTGTCCGGGCGCAGCAGGCGCGTCTCCGCGTCGAGAAAGTCGTAGATCTCGTGCTTGTCCCAGACGTGGTTGCCGGTCGTGATCACGTCGGCGCCGAGCTCGAAGAAGTCGCGCGCGATGTCCGGGGTGATGCCGAAGCCGCCGGCGGCGTTCTCGCCGTTGACGACGATGAGATCCGGAGCCGCGATGGCCCGCCGGAGCTCGATCCCCCACTCCAGCGCACGTCGGCCGGGTCGACCGAAGACGTCGGCCACGAACAGAACCCTCACGTGCGCGCCGCGATCGGCCGCCCCAGGGTGCTCACCGCGATCCCCCTGTCCCGCTTAAGAGCACGAGCGCGGGCTCGAGGCCGGAGATCGTGATCGCCTCGATGCGAGCCGTCCGCGCGCCCGGGGCCGCGGGCTGGAAGACGATCTCCAGCGAGCAGGTCCGGGTGGGAACGAGCCCGCCGCTGCAGTCGTTTTGCGCGATGCGAAAGGCGCCCGCATCGCTCCCGGCCACGCGCAGCGATCGAAAGGCGACGTTCGCGGCTCCTTCGTTCTTGATCTGAACCGCGCGCGCCGCGCTGGACGAGCCCGGCTCCTGGATCCCGAACTCCAACGCCCGCGGGCTCACCGACAGGGACAGAGAGGCGATCGGTGCGCTCGCGCGGGCATCCCCAACCGCCGGCGCCGCCGGAATTCCGATTCCCAAAAGCGCCACGGACTGGTCCGTCGGACCGTTCAGGTCCCGCAGGATCAGCTCTCCCGAGAGAAGCCCCTCGGCGGCGGGCACGAACAGTACCTGAACCGTGCAGGCGCGGCCGGAATCCAGGATCTCGTTGGAGCAGCGGTCGAGCGCGATGCGGAACCCCGGCGTCTGTCCTCCGCGCAGCCGGACCGCGAACTGGACCGGGCCCGGGCGCCGGTTGACGAGCCGGACGCCGAGCGGGCCTCCGGCGGCGCCGAGCGGCTGCGCGCCAAAGTCGAGCGTCTCCGGGACGGCGCGGACGAGGCCGGCCGGTTCCACCGCCGCCATCGTGTCTGCGATCCCCTCGCCCAGGAGTACCACTGTCGCCCCGCTCCCCGGCTCGCGCTCGGTGGCGATCATCGCCTTCCTGGGGCCCGCCTCGCGAGGTCCGAACAGGACCACCGCGCTGCACGACTCTCCGGGGGCGAGCGTGGCGCCGTCGCAGAGGTCCTCTGCCAACACGAAGTCGGCGGCCGCCGGGCCGCTCACGTACAGAGCGGAAAGGACCACCGTGTCGGCTCCGGCGTTCGACCACTCGACGACCCGCGCCGGGCTCATCCCTCCCAAGACGAGGGCGTCGAAGACGAGGCTGTCGGGCTGGCCGTCGAGGGCGGGCGCGCGCGCTCCGGCTTCGCACGCGGCGACCGTTAGCCCGAGCGCGGTCGTCGCCAGGAAGCAGATCCGCGGGGTGCAGTGGGTTCGGATCAAGAGGCGATCGGGTCGGGCGCGCGAACGGCGGAGCGGAAAGACCCCGCCGGGGTCACCAGAAAGGATTTTTTGACGCCCTCATGAAACAGTGGGTACCCTCCCCACCCGCGTCTCACTTCCTCCGGAGAGGCATGCGATCGACGGGCGAAGCGAGGATCCCTATCGGGACGTGTTGGCTCAAAAAATTGGTCTTCCCGGCGCCCCGGACGGGGTCTTTCAGCGCGCTCTCGTCTCCTTCCCCTTCGTCGATGGGCTCGAAACTTCGGTTCGCTTCAGCGTTTCGCCGATCGTCTCGGCGAGTCTCGCGATCCGCACGGCGATCTCGCCCTCGAGCTCAGCCTGTCGCTCGCGGACCCGGAAGAGCTCGTCGGTGATCTCCATGGCGCCCAGTACCGCCACCTGGAACGGCTCCATCGAGGGCGCCTTCTCGCGAAGCTCGCGGAGCGAGCTGTCCACGTGCCCCGCCACGCGACGCGTGTACGCCGCGTCGGCCTCGGATCGGATCGCGAACGGCTCGTCGAGGATCGTTACGCGCGTGGTGCCGGGAGTCGTCTCGCTCATCTCACGACTCGATCACGTAGCGCACCCTCGAAAGGAGTCCCCGGATGCGGTCTTCGAGGAAAGCGGCGTGGCGCTCGAGCCTTTCCTTGTCTGCCTCGAGCGCCCGGACACGGCTCTCGAGCTCGATCGGATCGAGCGAATCCCGGAACTTGCTGCGATCCTCGGCGGCCGCATGCGCGGCGGACAGGCTCTCGTGCCGGGCTAGAAGCAAGGTAACGTTTTCCTCGAGCGCGTCCAGCGAAGCGAGGAGCCGATCCGCCCCGCCTCCACCCTCTCCGTTCCCACGCGAACGGAGCGCTTTCTTCTTCCCGGTTTTCACTGGAGGCACGGACTCGCGGACCGTCTCGTCCACCTCCTCGTCGACGCGAGGCTCCTCGAGGGGAAGGATGCCTTCGAGCGAACCTTGCCCCTGGTCGCGCGCACCCGTCCGGTCGCGGGAGGGACGCGCTTCACCGGATTTCATATCCTCGCTCCCCGCGGAGGAGTTCCATCAATCGCTTCATCTCCCCGTCTACTTCCGCGTCGGTCAACGTGCGGTCCATCTCGAACGTGAGCCGGAGACCCAGGCTGTAATGCCCCTCGGGCAGCTGCGGTCCGGCGTACCGGTCGAAGACCCGGACATCCCCCAGATGATCGAGCCCCGCTCCTCTCACGGCCGCCAGGATCTCCGCCGCGGCGTCCCCTTCGGGCACGATCAGCGCAAGATCCCGCTCGATCGCGGGCTCGCGGCTCCACGCCTCGACCCGCAGGTCTCGCGCCGGGCCGTCCAGGGCCACGACGTCGAGCTCGGCGACGAAGAGCTTTCGGTCCGTCCCCCACGACGCGGCGACGACCGGATGGACCTCCCCGCAGAACCCGAGCGAGGTGCCGTCCGCCCCCTCGACCTCGGCCTGGCGGCCCGGATGGAGCCACGCCCGCGCGCCGGTGGAGAACTGCGGCGAGATCCCGGCCGCCACCGCCAGCACGTCCTCGAGGTCTCCCTTGAGATCCCAGAAGTCGTACTCGGGCGAACTGGTCTGCGACCAGTCCAGCGGGAACCGGGCCCCCGCCGCGACAAGCGCCAAGCGTTCCCCCTCCTCGACCTCACCGCCCCGGCGGCCGAACGCGTGACCGATCTCGAACAGCTTCGCCCGCGGC
>DASQEN010000329.1:0-3515 GCA_035633635.1 Gemmatimonadota bacterium | reverse complement strand
GTCGGCATCGGGACGCGTGACCAGGCGATCCACGTCCCGGGCCTCGAAGACGGGCGCGATGCTGTAGGAGAAGGCCTCCGCCTCGAGCGTGCCGTCGGGAGAGTAGATCGTCGGGCACGAGCCGCAGAGCGCCAGGCAAGCCAACACAGCCGACCCCCAGATCACCCCGGTGCCGGCCAGCGAATACCCGACGCTCCGACCGGTGTTCGTCTCGACCCGGTAGCTCTCCATAGCGGCCACGCTGTCGACGGGGAGCCGCATCACGACGCCCTTGCCCTCGAGCGCGAGACCGTACCGGCTCCCCTCGCCGACGATCGTGTCTCGCTCCAGGGCGAACCCCTTCGGGTAGACGACGACCGAGCCGTCGGCCAGGTGGACCCGGGCCGGCGACTCGACCTGGATCGGCTGCGTCGAGTCGTGGGCGGTCGCGACGGGAGGGTCCTTGGAGAGGATGACGGCGCAGGCCGCGACGAGCGCGGCCAGCACGAGCGCCCCCGCGGCCGGGAGTACCCGTCGCAGGGAAAGGAAGAACGACTTCATCGGAACCTCCTCGAAGGATGAGGGACGAACCGCTCGGTGCAAGGGGTCAGCGTACGCGGAGGCGGTTCCCTGAGGATGCCCTCGGGCTTCCCTGCCACTGCTCACAGCGTTTTTTCGTGAAAAGGGTGCGTCGTCCCCTGAGCGGGCGGATCCACGTAGTACTGGCTGGCGCCCATCGTGATCGTGCTGGTCCTCCTGAGCCTGCTGATCGTCTTCTCCCAGGGCTCGGTGCTGTCGCCCTTCATCTACGTCCTGTTCTGATCCCGGCACGCGTCTTCTCACGATGGGGATGATCGAGACGCTGCGAGAGGACTTTCGGGCTCTCGACGCCAGTCGGAAGCGACTGCGCGAGTTCGGTCTCGTCATGGGGACGTTTCTGTTCTTGCTCGCGCTGGTGGTTGTGTGGCGAGGGGAATGGGTGATCGGCGCCGGTGTCCGCTGGCTGGTGGGATCGGGGGTGGCGCTGGCCTTCCTTGGCCTCGCGGCTCCCGCACTCCTCCGTCCCCTGTATCGGGTCTGGATGGGGTTGGCGCTCGTCCTCGGTCACGTGATGACCCGGGTCCTTCTGGCCGTCGTCTCTTCCTCGTCGTCACCCCGATCGGGCTCGTCCGGCGCGCGGTCCGGCGGGATCCGATCGAGAAGTCCCCGGTGCCGGAGCTCGAGTCGTACTGGATCCGACGCGACGACGTCGCGGACTCGACCGAGCGCCTCGAGAGGTACTGGTAACCGTGGACGTGCTCGGGATCTCGTGCTGGTACCACGACGCGGCTGCCTGTCTGGTGCGGGGCGGCCGGTAGCCGTCACGTCGTGGTCCTCATCCCTTCGAAGGAGTTCGTCTACGCCGCTGCGCTCGATCCACAGCCAACGCCGGGCAGCGTCATGGAGGCGCTGGCCCGGAACGAGGCGGAGATCTGGAACCGGACAAAGGCGTTCCTGGACGCGAACGGGATCGAGTACGTCGACACGCTCGCCGAGATGAGGCGCGGGGTGGCGGAGGACGTTCAGCTCTATCCTTACTCCACCCAGAGCCACCCCGACACCCCGGTGTACGAGCGAATCGCTCGAGCGGTATCTGTGGCACTACAGCAGCGCGGCGTGAAACCGACAACGCGGTGAGAGATCCTGTGCTGTGATGGGTCGACCTCGCCCACTCCGTCGGAGTGCTGACCGACCTGCTGGGCGAGCGCCTAGGGACCGGTCTCACCCAGGAGGCTCTTCAGGCGGGAGGCCGCGTCCTGGACGACCGGCTCGCCGTGGCCGGGCAGGATCCGCGCGACCGGCAGGTCGAGAAGCGGCAGGAGCGAACGGGCGAGGTCGCTCGTCCCGATGCCGTCCGGGAGCCAGCTGTCGGGGCAGAGCTCGATCCCCCGCGGTCCGCGGCCGAGCATCACGTCCCCGACGATCAGCGATTGGGAGGCGGGGTCCCACAGGACGATCTCGTCGGCCCGCGCGGTGGCGAAGGCGACGAGGCTGCCCGGGAGGTGATCGCCGGCCTGGAACGGATTCGTCACCAGGGACTTCACGTTCGCGACGCCGGCGTGCTCGACCCAGAGGGTCGTTCCGGCAATGCGGTCCGCGATGTCGCCAGCGCTCCGCTCGTGGAAGAACACGGTGAGAACGATCGCGGGCGGTTCACCCAGTGCCTCCAGCCCGCGCAAGGCCGCCTCGCCTTCAGGCCCTGCGGGAAGCAGCGGATCGACGAGGACGAGATGCCCGCCCGGGTTGATCGCCGCGCAGGCCACGTCCTCCTTCCATTCCGGATGGAACGCGACCCAGCGCACGATGCCCGGCGCGATCTGCTTACCCCCGATCTCCTCGAACCCGGTCCATTCCATCACGGAAAAATGTGTGCTGGAGCGCCGAGTGGAAAGGGTTGTAGATTCCGCGGCCATGGGCGAAGGCCGGCTGGTCATCAGCGTCTCGGGGATCCGGGGGATCGTGGGCGAGTCGCTGACGCCCGAGGTCGTGGCCACGTATGCCGCCGCGCACGGTGCGGCGGCCGCCGCCCGCACGGGCCGCTCGACCATCGTGCTGGGCCGAGACGCCCGGGTGAGCGGGCCGTTTCTCGCCGCAGCCGCGGAGTCCGGGCTCAGAAGCGTCGGCTGCGACGTGCTCGACGTGGGGATGGCCTGCACGCCGACGATCCTGCTCGCAGTCGAGGACGAGGAGGCTGCGGGCGGGATCGCGCTAACGGCGAGCCACAACCCAGCGCCCTGGAACGCGCTCAAGCTGGCGTCCCATAGAGGCATGTTCCTGACCCCCGCGGAGGGCGCCGAGGTTCTGTCGATGGTCGAGTGCGGCCGGATCCCGCGCGCGGCATGGGACGCTTCCGGTGGCCGGGAAGCCCGCGGCGACGCGACCGCCCGGCACGTGGAGCGGATCCTGGCCGACCCGCTGGTCGACATGGAGGCGGTTCGGGAGCGCGGCTTCCATGTCGTGCTCGATGCCTGCGCGGGCGCGGGTGGGTTGCCCGCCCTTCCGCTCCTGTCCCGGTTGGGTGTAGAGGTCGATGGGCTCTACCTGGAGCCGACCGGGCGGTTCCCGCGCGACCCCGAGCCGACGGCCGCCAACCTCACTGAGCTCTGCGAGCGGGTCCGCGCGTCGGGCGCCGACCTGGGGATGGCGATCGATCCGGACGGCGATCGCCTGGCCCTCGTCGACGAGCGGGGCATGGCGCTGGGCGAGGACCTGACGCTCGCGCTGGTCGCCGACTACGTGCTCTCGGAGCGACCAGGGACGGTGGTCACCAACCTCTCGACGAGCCAGGTCGTGGACCGGGTGGCGGAGTCCCATGGCGCGCGGGTCTATCGGACGGCGGTCGGCGAGGTCCACGTGGCGCTCGGAATGCTCGAGGTCGACAGCCCGATCGGAGGCGAGGGCAACGGGGGCGTCATCTATCCCGGGATTCATCACACGCGCGACGCGCCTGTGGGGATCGCACTCCTTCTGTCGTATCTGGCTCGCACGGGCCGCTC
>DASQEN010000328.1:0-6220 GCA_035633635.1 Gemmatimonadota bacterium | reverse complement strand
GGTGCGCGTGACCTCGAACGGCTTCTGGCACTGCTGCAAATGGAGCAGGCGCGGGAAGTACTCGGCCAGAGGACGACCGTTGATCTCCCAGGCGCCCTTGCCCGGTCGCAGGTACACGCGCGCGACCGAGGTCTTCCGTCGCCCGACGCCGTTGAACTGCTTTGCCATCCGTGAATCCTCTCTCTTTCGGTTTCGCGAGCTCTGCGCCCTACTTCGACGACGCTGCTGGCTCTGCCAGCTGATTCTGAGGCGGCCAGGCTTCCAGGTTGATCGACACCGGCTGCTGGGCGCGGTGCGGGTGCTCCGGACCGGCGTAGACGCGCAGCTTGCGGGTCATCGCCCGACCGAGCTTCCCCTTGGGCATCATCCCCTTGATCGCGAGCTCGAGCACCCGCTCGGGATGGGTCTCCAGCATCCGCCGGATGGGAGTCTCCTTGAGCCCTCCCGGGTACCCGCTATGCCGGTAATACCGCTTCTGGTCGAGCTTCTTGCCGGTCAGCCGGACCTTCTCGGCGTTGACCACCAGGACGTGGTCACCGGTGTCCATGTGCGGGGTGTAGATCGGCTTGTGCTTCCCGCGCAGGATCTGGGCGACGCGACTCGCCAGCCGGCCGAGCGTCTGCCCCTCGGCGTCGACGAGATACCAACGCCGGACGATCTGGTCCGGGGTCACCTGATGGGTCTTCATCGCATGTCTCCTCGTGGATCCGAAGGCCCGCGCGAATGCGCGGGGCTTGAACCGTCAGAAATACAGCATGGAAAGATAGTCGACGCTCAGGGATTCGGTCAAGCGGAGGTAAACCTCCTCCTTGTCAAGCGCCCTACCGAGCTGCTCCTTCGGGATCCGCGCCCAGACCTCGCGCTCGAGGAAGCGCTCGATCTCGGCACGCCTCTGGCGGACGGCCTCGGTCTTGGACTCGCCGGACATGGTTGACGAATTCTACCTTTCACCTTTCGCGGGTCAAGCGATCGCGGGTTTCCTCAGCACCTCCAGCGACTCCTCGAATGGCGGCTCCAGCAGGCCGGCGTCGGTAAAGAATCCGGTGACGTACCGAGCCGGCGTGACGTCGAAAGCTGGGCTGTAGACCTTGACGCCCGCGGGCGCGGTGGCGGTACCGAAGCCGTGGGTGATCTCGGCGGGATCGCGCTCCTCGATCGGGATCCGGCTCCCGTCGGGGAGCGAGAAATCGAACGTCGTGCGCGGGGCCGCCACGTAGAACGGGATCCCATGCTCGCGGGCAAGGATCGCGACCCCGTAGGTCCCGATCTTGTTCGCCGTGTCACCGTTGGCGGCGATCCGGTCCGCGCCCACGATCACGAGATCGATCTCGCCCTTCGCCATCGTTGCCGCGGTCATGTCGTCGCAGATCAACGTGACGTCGACACCGCTCTCCATGAGCTCCCACGCGGTGAGGCGGCTTCCCTGCATGAGTGGGCGGGTCTCGTCGGCGAAGACGCGGACGCGTTTTCCGTCCTCGTTTGCCACGTACGCGCAGGCGAGCGCGGTCCCGTACCCGGACGTCGCCAGGCCGCCGGCGTTGCAGTGGGTGAGGATCCCGGCCCGCTCGCGGATGATACCGCGCGCCGCCTCCCCGATCCGGCGGCACATCAGGCGGTCTTCCTCAAAGATCGCGATCGCCTCCTGCTCGAGGCGCTCCCAGAGCGCGGCCGCCGCCATGTCGTCGTGCCTCCGCGCGATCTCCTTCATGCGCTCCACCGCCCACGACAGGTTGACGGCCGTCGGACGGGCAGCGGCCAACGCGTCGCCGTACTCCTCGAGCCGTGACCGGAACCCCTCCTCGTCGTCGCGGTGCGGGAAGAGCGCAGCGACGAGCCCCATCGCGGCCGCGATGCCGATCGCGGGCGCGCCGCGGATCCTGAGCTTCTGGATCGCTTCGACCATCTCGGGAACCGTGCGGATCTCGATGTCCACGCGCTCGTTCGGTAGGCGTGTCTGGTCGATCATGCGCACGTGGTCGCCCTGCCAGGAGATCGTCTCGATCGGCACGGGCTGGAAAGTCGGCTCCGAGCCGGCCGTTGTCACGGCAGGCCGTCCACGCGCACCAGGCGCCCTGGGAACTGATAGCGCCATCCGATCCTCTCGAGCAGCGCGATCACGCAGGTCACGGGGAAGCCCATGACGTTGAAGTAGCAGCCGTGCACGGACTCGACGAGCGCGGCGCCGTAACCCTGGATGCCGTACGCTCCCGCCTTGTCGAGCGGCTCGCCGGTTGCGACGTAGGCGGAGATCGCCGCTGTACCGAGCGGGCGGAACCGGACCCCAGTGCTCTCGACTCCGAAGACCGCGGCCCGCCCGCCGTGCCCGCCCGGGGCCTCGATCGCCGCTCCTGTGTGGACGACATGCTCGCGGCCCGCGAGGCGGGCCAGCATCGCGCGGGCGTCGGCCTCATCCCTCGGCTTCTCGAGAACCGCGCCGTCCAGGACGACGATCGTGTCGGCGGCGAGGACGATGGCGTCGGGCCGATCCCCTCCGACGACCGCCGCCTTCCGACGAGCAAGATCGGCCGCGAAGTCGACGGGCGACGTGATCCCGTCCCAGGGCGTTTCGACGCCCTCGGGCGCGGCCACGACCTCGAACGTCAGGCCCAGCTGCGCCAGGACCTGCCGCCGGCGCGGGCTTCCGGAGGCGAGCACGAGCGGGGGTACGGCCGGGGCGGATGTCGTCTCACTCACCTCTCGAGCCACAGGGTCACCGGGCCTTCGTTCACCAGCCCCACCTCCATCCGCGCACCGAATTCCCCGGTCTGGACCTTGCCGGGAAGCTCGCCCTCGCACAGCTCGCAGAACTCGCGGTACCGCGCCTCGGCAGTGGCATAGGACGCGGCGGCGGCGAAGTCCGGGCGGCGGCCCTTCCGCGCGTCTCCGTAAAGGGTGAACTGGCTGACGACGAGAAGCCCACCGCCCGTGTCCCGGAGCGAGCGATCGAACCCGCTCGTTCCTTCTCCCTCGAACACCCGCAGATCCGCGATCTTTGCGGCCATCCATTCCAGGACGTTTCGATCATCCGCCGCGGCGAAGCCCGCGAGCACCAGGAGCCCGGCGCCGATCCGTCCCGCCTCGCGCCGCTCACCCTCCTCGCCGGGGACGGTCACCCACGCTTCGCTCACCCGCTGCAGACAGACCCGCATCGGCCCTCCCAAGCCTTCTGTTTCATTCCGCGTCCAGCATCCATGCGAAGCGCGTTCCCCGCAGATGGCGCTCGACCTTCTCGAAGTTCCTCAGCATCTCGCGGACCGGAAAGGGGTTCGACCGCCGGAGCGAGACCTCCACGTCCAGCGCCGGAAGACCCATGACCGCGCACAACTTTCGATGTCCGATCCCGGGATCGGGAAGTACGTCTTCCTCGTAGGTCAGGTATAGCCCGCTGACCGCGGCCACGAGCCCCCGCGCCTCTGCGTAGCCGCGTTCGAACTCTTCGAGCCAGGCGGTGAGCGGTAGAGTCGTGCGCGCGAACTCCACCCGATCGGGATCCAGAACAAACGACTTCACCTCGCTCTCCCCGAGCGCCGGGACATGCCATTGCTCGCGAAGGGCTCCCGCATAGCTGGACAGGATGATTCGCAGATAGTTGCGCCGCTCCAGCAATACGATCCGGTTGACGCCCATCCCGTGGACGACCCGGAGAAACTCCTCCAGTTGCATGTCGAGGAGGTCGGGCCGGAGGTGCTGCGCCCTGAGGAAGTGGACGGAGAAGACGAAATGCCGTCGACCGACGCGCCGCAATTCCCGCTCGAGGTAGCGGAGCGGATCGGGCCGTCGGGGGCATCCGCCATAGATCGTGTCGTACCTGTGGAAGACCTCTCCTCGCGAGCAGGCGCGCGGGTGCGCGTCGAGCATTCGCAAGAGGACGGTCGAGCCGCAGCGGCCCGAATTCAGGATCACGAGGCTTCCGGGACGTAGCGGAGAGAGGGCCGTGTTCCAGGCCAGCTTCGCGGCGAAGGGGATCCGCGTCCGCCGGGCCCACGTCTTCCAGCGCGGCTCGGTTGCGATGCCCAGGCCCGGCGCTATTCGACCGTAACCGACTTCGCGAGGTTCCGCGGCTTGTCGACGTCGCAGCCGCGGAGGACGGCGATGTGGTAGGCGAGGAGCTGGAGCGGCACGACGCTGAGGATCGGGGTCAGCATGTCGTCGGTCTTGGGAACCTCGATCACGTGGTCGGCCAGCCGCGCCACGTCGCTGTCCCCGTCGTTGACGATGGCCAGCACGCGTCCGCGACGTGCCTTCACCTCCTCGACGTTCGACAGGACCTTCGAGTAGACGGAGTCGCGCGTGGCGACCACGACGACCGGCATGTTCTGGTCGATCAGCGCGATCGGCCCGTGCTTCATCTCGGCGGCGGGATATCCCTCGGCGTGGATGTAGGAGATCTCCTTGAGCTTGAGCGCGCCCTCGAGCGCCACCGGAAAGTTGAGCCCGCGGCCCAGGTACAGGAAGTTGCTCGCCTCGCAGTACTGCTGGGCGATATCCTGGATCAGATCGTCGCGCTCTAGCACCTGCTCGAGCTTCTCCGGCAGCGCCCACATCGCCTCCGCGAGCTCGCGACCGCGCTCGGCCGAGAGATGTCGCCGCCGCCCGAGAAACAGGGTGGCCAGCGCGAGAACGGTAAGCTGACAGGTGAATGCCTTGGTGGAGGCCACTCCGATCTCGGGGCCCGCATGGATGTAGATGCCCCCGTCCGTGGCGCGGGCGATCGAGGATCCGACCACGTTCACGATGCCCAGCACGCGGCCGCCGCGACGCTGTCCCTCGCGGACGGCAGCCAGGGTGTCCGCCGTCTCGCCGGACTGGCTGATCGCGAACATCAGCGTCCGTTCGTCGATTACCGGGTTGCGATAGCGGAACTCGCTCGCGTACTCGACCTCGATCGGCATCCGGGTGGCGTTTTCGAGCAGGTACTCTCCAACCAGCGCCGCGTGCCAGGAGGTCCCGCAAGCCGTGAGGACGATGCGGTCGATGCGGCGCCATTCATCCTCGTCGATGTGGCTGAGCCCGCCGAGCACCGCCGTTCCCTCCGAGAGCTGAAGCCGTCCGCGCATGGCGTTCCGAATGGCCTCCGGCTGCTCGAAGATCTCCTTGAGCATGAAATGCGGATAGCCGCCCTTCTCGATCTCCTTCAAGTCCCACGAGATCTCGTCGATCGTCTTGTCGACGTGCGTGTTCTCGAGGTCGCGCATCACGTAGCCGTTCCGCGAAAGCGTGACCATCTCGCCGTCGTCGAGGTAGATGACCCGACGCGTGTGGCCGATGATCGCGGCCGCATCGCTGGCCACGAACAGCTCGCCGTCGTCGACCCCGACGAGCAAGGGGCTCCCCATGCGGGCAGCCACGATTTCGTTCGGGCTGTCGAGCGAAAGGACGACCAGGCCGTATGTGCCCTCGACGTGCCGGAGCGCAGCCCGCACGGCATCGCCGAGGTCACCCGAGTGGTCCTCTTCGATCAGGTGCGCGATGACCTCGGTATCGGTCTCGCTCTTGAAGACGTGTCCGCGCTCCACGAGCCGATCGCGCAGCGCACCCGCGTTCTCGATGATCCCGTTGTGGACCACCGCGATGCGGTCCTTGCAGCAGGTGTGAGGATGAGCGTTGATCTGCGTAGGCGGGCCGTGGGTCGCCCAGCGCGTATGGGCGAGACCGATCGTTCCCACGGGAGGATCAGACTCGACCAGATCCTGGAGTCCCTGAATCCGGCCGGGGAGCTTGGCGATGTGCAATCCCTTGCCGTTGATGATCGCGATGCCGGCGGAATCGTACCCGCGGTATTCCATTCGCCGCAGACCCTCCAGGAGGATCGGCGCAGCCTGGTCACTTCCGATGTATCCGATGATCCCACACATGGTTCCGCCCCCCGACACAGTTCGAATGAATGAACGACCACTCCAGATTTATGCTAGCAGGAATCGGGCCGAAAAGGAAGCAGTTCCGACGCGGATCAGCGCGCCGCGGCGATCTCGCGCGCGAGGTCAAGCAGGCGCTCGGCGGCGGCCACGTCGGGTGCCTCCGCGATGAGCCGCACCACGGGCTCCGTTCCCGACTTCCGCAGGTGCAGCCACTCCTGGCGGGCCGGCCAGAGGAGCTTGAGGCCGTCGGTCCGATCAACCTCGGCCGCCCCGAGGGCCTGCTCGGCGCGGGCCAGAAGCCCGTCGCCGTCGATCCGCTCGAGCGGAATCTTCGCCTTGACGATCACGTAGGATGGAAACGC
>DASQEN010000327.1:0-14190 GCA_035633635.1 Gemmatimonadota bacterium | reverse complement strand
CCACCTACCCGCCGATCACCCGCCCTGTCTCGATCCCCAGCTCGTGGGACCCGAAATACTCGCGCCGCTGCACTTCCAGGATGCCTTCGATCGACTTCATCGCTCCCACGACCTTATTCAGATGGTCCAGGTCCTTGACCTCAATCACGAAGGTCCCCTCGATGCCGGTTTCGTTCACGGTCAGGTCTGCACTCTTGATATCGGTCGAAGATCGTGAGACTGCGCCCGCCACGTCGGCGAACAATCCGCGCCGATCCGTACCCGTGACCACGAGCCGGACGATAAAGGTCTGGGCACCGGAAGTATCCCAGCGGACCTCGATCTTTCGCTCCGGCTCGTCGGTAAGATTGAGGATGTTCGGACAGTCCGTTCGGTGGATAGAGACACCCCGGCCGCGTGTGATGTATCCCATGATCTCGTCACCGGGAATCGGCTGGCAGCACTGACTGAAGCGGACCATCATGTTGTCCACACCCTGAATCTTCACGCCCTGAGGGCCGCCCTTGATCTTCTCGACCAGGCGCTCGAAGGCGGTCGCGGGCTTGCGCTCGACCGCTTTCTCCTCGGGAAACAACACGTTCCAGACCTGGGTCAGCGTCAGATCGCCGCGGCCGAGAGAGGCGAACAGGGCTTCCCCGTCCGGGATGTGGAACTCCGCCGCGGTCTCCTCGAGTCGTTCGTCGTCCGGACGCCGGACACGGTTGCGGCGGTATTCCTTTTCCAGCAGCTCCTTGCCCAGCGCCACCGAGCTCGAGTGCTCCTCCTCTCGGATCGTCCGGCGCACGATCTGGCGTGCCTTGGAGGTCTTCACGAAGTGCAGCCAGTCCCTTGAGGGACGCTGATTGGCCTGAGTCAGGATCTCGACCGTGTCGCCCGAGCGCAGCTCCTTGTGCAGCGGAACGATGCGGCCGTTCACCCGGGCGCCCGAGCAGCGCATCCCCACCTCGCTGTGGACCTGGAATGCGAAATCGATGGGAGTCGATCCCGCGGGTAGCTGTACGAGATCCCCTTTGGGAGTGAAAACGAAGATCTCATCCTTGTAGAGGTCGATCTTTAGATATTCCAGGAACTCTTCGGGATCCGTCATGTCCTGCTGCCACTCGAGAATCTGGCGGAACCACGCCAGCTGCTCGTCAATCTCGGTTCCGGCACTCCCTTCTTTGTATTTCCAGTGAGCAGCGATGCCCACCTCGGCCGTACGGTGCATCTCCCACGTGCGAATCTGGATCTCGTAGAGCGTGCCCACCGGACCGTAGACGGTCGTATGCAGTGACTGGTACATGTTCGACTTGGGCGTCGCAATGTAGTCCTTGAACCGCTCGTGCACCGGAGTCCACAGCGTATGGATGATCCCCAGCCCGTGGTAACAGTCCCGCACGGTCTCGGTCAGCACACGTATCGCCAGGAGGTCGTAGATATTCTCGTAAGGCTTGTTCCGGGCTTGCATTTTCTTGTGGATCGACCAGAGATGCTTCGGCCGTCCCGTTATCTCGGCCGGGACCCCTGCCTCCTCCAGCGCTGCCTCGAGGGGGCGCGCGATGGCGGCAATCATGCGCTCACGCTCCTTCCGCTTGGCCTGCACCTTCCTCGCGAGATCTTTGTAGGCTTCCCCCTCCAGGAATTTGAACGACAGGTCCTCTAGCTCCCACCGGATCGTCGCCATACCGAAGCGATGAGCGAGCGGAGCATAGATGTCGCGCGTTTCACTGGCGATACGGTGCCTCTTTTCGTCGGGCAAGAACTCCAGCGTGCGCATGTTATGCAGACGATCGGCGAGCTTGATCATGATTATCCGGATGTCGCGAGCCATCGACAGCAGGAGCTTCCGATAGTTCTCCACCTGTCGCTCCTCGCGCGATTGGAAGCGCAAGTGACCGAGTTTGGTGAGCCCCTCGACGAGCGAGGCCACTTCCCGCCCGAACAATTCCTCGACCTGTTCCACGCTGACATGGGTGTCTTCCGCTACGTCGTGTAAGAGCGCGGCCACGATCGTCGTGGTGTCGATAAGGTTCAGATCGAGCAGAATTCTGGCGATCTCTGCCGAGTGGGCCATGAACGGATCGCCTGACAGGCGCTTCTGGCCTGCGTGCGCCTGTTCTCCGAAGGCGTACGCCCGCCCGATCGTTTCGATGTCGATGCGATCCCCGAGGGGCACGAGGGACCGCAAGAAACGCTTCTTGTCCATGGAAGTAGAATACCTCTTCGAACCCCGGAACGAAAAGCGCCGGCGCTCCGCTGCGGAGCGCCGGCGCCCACTTCGCAGACCCCAAGTGGATGGGCTTACTTCACCGAAAACTCGACCAGCTTCTGCCCGTCGTTCCACTTCGCTTCAAAGCTTCTGGCCTTCCGCAGGTCCACGCCGTACGACTCCAGAAACTGCGATCCCGAGACGTACCGCCTGTCTCCTCCCTGCGGCGACATGCGAAGCTTGTAAGAGGCCTTAGTGGCCTTGGCGCGCGGCTTGAGACCGACTTTCCGAGTACGGGCGTCGAACAACAGCTCTATGTAGTTCGATTTATTGAACCATTTCTCGTATGCCGCGGGACTTATGGAGAAATTCCCGTTCTTCAGGATACGGATCGTGGACTCTCCGACGGAAGGACCTCGTTGAGGAACATACGTCTCGAACGCCACAAGATACTCCTTTCAAGAACATCTCAAGACTAATCATCATCTCACGTTGACACGCACACCGTCGGATATACCACTCTCCCGCTAGACTTTCAACGCCACTAGAGGAGCCCGGAATCCTTGAAGGAGAAATACGAGTCTGCTCCGATGATCACGTGATCGTGGAGGGGGACGTCCAGGATGCGCCCGGCTTCTGTGATCGCGCGCGTCACTTCGCGGTCCTCGCGACTCGGCGCGGGATCACCCGACGGATGGTTGTGGGCGATGACCAGGCCTGCCGCGGAGCATGCTAGGGCGGGCTTGAAGACCTCTCGCGGATGGACGATGGACGCGTTGAGCGAACCCACGGAGACCACCACCTCCCGGATAAGCTCGTTCCTGGTGTTGAGACACAGCGCCAGGAATCGCTCCCGCTCACGATCCCGGAGCTCGAGCGCGAGGTGGCGCCAGACGGAGCGCGGTGAGGAGAGCGTCGGCTGACGTTCCCGACGCTCCTGCTGGAGCCGCCGGCCAAGTTCCAGGGCGGCGGCGAGTCGCGCGGCCGTGGCGGTTCCGATTCCCTCGAGCCGCAGCAGGTCGTCCGCACTGCGGCCCGCAAGCTGTCGCAAGCCAGGAAAGGCCGCCGTCAAGCGCCGTGCCATGTCATCGGCTGGACAGGCCCGGTTCCCGCTTCCGATCAGGATCGTCAGCAGCTCGACAGTCGAAAGCGCTCCGGCTCCAAGGCGCAGAAGCCTCTCACGGGGCCTGTCCCCGGGGGGCCACTCCTTGATCGAAAGAACGGATCCGCGCACGCGGTTCGAAGTGTGCAAGGCGAGTGCCGCGACGCAGCTCAGCGGCGTGGGAGGAGAAGAACCCTACTTGCTCATGCTGTCGATGAGCTCCTGGTTCGAACCTGTATGTTTGACCTTGTCGATCAGGAACTCGGCCGCATCCGTCGTCCGCATGTCGGATAGAAACCGGCGCAGCAGCTGCAGTCGGTGGAGATGTTCCTCGGGGTACAGCAGCTCTTCCTTCCGCGTTCCGCTGGCCGTCACGTCGATGGCCGGCCAGATGCGTTGGTCGGCGAGCTCGCGCGCGAGGACGATCTCGGCGTTACCCGTACCCTTGAACTCCTCGAATATCACCTCGTCCGCACGGCTTCCGGTGTCGATGAGCGCAGTGGCGATGATCGTCAGGCTTCCGCCGCCATCCCCCACGACCTTGCGGGCCGAGCCGAAGAACCGTTTTGGCGCCTCCAGAGCTCCCGCCTCGATGCCGCCCGAAAGGGTACGCCCGCTGGATCGCTCAATCGAGTTGTAGGCCCGGGCCAGGCGCGTGATCGAATCCAGCACCAGCACGACGTCCTTGCCGGACTCCACCAGCCGTCGGGCACGTTCGAGCGCCATCTCGGCCACTTGGACGTGTCGGTCCGGCGGGAAGTCGAAAGAAGACGCCACTGTTTCGCCACGCCCGATCTTCTCGATCATGCGCTGCATCTCGGTGACTTCCTCGGGGCGCTCGTCGACCAGGAGGACGATCAACTCGGCGGCCGGATAATTCACCGCGACTCCGGTCATCACGGCCTGGAGCAGCATGGTCTTCCCGGCCTTGGACGGCGCCACGATCAGTGCCCGTTGCCCTTTGCCCAACGGCACGACGAGGTCGAGGATGCGATTGGTCACCCCCACGCCGTTGACCCCCCGCGCATCCTTCTCATCGAGGATTTCTAGGACCAGTCGCTCGTCGGGGTGGGTTGCGCGAAGCTGGTCGAATTTGGGTCGCGAGCGGGCGTTCTCGGGCGGCTCTCCGTTCACCGCGGTCACACTCTTGAGAGGCGGCAGCTTACCCCGTCCGGGTGGCGAGCCGATCTCGCCCTCGATCGCGTCTCCCTTTCTCAGGCCGTATTGATCGATTAGCCGCGCTGGCACGTATACGTCGTCGTCCCCGGGCAGGTAGGCGTTCTCCTTGCGCCGCAGGATCCCGGCGCCGCCCGACAGGCGGTCGAGCACTCCGATCATGTGCGATATCCTCCGATCGAGAAGTTCATTTCTGCGTGGGCTCCGAGGCGCCTCGGATGGTCGTCCGTTAAGCGCCGTGACACTTCTTGTACTTCTTCCCGCTTCCGCACGGGCACGGATCGTTGCGACCGACCTTCTCGCTCTCCCGAACGAACGTATCGGGAATAGCAGTCGCGCCGCTCCGGGGCGTCGCTTCCGAGGCGAGGGCCGTCGCCGAGGGTCCCGGCAACCCCGCCGTGCTGGTCGAGGTTCCGCCGGCGACCGCGCCTGCCATTGCCGGGACCGCGCGATGCAGGGCCACCTGCTGCCGCTGGATTCTCTCCCGGCGGCGCCTGTCCTCGGCGGACATGGCTCCCGGATCCACGATCTGGACCCGGAACAGGAGCTGCGTCGCGCTCGATCGCAGGTCGTCCATCATCTCGACGAACATCGCGAACGCTTCTGTCTTGTACTCCATAAGGGGGTCCTTCTGACCCCAGGCACGGTACTGAATGCCGCTCTTGAGCTGGTCGAGCTCGTAGAGGTGGTCCCGCCACTTCTCGTCGATCACCCGCAGCAGGACCTGACGGACCACGAGCTGGGCCCGCTCGGGTTCCCACTCCTGGACGCGGCGCTCGAAAGCGGACTCCAGCTCCGAAATTATACGGTCCACGATCTCGTCCCACGTACGGGGCAGGCTCTCTTCCGACTCCGCCTCCTCCTCACTCGCCAGCTGATCGAGCCAGGAGAACGGGAGCAAGTACGTGCGCATGAGGTCTTCCTTGAGCCCCGCCAGATCCCAATTCTCGGCATACGAATCGGGCGCCATGTGCAGGACGATCTTCTCCTCGGCGGCGTCGCGGATGATCTCCTTGGCCTCCGCGAACACCTCGTCCCGATCACCCTCCAGCGCGCGCAGCCGCATGGAGTAGATCACTTCGCGCTGCTTGTTCATCACGTCGTCGTACTCGAGCAGTCGCTTGCGGATCTCGAAATTGTTCAGCTCCACCTTTTTCTGCGCTCGCTCGATGGATCGCGTGACCAGAGGGTGGGTGATCACTTCCCCCTCCTCAGCACCCAGTCGATCCATCACACTTGCGATGCGGTCCGAGCTGAACAGGCGCATGAGATCGTCCTCGAGCGAAAGGAAGAACCGGGATGATCCGGGATCCCCCTGGCGCCCCGAGCGCCCCCGAAGCTGGCGATCGATCCGTCTCGACTCGTGCCGCTCGGTGCCCACGATGTGCAGGCCCCATGGCATGTCCTCTTCCATGAGTTTCTCGAGCTGGTCCAGCGTGACGTCCTCTGGCAACTCGTCCGCCTGGACACCCGGCCATTCACGAGGCACGACCCCGGGACCAAGCTTGATGTCGGTCCCGCGGCCGGCCATGTTCGTGGCGATCGTGATCGCGCCTGGCTGGCCCGCGCGAGCCACGATCTCGGCCTCGCGTTGATGGTGCTTCGCGTTCAGGACGTTGTGCGGCAGGTTGCGCCGCTTGAGCAGCCGCGACAGCGTCTCCGACACCTCCACCGACACCGTTCCCACCAGCACTGGCCGACCTCGCTGGTGCTCTCGCTCGATCTCGTCGATGATCGCGTTGTACTTCTCACGACGGGTCTTGTAGACCATGTCTTCGTATTCCTGGCGTCGGATCGAACGGTTTGTCGGGATCACGACGACATCCATCTCGTAGATCTGCCAGAACTCTCCCTCTTCGGTCTCGGCGGTCCCCGTCATGCCGGCGAGCTTGTCGTACATGCGGTAGTAGTTCTGGATCGTGATCGTGGCCAGCGTCTGCGTCTCGCCCTCGATCTGGACGTCCTCCTTGGCCTCGATCGCCTGGTGCATCCCCTCGGAATAGCGACGCCCGGGCATCAACCTTCCCGTGAACTGGTCGACGATGAGCACCTTGCCATCCTGCACAACGTATTCGACGTCCTTCTCGTACAGGGCATAGGCCTTGATCAGCTGGCTGATGTTATGAATCGTCTCGCTCTTCTCGGCGTAGTCCCGCTCTAGCTCCAGTCGCCTCGCGCTCTTCTCCTCCTCCGACAGCGAGGAGTCGGTGTCGACCTCATGGATATGCTGGGAAAGATCCGGGACTACGAACAGATCGGGCTGGTTCGGAGCGATCTTCTCGCGTCCGAGGTCGGTGAGATGCGCGTCATGACCTCTCTCGTCCATCGCGAACAGCAACGCCTCGTCGAGCTCGTGAGCGCGCTTCTCGCGCATGTAATCGCCTTCCACCTTCTGGACGAGCTTCTTCACACCCGACTCGTTGAGCACTTTCATCAAGCGGTTGTGCTTGGGCATGCCGCGTCGGGCTTGAAAGAGTTTTATGCCCACCTCGTAATCGATGCCGTCCTCGTCTCCGTCCAGCGCACCCTCCGCCTCGGCGACGAGCTGATTCACGATCCGCGTCTGTTCCCGCACGAGCCGTTCCACCAGCGGTTTCAGTTCACCGAACTTCGAGGACGTATCATGGTGAGTAGGACCGGAGATGATCAGCGGCGTGCGAGCCTCGTCGATCAGTACCGAGTCCACCTCGTCGATGATGGCGTAGTTGTGCCCGCGTTGTACGCGCTGCTCGAGTGCGACGGCCATGTTGTCGCGTAGATAGTCGAAGCCGAATTCGTTGTTGGTGCCGTACGTGACGTCGCAGCGGTATGCCTCGCGCCTCTGCTCGGAGCTCATCTGGTTCTGAATGCAGCCCACTGTGAGCCCGAGCCAGCGAAGGACTTCTCCGACCCACTCGGAGTCCCGTCGCGCGAGGTAATCGTTCACGGTGACCAAGTGGACGCCCTTGCCCTCCAAGGCGTTGAGGTAGAGCGGCAGCACCGCGACGAGCGTTTTCCCCTCGCCGGTCGCCATCTCCGCGATCTTGCCCTCGTGGAGAACGATCCCCCCGAACAGCTGGACGTCGAACGGGACCATGTCCCAGTTGAAGTCCTGATCGGTCACCTTCCACGTGTTACCCACGTTTCGCCGACAGGCCTCCTTGACCACGGCATAGGCCTCGGGGAGCAGGTCGTCGACCGTCTCTCCCTCGCCGAGCCGCCGGCGGAACTCCTCGGCCTTGGCCCTCAGCTCGTCGTCGGAAAGCGTGCCGAGGTCCTCGGCGAGGGAGTTGATCTCCTCGACGATCGGCCACAGCCGCTTGCGCTCCCGGCCGTGCTTGTCGCCCACGAACAGCTTGAGGATGGATTGCAGCACCACGATTATCGTTCTCCGAGAAACACCGTCGGGCGTCGTCGCCGACGAGATGCCGATCCGCTAACGAATGTCCAGTGCATGGGACGGGGGGGCGTCAACCGGCAGAAGTGAAACAATCTAACGACCCGGCGGCGCTTTTTCAATGGACGCGGCCGGGACGGCCCCCCGGTACAGGTCGTGCTCCCGAATGTACGCCTCCACCGCAGGCGGTACCCAGTAACGGATCGACCGACCCGACACGATTCTCGAACGGATGACGGTCGACGACACGTCCATAGCCGGCACGGCCACCAGAGTGCAGCGGCCGCCGAAGGGCCGCCCTGCTGGCGCATCGATGCCGGCGCGAGTCGTGACCACCACCCGCGCCAGATCCGGAAGCGCCTCGGACTCCCGCCACTGCGCAAGCTCCTCCAGATTGTCGCGCCCCAGGATCAAAGTCCAGTCCGTATCCGGCTCCCGCTCTCTCAGGGCCCGCAGGGTCTCCACCGTGTACGATGTTCCTCCTCGCTGTATTTCGATCCGATCCACGCTCAGCGCCCCGTCGCCCGCCACGGCGAGTTCGGTCATCGCGGCCCGGTGACGCGGCGAGGCCGACGCCGGTCCCTTGAGAGCATGGACGTGCGTCGGGATGAGGACGATCCCGTCCAGCTCCATGGCTTCATGCACTTCCTGGGCCACGATCAGATGCGCGAGGTGCGGGGGATTGAACGTCCCTCCGAGAATCCCTTTCCTCGCACGGCCCGCGCTCAACGCCTGCTCGTCGGACCGGGAGCCTCGCCGTCGGAGGCCGCCCGGATCGCCTTGCAACTCTCGGGCAGCTCTCCGAGAACCTCCTGCGCCGCCAGCGATTCCGGATAGTTTTCCTGCAGCCGGGCATAGACCTCGGACGCCCGGTCTCCCAGTCCCTGCTCGCACTTCGCGCGCGCGAGCAGCGCGTAGGAGGCCGGAATCCAGGCGGTGTCCGTGTACACCTCGATGAGGTCGGTCAGGTAGAGCTCGGTGGCGGCATAGTTCTCGTTGTCGAAGTAGAACTCCGCGTTCAGATAGACCTTCTCCGCCAGCTTGTCGCGGAGTTGAGCCTTCCGGGTCCGAGCCTCTTCAACAAATTCGGTCCTCGGATACTCGACGGTCACGCGATCGTAGACATTGACTGCTCGCTCGGTCTCACGCTGGTCGAGCTCGGGGCGGAGCGACATCTGCTGATAGGCCTTGCCGGCCTGAAACAGCGCGCGGGCCGCCCGCTCCTCGCGCGGAAAATCCCGCTGGTAGTTCAGGTATTCCTGGGCCGCGGTCGCCCAGTCCTCGACGTTGTAGAAGCCCTCCGCCGCCTTCCAGCGGGCTTCCGGGACCCTCGGGTCCTGAGGATAGTTGAACGCGAACGTCTGGAAGTCGGCGATCGCCTGTCGGAAGTCCCCCGCGGCATACTTCTGCTCCGCGCGGGCGAACTGCTCGTCGGGCGGAAGAACGCCCGATTCCGGCGTGGAGGCGCACGCGGCGAGCCACAGAGCCAGAACCAGGACCGCTGCCGCGCGCTTCATTCCCCGTCCTCGCGTGAGGCGCGTTCCTGCTGAGCCAGCGCACGCTCCTCGGAGCGGAGCGGCAGCCCGAACTCGAGCTGCTTGAACCTGCGGTACGCTTCGAGACCGGCGCGGGACTGACTGCCACCGGTCCGCTCCGCGATCCGCTTATACGTCTCCATCGCGGCCCCCCGGTCCCCCACCCATTCGTGGATCCGCGCCATCATCAGCTCCGCCTCGTCGAGCCTGCTCACCGGTTCGCCGTTACGGATCACGATCTCGATGTACTTGCGGGCCACCGGGAAGTCCTCGCTGTTGAAGGCGCGCTCGGCCATGCGAAACGCGCACGTTCCGTAGCGATACCGAGCGTCACTCGCCGAGGCGGCGGAATCGGCCGCGAGGTAGCGCTCGTAGTACTCGATCGCCGTAGCACACTGTCGCTTGCGCTCGAACGCGTCCCCCAGGCGGGCGTAGACCTCGGCAGGAGCTTGCCTTCTCGCCCGCGCGAGTCCCAGCAGATAGGCCTGGATGGCAGCATCGTAGTCGGGTCGCGCGTACGCCGCGTCGCCGAGCAGGAAATACAGAGGCCCCAGGTTCACCGTGGAGTCGCGCTCGACCAGCCACTGCACGGCCTGCACGGCGGCAAACGTGTCGCCGGCCGCACGCCATCGCTGGGCATGCAGGTTGTACAGCGCGGCCACCCGGTCCCGGTAGGAAGACTCCTCGTCCAGCAGGGCGTCGAAATGTCGGCTGGCGTCGCTGAAGCTCTTCGACCGAAGAGCCAGCGCCCCCGCTTTCATCCTCAAGTCCGCCGGTGCGCTTCCGTCCGCCTCCCCGAGCGCCAGCTCGTACTCGACGAGCGCATCCGCATACGCTCCCTGAGCGCTGTAGCGATCCCCACGCTCCTCGAATTCTCCGACGCGGGGATTGCAGGCAGCCATGAGACCGATCATCGTCGCGACGCCGGCAGCCACAAGTCCCACTCCACGCACGCTCATGACGACCTGCCCGGCTCTCGCCGCGCGGCCCGCAATGCCGGGTTCGTTTCGGGATCGTTGTACATCTTGAACTGGCGGTACGTTCGGAAGGTTGCCAGGCCGACCACCAGGTCTCCGAGCAGGGCCTCGAGACAGCCGGCGAGGTCTCCCCGCTGCCGCTCCAGGACGGCGAGCCGTCCGGCGCACAGACGCCGGTGCTCCGTCGTCGCGTCCTCCCGCTCCGCCTCCTGTCGCATGTGGAAGATTTTCAGGGACAGGATGGACAGGCGATCGACGATCGCGCCGGGCGTCTCCGAATGGAGGCGGCAGCCGAGACTGGGCTCGACTCCACGCGCCTGGATCGCGGTCGTCATCGCCTCGTCGATGGTCTCTATCAGGTCGTTTCGCCGCTGGTTGAGCCCATCGATGCGCCGCTTGACCCCCGCGATGACTTCGTCTCCCACGTCCGGCCGGCGCGCTTCGTCCTCCTCGTGCCACAGCCGGACGTTGGTGAGGTGCTCACGCCCGATCGCGACACCGAGATCCAAAGCCGTGGAACCCTCCATCCAGCCGTGAAGCTCGAGCGCAGTCTCGGCTTCCGATCGATCCCGGTGCCACGCGTCCACGGTAGCATCGTGCCACGCAATCAACGCGTCGACGCGCGGAAGGCTCGACCCGCTGGCCACTTCGGATGCCGTCTTCCGTTCGGATTCGACCTTCATTCTCCTTACCGCGCTCCCGCCGCGAAATCGTGACGCACACGGAGTCCCACCTCGGCCGTCCAGAAACTTCCTCCGCTCCCGGGCTCATGGTCGATGTCAGTCAGATCGTGGCCGCTGACCTTCAGCAAACCTTCCGCGCCGTAACGCGGCAGCAGGCCCCAGGCTTCTACACCGAACCGCCGCTCGCGTTGCACAACCCCGCTCGGAAAGTCCGGGTTGCCAGCGTCGATCACGTTCTCGAGCGTCTCCACCCCGCGCTCGCCGTCGCGCCGCGTCGTCGCTTCGACCGTCAGTCGAAGGCTCGGGCGCGGCCTCCAGCTGATCCATACCTGACCCATATCCGCGTCCGGCCCCAGAGAGCTTCCGATCGGAACGCCGAACTGGGTGTGGTTGGTGTTCAGGCCCCGGTGGAGGTACGCGAACACGTCCACGCGGGTGTACTCGAGCCCGGCCGTCACGGCCGGAATGCCCAGCGCGTCCCCGGCCAGCAAGGCACCCACTTTGTACGCCAGCTGGTTGCCGATGTTCTCCCGCTTGTCCGCGTCCAGGAAGAACTCCTGCACGTAGACGTCGGCCCAGAGTCGCGCTCCCAACGGCGCGAGCAGGACACCCTCGGCGTTGACCATGACGTTGACGTCCACCCCTCGCGAATTGTCCTCGTCCTCCTGGGTCACGAAAAACGGGATCAGCAGGTTCGCGAAACGCGTATCCAGGCCCCGGTCGATCCCCGTCACCAGGGCGGCCTCCGAGATCGCCAACTGAAGTGCCTGGGTCGGCTGCCAGTCGACCCGGTGGAGATAGAAGATCCGGTCCACGTCCCGTCTCTCATTCGCCGGAGGCGGCATCGAACCGGGCACCGTCTCACCCTGCTCGTCCAGCATGCGATTCTGATCGTCCCCGCTCAGCCGACCGATGACGCCGGTGAAGCGCAAGATTCTGCTCACGAGGTCGATCCGGAACTGGTCGAGGGGCGGGATGGAATCGTTCACGAACACGCTGCTCGATCGGCCGGCCTGCCCGAGCGAAAGCTCGTTGCGGCCCGCCGTCACCCACAACGGGCCGTAGCGGTATGTGGCATACGCGTCGAGCAGGGCAAAACCGTAATCGGTGTCCTCTCGCGCCTCGATCTGACGGAACCGCGTCGGATCGCCGGTGACATCCGAGTCGATCGCGTAACGCCAGCCCAGCGCGAACCGGTCGCGGAACTGGACCGCGAAATCGTGCTGCAGGATTGCACGCAGGGCCGGGATCGGGGGGTCGCCATCCGGCTCCTCGAATCGGACGCCAAGAAACGGCGGATCGAACGTCGCGTCGTCCTCGCTGGCATGCCCCACGACTCGCAGCGAAACCTCGTTGTGGAAGCGGACGTCGTTCTCCGCGGGAGGCTCCGTCGGGAACGCCTCGGCGAGGAGATCCAGCGCGCCTGCCGCGTCCGGATGGGTCTCGCCGAGCCCCACGCTGTCGGCACGTGCGAGTAAGGTCCGGAAATCCGCCTCCCGCCATGGCCGATTGCCGACCCAGATGCCCGTTCCCAGCCCGGGGTGCCGCAGCAGGAGCTCGTTCGCAATCTCGTACGCCCAGTGGTCTAGCGGTACCGCCCTCATGCTCTGAGCCAGCCCTGCCCGGGGACCGATCAGCGCCGCGAACAGGCAAGCCGGCAAGACCATGCGACGCACCACTCTGACCATCGTACTGCCCCTTGTGACGGTATCGGGATATAGGAATCCGGCTTCACGGCGGCCGCGGCGTGGCGGGATGGAAAGCTACACGCGGACCGGGGCATCGGGCGACCCGCCCTTTTCATCGGGCCCACCCCCTGTATATTCGCAGCGATTCCCTACCCTGACGGAAGAAGCGGACATGCACCGGATCCTCAGCGCGCTGCTCCTCGCGGCCCTCGTCGCCCCTGCCGTCCTGCGCGGGCAGGAGGAGTCTGCCGGTCCTGAGAGACCGGAGGCGAAGCTCGTGCCAGGCGACGTCATCCGCCTCAACATCTGGCGGGAGCCGGATCTGACCGGACAGTTCCTGGTGCAGGAGGACGGCACCGCCGTCCTTCCCAAGATCGGGCCGGTTCACGTCACCGGATACACGCCCTCGGTGCTCAAGGATCATCTGATCGTCGAATACTCCAAGACGCTCAAGAACCCTTCGATCGAGGTCGTCGTCCTGCGGCGGATCCTGATCAGCGGTGAAGTCGGCGGCGAGGGGGTCTACCCGGTCGACCCCACCATGTCCCTGGTCGAGGCCCTCGCGCTCGCCGGTGGGCCGTCCGCGAACGCCAAGAAGGACCGGGTCATCCTCATCCGGGACGACCGCGAGATCGAGATCGATCTGGACGATCCGCTAGCGGTGCGAAACGTCGCGCTCCAGTCCGGAGATCAGCTCCTCGTGCCCGCAGCAAACACTTGGATCCGCAACTGGAAGCTTCTCGTGGGCATGGTCAGCAGTACGATGAGCCTGGCGATCCTCCTGACCCGCAACCGGTGACGGGACGTTCAAAATCGTCCCTCGATCCTTCGAGCACTCCGCTAGATCCCGCCAACTCAGCGACTGCGGAAGAACTTCCTCATCCGGCTCCACGATCCTCGGCGCTGCTCTAGCGGCTCGATCGCGACCAGCGGCTCACCGCGCAGCAGGTGCCGCGGATTCATGTCGAACAGGGCCCGCTCCTGAGCCGCGCCTCCCGCCAAGCTCAGCTCCTCGCGCGCCTGCGTGATCCAAGGCCGACCCCGGGCGTGAAAATCGCTGGCTGCGAGATCCACCCAGCCCAGCTCCAGCGCGCGCCAGGCAAGCTCGCGCGCGTTCGCGCCATAGCGCCCCACGTACGAAGCCGCGTTCACCTGAAGCGCCGCCCCGGCGTGGCGCCATTCGTCCCACAGGGGAACGGGATCCCCCGGGTACAGGTACCGTTCCACGTGCGCCACCACGGGCCGGAACTCGAGCCCGGAGATGTACCCGAGGACGTCCTCCGAACCCACCGGCAGGTTGAGCCGGGGAAACTCGACCAGGACGTAGGGCCCGCCGTTCAGCCGCACGCGGGGATCCGAGAGCTTCGGGGACGCCGTGTCGAGCAGGATCTCACGCCCGAGGTGGAAGCTCATGGGCGGCTCCCGGTCGACGCAGGCGTCGACCACGCGGAACCACGCCTCCTCC
>DASQEN010000326.1:0-3996 GCA_035633635.1 Gemmatimonadota bacterium | reverse complement strand
CGACAGCCTCTCGATCGAGAGCGTTCCGCAGGCTGATAGCGATTTCAGCGCCATCTATGGAAAGCCGGTCCGGATCGTCATGGACGAGCGGGGAACGGTGACCGAGGTCGTCCTACCCGATTCGATCCCCGATTCCGCCTCACGGCTGGACCTGGCGTCCACGTATCGCGGGTTCTACCCCGTCCTCCCGGTCGAACCGGTCGCGGAGGGAGCGACGTGGTCGGACACGGTGAACGTCAGGACGAACCAGAACGGGCTGGACATGACTATCCAGCGCGTCAACCACTACACCGCCAGGGGCAGCGCGGAGTATGCCAGCCAGACCGCGCTGCAGATCGATTACACCGCCGAGGTCTCGCTCGAGGGGAGCGGCAGCCAGCAGGGCGCAGACATCTCGCTGAGCGGCGAGGGAACAGGGAGCGGGTCGTTCTACTTCCTTCCGGATCCCGGCCTCTACCTGGGGGGGACCGAGACGAGCGAGGTGAAGATGGACGCGTTCGTCGTGGCGGGTGGCCAGAACCTCTTGATCCCGATCGTGCAGCAGCGGGAGGAGACGATCGAGCTGGCGAACTAGCTCCGGAACGATGAGGGCCCGTGCCATCCGGCGCGGGCCCTTGTTCTTTTTCGGCCCCCCGCCATCGTGCCGGTCCGCCTCTTGCACACTCGCGGGGCGTGCTCGCGCGCGTCCACACTGCGTCGCTCCTCGGGCTGACCGCGCGACCGATCACCGTGGAGGTCGATCTCGCCCGGGGGCTCCCCACGTTCCACCTGGTCGGTCTCCCCGATGGGGTGGTGCGGGAGAGCCGGGAGCGGGTGACAGCCGCGCTTCACAATAGCGGCTTTTCCCTCCCCCTTCGTCGAATCACCGTCAACCTGGCGCCTGCCGACGAGCCCAAGCGCGGCTCGGGGTTCGATCTGCCGATCGCGTTGGCGATCCTGCAGGCGGACGGCACGCTCCCGCCGTCGGGAGGAGGGAGGCTGCTGGCCGCCCTCGGCGAGCTGGCGCTGGACGGCCGCGTGCGCCCGGTGAGGGGGGTGCTCCCCGCCGCCGCGGCCCTCGCGGCGCTGGGCGCATCGCAGGTCCTGGTGGCCGTGGAGAACGCGCGCGAGGCCGCGCTCGTCCGGAGTGTGGACGCGATCCCGGTGGAGTCGCTGCGCGCGGCCGTCGATCATGTGTCGGGCCTCGACCCAATCCGGCCACAGGGCGCCGTCCGCGAGGCGCCCCGACGGCAGTATGACGACGACTGGGCGGAGATTCGCGGCCAGGAGGCTGCCCGGCGAGCGCTCGAGATCGCCGCGGC
The DNA here is from genome assembly GCA_035633635.1 of Gemmatimonadota bacterium. Lineage (GTDB taxonomy): Bacteria > Gemmatimonadota > Gemmatimonadetes > JACCXV01 > JAHWKZ01 > JAICNR01. The sequence goes on along the minus strand of DASQEN010000326.1, from coordinate 2,695 downwards.
CGGCTTCCACAACGCGCTCCTGATCGGACCGCCGGGGGCCGGCAAAACGTTCCTGGCACGCCGGCTCCCCACCATCCTTCCGGTACTCACCGAGGGCGAGGCGCTCGAGGTGACGGCCATCCATTCCGCCTGGGGGAGGCTCTCCCCGGATCGGCCGCTCGTCACCAGCCCTCCGTTTCGCGCACCTCACCATACGATCTCCGCCGCCGCACTCCTCGGCGGAGGGCACCCGGCCCGAGCGGGAGAGGTATGCCTGGCGCATCGTGGGGTCCTGTTCCTCGACGAGCTGCCCGAGTTCCGCCGCGATGCGCTGGAGGGGCTCCGCCAACCGCTCGAGGATGGGGAGGTCGTCATCTGCCGCGCTCGCGAGCGGCAACGCTTTCCTACCGGCTTCCTGATGCTCGCCGCGATGAACCCCTGGAACGTCGTTGCCTTCTACGCACCGTATCCGAGGAAGAAGGGGTCGGGAGGTAGGTGAGGGCGACCTCTACGGAGCCGCGTCCGACAGTGATCGTGTGGACGACATTTTCGACGATCTGGCGGTGCTCTTCGAACGTGAGGTCCTTCCAGCGGGTCGAAAGGTCCCGTGCCTCTGCGAGGATCTCGTCCGAGGAGAGGTACTCAATTCTGAGAAAATCGATCTCCCCCTGGAGCCGGGGGATCTCCCCTTCCAGTTGGGTCTCCCGCTCCTCCAGTGGCCGGTACGCCTTCCCGAAAGCGCGGACGGAGAGCTCATCGTTCACGTAGGCGCGGTGGATCTTGGCCATGTCGCGCCCGAGGGCCGTCTTCTCACGCTCCAGCGCCTCCAGGAGGGCCTGTTTCTCCTGGATGGTCTGGTCGGCCTCCTCCAGGTACTTCGCGACCTCTGCGGGCGAGAAGACGAATCGCTTGAGCTGTTCCGCGAAGATCGCCTCCAGGTCCTCGATGCCGATCTTGTTTCGGCAGCCCCGGCAGACATACTTGGGGCTCCGGCGCCGGGCGTACATTTTCTTGCCGCACTTACAGACAACCTGCCCGCCAAAGAGAGAGGTGGGGCGGCGTCCGATCTTCCCAGTCTTCTCGCGCTGGACGGCGAGCATCGCGTTTACGCGCTCCCACGTCTCCTCCTCCACAACGGGCTCGACGGATGTCCAGACCCACTCCTCCTCGGGCTTTCTCTCCCACGCCTTCCCGTTCTTGGCGCGCGTGTGGTTCGCGACGTGCCACCCTTTCGCGGTCGGATCGCGCAGCAGCCGGTCCACGGTCGTGTCCGTAAACGCCGCGCCCCGCCGGGTGCGGTGGCCCCGCTCATTGAGAGCGCGCGCGACCGCTTTCTTCCGCCGAAGTTCGAGATAGAGGTCGTACATGAGTTTCCGGATAGGTGCCTCGGCCGGGTCAACAACGAGGTTTGGGCCCTCCCATCGGTACCCGAATGGGGAGGCTCCGCCGAGGGGCTTGCCGAGCTTGGCGCGCACCTGGATGGAGGCGCGGACGCGCTCGCTCGTCTCCTCCCGCTCCCACTGGGCCATCGCGGCGATGACCGTGTAGAAGAGGCGACCGGCCGGAGTGGAGGTGTCGATCGCCTCCTGGAGGGAGACCAGGTCCGCGCCGTGTTCTTCGAAGTGGTCAGAGAAGTCCAGAAGCTCGCGGGTGTTTCGCGCGAGCCGCGCGAGCTTGGAAAAGAGGAGGGCCTCAATCGCCCCGCTCTTGACGTCCTCCAGCATGCGCTTCGCTTCTGGGTGCTCCCGTACGGATTTTCCGGAGACGCCTTCCAGGTGATAGACCTCGACGACCTTCCAGTCGCGGGACTCCGCGTACATGCGGGCGCGCTTCTCGTGGTGCTCAGGCGAGTCGCCCCGGGCCTGGTCTTCGGTCGAAACGCGGATCCAGATGCCGACGGGCTTGTTGCCGGACTCTTTTCTGGTCGAGCTCAAAGATCCTCCGCTTAAGGTAGGGCCAGACGTATGGACCGTTACTTGCTTCGCTCTTCAGTCTGAACCTTTGAACGGATTGCTGAGCGAGCGGATGGAGAAGGAAAAGAATGGATTCACTACGTAAATCTCCTCATGTAGTTGTTCGGATTGAAGGTTCTCTCTCACTACGTCTCCTTCATTGTACTGACCTGCAAGTCGTTTCTGTTGATGAAAAGCCAGACCTACATTGAGGCTTATATTATGATTGTAGGTGAACGCCAATCCACCCAGAACCACAGGACTTCTTAGATCGAACCCAAGCCCTAGTGAGGGGCTATAGACCAAGTCCTCGAGCTCGTGCTCCGCGGACATCCAAGTAAGGAACAGAGCTGGGATGAAGTCGAGTCGATCGCGATTCTCCTCCTTTTCGATTCTAAAGCCATCTCCCTCGATTTGCTTGGCCACAAAGCGCTCAGGCTGGGCAAACGCACTGGCGATGAAGCCAAAACCGTAGCTCGTTCTCCAGTCGCCTTTGGGCCCCGTGTCGAACGTGACCTCCCAGGTCCTACTGGGGTTGATTCGCTCAACCCTTACTACCAAGGACTGGCCTCGTTTAATGCTAAGACCTTCATACGTTTCGCTCGTTTTCTTGACCAAGTCGCGGGCATGCTGGACAACGATAAGGTCGTCGCAGATATTGCCCTCAAGCTTACCGCTCAGTTCAAGCAGGGGTCGTGGGACCTCCGTCTCTTCCTCAACTGCTGCAAGTAAATCCGCTGCGGTTCGAAGGGTGTCGCAAGCAG
>DASQEN010000325.1:0-2593 GCA_035633635.1 Gemmatimonadota bacterium | reverse complement strand
TCCCGTAGCCCGGGAAGCTCGAGATGCGGAACCAGATCGAGCCGTCGTCGGTGCGATAGGTGTGGCCGGCGGCTTCCAGCCGCTTCACCAGCTCGACCATCTCGCCGATGTGGCTGGTGGCGGTCGGGTAGTGTTCGGCGCGCTCGATCCTGAGCGTGGCCAGGTCCTCGAAGAACGCCTCCGTGTAGCGCCGCGTGTACTCGGCGATCGTCTCGCCCGCACCCTGCGCCTTCTGGATGATCTTGTCGTCGACGTCGGTCAGGTTCATGACCTGCGTGACCTGATAGCCACGCGCCTCGAGGACCCTGCGCAGCAGGTCTTCGAAAAGAAAGGTCCGCAGGTTGCCGATATGGGCGTAATCGTGGACCGTCGGGCCGCACGTGTACATGCGGACCTGTTCGGGCTCGAGCGGCTCGAAGGCCACCCGCTCCCGACGGAGCGTATCGAAGAGGGCGAGCGTCACGGAGTCTTGGATGCTAGGGAAGCCGGAGCCGCGCAGCAAGCGCGGAAGCGTTCTTCAGTCGAGCGTCAGCCGGAGCTCGGTCACGACCCAGCGCCCGCGATCGCTGCGGGCTCCCACGAACACGCGCTCTACGTGAGGCTCGAGGCCGCTGCCGTCGCGGTACACACGCTGTCCGACCGCGTAGCCGGCGCCGCTCGTCGGATCGTAGGTCGAGTACGCCGGGAAGCGGAACGTCACCTCTTCGGTGGAATCGAACATTTCCTGGAGGAGGTACTGGAGCTGGGCGGCGGCCAGCCGCTCCCCCACGCCCTCCTGCTGAACCACGACGTGGACCCGGCCGTCGCGAGCCACGAGGTAGGCGATCGCGCGCGAGTTCTCGTCCTCCCAGTACTCCGCCAGGCGCCGATAGAGCTCCTGGAGAGAGGCGGGCACGGCCGCCTCCTGGGAGCTGTAGGGCGTCATGGTCTCGCGCGGAGCCACGTCCTGCTCGGTCTCCTGCGCCAGGACGAAAGAGACGTGGCACGAGAGAAGAAGCATCGCGAGGATCAGGCGGAGCGGGGCACGTTCCATCGTGGATGGATACGTCCCGGGGCCGCCTTTGTTCCTTCTGTGGGCCGCCGCGGTCGGGCCTCGCGATCCGGCTCAGCCGGGACGGCTGCCCGGCTTGACCGCGGGGATCCCGGCCGCGCATTGCGGGCACGACTCCGGCCGATGCTGCTCGACCTCGATCGCGACCAGCGATGCCCACGGGACATCCCATTCCACGCGACCACCCGAGCGGTCGACCAGCGCGGCGACGCCGACGACCTCGGCCTGGGCTTCGAGGCAAAGGGAGACGATCTCGCGGAGCGATCCGGCGGTCGTCACCACGTCCTCGACCGCCACCACGCGCTCGCCGGGGGAGAGCGCGAAGCCGCGCCGGAACGTGAGCCCCGCTTCGGCTCCGCCGCGCTCCGCCCACACCGCCCGCGAGCCCCAGGCGCGGGCGACCTCGTGGCCGAGGACGATCCCGCCGATCGCGGGCGAGACGATCGCGTCCGGCTCCGGGGCGATCCGCTTCGACAGCCTCTCTGCGAGCGCGGCGCCCGCGGCCGCGGCGTCCTCCGGATGCTGAAGCAGGAGCGCGCACTGCACGTAGGTCGGGCTGTGGAGACCGCTGCTCAGCCGAAAGTGACCATCGAGGAGCGCGCCGCGCGAGCGCAGCCTCTCCATCCAGTCGACGTCCGGCCCCCGCGTTCCGCCGGCGCTCACGGCGCCCCGGCCGCGACGTCGGCGGCGATCCGCTCGAGCGCCGCGCGGGGGTCGGGGTCGGCGGTCACAGCGCGCCCGAGGACGAGGTGCGAGGCGCCTGCCGAGAACGCGGCGCTGGGCTCGGCCGTCCGCGCCTGACCGGCGTAATCGCTCCCCGACCACGCCGGCCGGATTCCCGGCACGACCAGGAGCGGCCCCGGGCCGAGCTCGGCTCGGAGCCGGCCGACCTCGTGCGCCGAGCAGACGAGCCCGTCCGCGCCTGCCTCGACCGCCAGGGCCGCGAGGGCGGAGACCGCCGCGGGGATCGACCGGCCGTCGGGCCCCGAAACCGCCTTCCACGCCGCTTCGTCCAGGCTCGTCAGCACGGTTACCGCAAGGAGCCGCGGCGCGCCGCTCGAGCGCCCCGCGGCCGCGCGGGCCGCATCGATCATCCGCGGGCCTCCCGCGGCGTGGAGGGTGAGCATCTCGACCCCGAGATCCGCCGCCGCCGACACCGCCCCCGACACCGTGGCCGGCGTGTCGTGGAACTTGAGGTCCAGGAAGACCCCCAGCCCGCGCTCGACCAGCTCGCGCACGAACGCGGGGCCCGCTCGCGTGAACAGGACGCTGCCGACCTTGTACCGCTGGGCCGCGCCGCCCAGCGCCTCGATACAGGCGCGGGCCTCGTCGGGCCCGGCATGGTCCAGCGCCAGGATCAGAGGGGAGCCGCTCATCCGGTCCACACCGGCTCCTCGGCCGGGTCGCCGGTCCGATGGGCGGCGCCGATCACGTCCCTGATCGTGGTGTTCCGCGCCCTGCACCACCGTTCGAGGCCGGCGAGCACCTCCTGGCAGGCATTCGGGTTGACGAACGACGCCGTGCCGACCTGAACGGCCTGCG
>DASQEN010000324.1:0-1569 GCA_035633635.1 Gemmatimonadota bacterium | reverse complement strand
CGCCGTGGCGATCAGGGAGATCCCGATCGAGTTGATCAGCGCCCGGATGAAGTCGTTGTTCCCGAAGATCTGTGTGTACGACTCGGTCGATGGCGAGCTGGGCCATAACTTGCCGTCGTTGAGCGTCCCCGCGTCCTTGAGCGAGATCGAGATGATCCACAGGACTGGGATGAAGGCGTAGAGCAGGACGACCGCGTTGACCGCCGTCCACGTCCACTTCTGCCGCGAGGTCTCGGTCCGCATGTCAGCGCCCCTCTGAGCTCGCCCCCGGGGCCGCCGCCCCGAAGACCTTGATGAAGATCGCGGCGATGATCGCGATCGTGACGAAGATGAGGACGGACATGGTCGAGCCGATGCCCAGGTTGAGCCCGCGGATGAGGTTGTTGTAGGCGATCATCGACACCGACGACGTCCCGTTCGCCCCGCCGGTGAGGACGTAGATGTTGTCGAACACCCGGAAGGCGTCGAGGGTGCGGAAGAGGAGCGCCACGAGGATCGACGGCTTGATGAGCGGGACGGTCACCCGCCAGAAGCGCTGCCACGGCCCGGCACCGTCCATCGACGCCGCCTTGAGCAGGTCCTCGGGGACCAGGGCGAGCCCGGCCATGAGCAGCAGCGCCATGAAGGGGATCGTCTTCCACACCTCGGCGAGGATGATGATCCAGATCGAGCTCCACTTGCCGGTCAGCGGCGCGCTGTCCCCGGCCAGCCACCCGAGGTTCTGCGTCCACGCGAACCGCCACGAGAACGCCGCGACGACGGTGACGATGGCGTACGGCACCAGCGCCGAGGTGCGCACCAGGCCGCGTCCGACGATCGTCCGGTGCATGACCACGGCGAGCGCCATGCCCAGCACGAGCTCGAGGCTCGCGCTGATGACCGTGATGAACATCGTCACCCCGAACGCGTTCCACCAGATCGGGCTGGACAGCACGGTGGCGTAGTTCTCCAGGCCGATGAACTGGTTCTGGTCCGGGGTCCGCAGGTCGGCGCGCTGCAGGCTGAGCCAGAACGCGTACCCGATCGGGTAGGCGGTGACCGCGAGCATGAGGAGGACCGCGGGGGCGCAGAGCAGCATCCCCAGCCGGCGCTCGGCCTTGCGGCCCTCGCTGTGGCGCTGCCGCGCGATGTGGGCGCTGCGGTCCTCGGCGTCGCCGCCGGGGCCGCCGGTGTCGAGCTGTCGCTCGGCCTCGCTGGCCCCGGCCAGCGGAACCGCCGTCCCACCGCTCATGGCAGGATCCCCTTCCCGTCGATGGCCTGCTGGATGAGCCGGCGCAGCTCCCGCTCGTCGCGCTGCGGGTTCATCGACTGCGGTGGCGAGAGGTTCGTCGAGGTGATGGTCGAGATGTTCTGGTAGATCGGGGTCACCGGCCGCGGCACCGCGTTCTTCAGCTCCGCGAGCATGACGTCGCCCATCGGGTACACCTTGCGGAGCTCCGGCTCCTGGTACAGCTTCTCCAGCACCGGCGCGTTGCCCGACTTGATCGCCATGTCCAGCTGGTGCTTCTCGTTGCGCAGGCACATGGCGGCCTCGTAGGCCTCCTCGGGATGCTTGCTGTAGGTGCTGAT
>DASQEN010000323.1:0-2215 GCA_035633635.1 Gemmatimonadota bacterium | reverse complement strand
GCTGTTCGGCGCGAGGCCTGCCGCGTACGCACCGGCCCCGAGCGCAATGAAGACGGCGATGCTCGCCATGACGTTGGCGTAGGTCAGCCGACTGCGAATCCCTGCGAGCAAGAGAGTCCCTCCGTGGCGGTGCGCTGTCGGCGCAACCCTCTCACCCCGGCGGGGGGCAGTCAAGGACGGTCGCTTTCTCTTTGATGTAGCGCTCGTTGTCAAGCCAACGCTGAGCCCACCTCCGTCGACGTTCCGCTCCCATTTCGGTGAGTCGAGCTCATTTCTCTTTCGGCGCTCGCAGCGCAGATCGTTCGTGGGAGCTGCCTCGGCGTCTCAATTCCATGCAGGGCCGTCAGGCGGCCAGAAAGCGTGAGGAGCTTGCCGTGGCGGTGTTTGATCGGGGAAGTTGGAAGACCTGATCGCGCGAGAGCATGTGCCAGCAGGCGATCAAGAGCTTGCGCGCGACCGCCGACTTCGCCGGGTTCTTGCCGTGGCGAGCGGCGATCCGCAGGTAGTGGGCGTGAAAGGGGTTGGTCGGCCGCCAAGCTTGGTTGGCCGCCTCGACCGCCGCCCAGCGCAGGGTGCGCGAGCCGGCCTTCGAAAGCGAGCCCGTCGCCGAGCGCTCGCCCGACTGGCTGATCCGCGGGGCCAGGCCCGCGTAGCCGACCAGCTTGGAAGCCGATGAAAAGCGAGAGACCTCGCCGATCTCCGAAGCGAAGGTGAGCCCGAGCAAGGGACCGACGCCGGGGATCGTCTGCAAGAGCTGAGCCCGTGAATCTGAACGCGCCAGCGGCGCGAGCTGGCGATCGATCGGCGCGATCCGGCGGTCGAGGTGGTCGATCTCGGCGAGGTGGTGGGCGATCGAGTCTCGCCAGACCGCCGGCACCCCTCGCGCCTGCAACAGCTCGAGCGCGTCGGGCTGGCGCAGGCGCCGCAGCGAGATCCGCAGCCCGAACTGGGTCAGCAGGCCAAAGATGCGGTTGCGATGAGAGGTGCGGGCCTTGACCAGGTGCGCGCGCCGGCGCAAGCGCTCGCGTAGGGCCCGATCCTCGGGCGATGGAACCCAAAGCGCCGGGACCAGATCGCGTCGAGAAAGCTCGGCGAGGACCCGGGCGTCGACCTTGTCGGTCTTGCAGGCAAGCGGGGCGACGTCGCGGACCTTGCGAGCGTGGGCGATCTGGACCTCCCATCCCGAGAGCTCGAGCTGGTCGCGGACCCAGACCGCGCCGCTCATCATCTCGACGCAGGCCTTGACCTCGGTGCCGTGGTCGATCACCAGCCTCGCCAGGCCGTCTTGGTCGGCCGAGATCAGGCCCTCGCTTTTGATCTCACCCGCCTCGCTCATCGCGCAATAGGCCGCGCGCCCATAAGCCCAATCGATTCCGAGATAGTTCATGTCGGTCTCCTCTCCGCTCCGAACAGCAGTTGCCAAACCGCCGTTCTAGTGAGCGTGGCGGAGGCCCCTTTTCATTGACGGAGCGAGCGGCGCTCCGTCATGACATTCCATGGAGGCTGTCGCACAAACCCCTCGCGAAATGATCGCGGGACAAGTGCACAGCGGGGTCCAGGCCGTGCGGACGCTGCCCTCGACTGGCAGACCCGCTCATCTCCGAACCCAACCGAGGCTCGTTTTCTAAAGAAGCCGGAGACGGGCGGACATCGCCTCGCCGGAGGTTTGTGCGACAGGCTCCGCGATAAGCGGAAGCCTCAGCTGGAGCCACCGCCCTTCATCGAAGCTGACGTTCAGGACGTGGTCGGCCGGCCGAGGCCAGGTGCGCGATGGTTTGCGCGATGGTCTTCCTAGGCGTGGGCTGGCGTGGCGGCCGGAACGCTGCTTTCAGCACGATCTGATCGGATCGCCCGAACACCGCCATTTCAAGCGGTGTTCCGGCCTCACGAGGAGCGCGCCCGACTGGACTCGAACCAGTGACCTTCGGTTTCGTAGACGAGAGCGGCCAGAGCGGGGATCTGGGCGAAGTGCAGGGATCTTGAGCGGGCGGGAGCCGCCATGCGATGGTCCGCGCGATGGTCATTTTGAGAGTTATGAGAGACCCCTATGGGGCGCGGCCTGGACCCCTATTACCGCCCGGGACCAGAGCGGATGTCCGCTCATGCCCCAAGCCGTAGGGAACCCGGGCCCGGGCTGGGTCGGTCTTCGCGCTCAGAAGCGCGGTTTCAGAAGTCGCTGGCCGCCCCTCCCGCTCCCGCCTCGAGCAGTGCCGAG
>DASQEN010000322.1:0-9655 GCA_035633635.1 Gemmatimonadota bacterium | reverse complement strand
CGAGACCGACGGGGCTCCCGTCAGCGACATCGCGGCCGCTGTGATCCTGGCCGACAAGTCGGACGTCCATCGTTCGCGCGTGCGGAACAAGCAGATGATCCAGCTCGACATCCACGATCGCGTGAACTATGCGGTCACGCGTTCTTCCCTGGGTGTGGTCGGGCCGCACGCAGCAAAGCAGATGGAAGGCGAGCGGGAAGGCGGGAACGGGGGCGCGGTCGCCGGGACACGCGGCGGCACCGGCACGGCGGCGGTCACGATCGTGGACACCTCGGGTGGCGAGGACCCGAAGACGATGCCCGTGATCACGCTCGCGCTCCGCATCGACACGTCGATCTCGCCGGTCATGGAATACTTCGAGATCTTCCTCCCGAGGATGATCCTATCCAACCGCTCGGCGGACCGGCTGGGCGCGGTGTATAAGCTGGTTATCAACGAAACTCACTTACTGTAGGGCGGACGGCTGATAAGTCGCTGGAAGACGTGGGTCGGGATCGCGATCTCGGCGGCGGCGATCTGGTGGGCCGTGCGCGGGGTCGAGTGGGGGCTGGTGTGGCCGGCGCTGAAGGCCGCGGACTGGGGCCTCATGGCCGTTGTGTTCGCGCTCGCGCCCATCGTCAACGTCGGTGTGCGGGCGGTGCGGTGGCGGATCCTGCTGAGTCCGGTCACGCGGTTGCCGCTCGCTAGCTGCGCGAGCGCCACCGCGGTAGGTCTCATGGCCAACAACATCCTGCCGGCTCGGATCGGGGAGTTCGTACGCGCCTACGCGCTCGCCAAGCGCGAGCCAGTCGCCACCGGCACTGCGTTCGGGAGCCTGTTCCTGGAGCGGATGTTCGACGGCTTCGCGCTGGTGGGGATCCTCTACGCGGTGACCTGGACCGAGGAACTGCCGACATGGGCCGACACGACCGCGAAGGTCGCGTTCTGGGTCTTCGTCGGCTTTCTCGGCTTCCAGGTGCTCCTCGTCGTATGGCCGCGCAAGGTCATCGGCACGGCGCAGTGGATTCGCCGGCGCCTCTTCGGCGGACGGTTCGAGGACGCGATCGAGGGGGCCCTGGCGACGTTCGTCGACGGCTTCCGCCTGCTCAAGCGTCCCGGCCTGGTCGCGGTCAGCGTTGTGCTTGCATTCGTGCAGTGGACGCTCGTCGCGCTCCTGTTCTTCATCGGGATGGCCGCGTTTGGGTTGGCCGGCCAGGCTGGCTTCGAGGGAGCGCTGTTCACGAACTCGATCACCGCGCTGGGCGTCGCGGCGCCGTCCTCGCCGGGCTTCGTGGGCACGTTCCAGGCGTTCGTCGTCCAGAGCCTGGAAGCGTTCGAGATCGACCGCACGGTCGCGTTCACGTACTCGCTCGGCTTCCATGCGGCCAACTACCTGTCGGTTACGCTCGTCGGTCTGGCCTACTTCCTCCGCGAGGGTCTGTCGTGGAAGGAGCTCGAGCGGTCCGAGGAGGAGCTCGAACGCGAGATGGTGGAAGAGTTCGAGACCGAGATCGAGCCCTCGCTGGAGTCCGACGAGCGTGACTGACGCTCGCGGCGGAGCGCGCGGGGATGAGGGCGACCGCGAGACGTGGCTGGCCCCCGGCAAGATCAACCTGTGGCTCGCGGTCGGAGGCCGGCGCCCGGACGGGATGCACGAGGTCGATACCTGCTACCAGGCGATCGACGTCGCGGACCGGATCGAGATCGCTCGCGCGCCGAGTCTGGCCGATGTGATCTGTCGGGTGACCGGCGAGTTCGCGCACGAAGTCCCCGAAGGCGATGGAAACCTGGCGGCCCGAGCCGCCCGGCTTCTGGCGGCGCGCACCGGCCATGACTTGCAGGTCTCGATCGCGATCGAGAAGCGGATCCCGGCCGGGGCGGGCTTGGGTGGGGCCTCGAGTGACGCGGCGGCGGTCCTGCTCGCACTGGGGCGCCGCTTCGCCGTGCCGGATCCGGAGCACACGCTGGGCGAGCTGGCGGCCGAGCTCGGGGCCGACGTGCCGTTCTTCCTCGAGGGCGGGACGCGGCGTGCCCGCGGGATCGGCGACGAGCTTGCGCCCGCTGAACCCCCGGCCGAGCGATGGGGGGTGCTGGCGTGGCCTGGGGTAGGGGTGCCCACGGGCGAAGCCTACGGCTGGCTCGACGCCGCGCGGGGTGAGGCCGGTGTCCGATCCCTTCCGCCCGAGGGGGGTGGTGGACGCGGCAACGACTTCGAGCCGGTCGTGTCGGCCAGGGTTCCAAAGGCTGGTAGCGCGCTCGATGTGCTCGCCGCGGGGCCGGCGCGCAGCGTGCGGATGAGCGGGAGCGGCAGCGCGTCGTTCGCGCTCTACGCTTCCGAAGCGGAGCGCGACCGCGACCTTCCACGCGTGCGCGCCTCGCTGGCCGAGATTCCCGGCGCGCGAATCTGGCCATTCGCGTGCGTGGGATACGGCGTGCATCCGGAGCCGGGGGTGTGTCCCGCCGCGCGGGCTGGGCGGTGAGCCCGGTCGTCGCGGGCCTCTTCGTCTATCCGGTCAAGTCGTGCGGCGGCGTCGAGGTCGAGCGGATCGAGGTCGATGCCTTCGGGTTCCGTGACGACCGGCGCTGGATGATCGTCGACGAAGTCGGCCATTTCCTCACCCAGCGCACGGTACCGCTTCTGGCGACGGTCCGCGTCGGGCTCTCCGATGATCGGTTTTCGCTCCGCTCTTCCGGATGGGATGATCTCGACCTCGATGCCTTTCCCGACGAGGCGTCCGCGGAGCCGGTGACCGTGTGGCGGGACACGGTGGACGCGCTGCCTGTCGGCGAGGAGGCCGACGCGTGGTTGACGTCCGTCCTCGGTCGGCCCGCGCGGCTCGTGTGGATGCCCCAAGCCTCGGTGCGGCCGGCCAAGCGCGATCCCGCCGGGATCCTTCCCCGGATCTCCTTCGCCGACGCCTACCCGTTCCTCGTCATTTCACGTGAGTCGCTGGGGGCCCTCAACGCGCGCCTCGTGAAGCCTCTGCCCATGGATCGCTTCCGTCCCAATATCGTGGTAGAGGACGCCGGCCCGTTCGCCGAGGACGGCTGGACGCGGTTCCGAATCGGCGCAGTAGAGTTCGACGTCGCCGGGCCCTGCGCCCGGTGCGCGACTACGACGACCGACCAGGAGACCGGCGCTCGGGGCGTCGAGCCGCTCCGCACACTGGCCACGTTCCGGCGGGAGGGGAACGAGGTCATGTTCGGCCAGAACGCGATCCACCGCGGTCCGGGGGAGATCCGGATAGGGGATCCCGTCGAGGTGCTCGAATCTCGCTGAACAGTCCACGGTGGACGCGATCGAGCCGACCGCCGACCTTCAGCGTCCGATGATCCCTGGGAAGCCCGCGCCGAAACCGCAGTCGTCTTCGATTCCGGAACCGGTTCCGGACCTGAACTGGTCCCCGGACCGCGCGCGCGAGTTCGGCGAGCGGGTGCTCGACATTTGGATCGAGCTCCTGGAGCGGCTACCCGAGCTGCCCGTCTCCCGCCCCCACACAGAAGAGGAGGTTCGGGCCGCCGTTGCGATTCCGGTCCCGGACGAGCCGACGTCACTCGACGACCTCGTCGCGTACCTGCGCGAGGTGGCACTCGAGCGGTCGATGTATCCGGGGCATGCAGGGTTCATGGCGTACATCGTGGGCTCGGGTACGGTGCCTGCGGCGCCGGCCGAGCTCCTCGCGGCCGCGCTCGACCAGAACCTGGGCGGCTGGCGGCTCTCGCCGGCCGCGACCGAGATCGAGCTCCACCTCATGCGCTGGTTCGCGCAGTCGTTCGGCCTGCCGTCCGGGTCGGGAGGCCTCATGACGTCGGGCGGCGCGATGGCTGCGTTCGTGGCTCTCAAGGCGGCGCGTGACGCCCGCTCGGGCTGGGATTCCCGCGAGCGCGGTGTCGCCGCCGGGCCGCCGCTCGCGATCTACGCTTCGTCGGAAGCCCACGTCGTCAACGAGCGCGCGGCCGACATGATGGGGCTCGGGAGGAGCGCGGTCCGCCAGATCCCGGTGGACAAGGCGTTCCGCATGCGTGTCGACGCGTTGCGGGATGCCATCGAAGCGGACCTCGCCGCCGGAGTGCGGCCGATCATCGTCGTCGCGACGGCGGGGACGGTTGCGACCGGAGCGATCGACCCCCTGGAGGAGATCGCCGCGGTATGCGAGGCGCACGACCTCTGGTTGCACATCGACGCGGCCTATGGCGGGATCGCAGCGCTCGTTCCGTCGCTGCGACCGGCATTTCGTGGGATCGAGCGCGCCGATTCGATCGCGTTCGACCCCCACAAGTGGCTCTACATCCCGCCCGCCGCCGGCGCCGTGGTCGTGCGCGATGTCCGGCGGCTGGCCGAGGCGTTTGAGGTCCATCCGAGCTACGTCCACGAGGACAAGGCGCGGACCGGTAGGGGAACGGACCTGATGGAGTACGGGCCGCAGTTCTCGCGGGGGTTCTCGGCGCTGAAGGTGTGGGTCTCGCTACTCGCCCACGGCTGGAGGGCCTATGTCCGTCGAATCGAGCACGACGTCGAGCTCGCGCGCTACCTCCATCGACGGGCTCTCGAGCGTCCGGAATTCGAGCCGATGGCCCCCGACCCGCCGCTCTCGATCGCCTGCTTTCGTTACGTGCCACCCGATTTGCCGGACGGGGCGGAGCGCGAGGAGTACCTAGATCGGCTGAACGAACGGCTGATGACCGAGATCCAGCTCGACGGGCGGGTGTTCCCGTCCAACGCGGTCCTGGACGGCCGCTTCGTCCTCCGGGCCTGCATCGTGAACTTCCGCACCGAGGCGGCCGAGATGGACCTGCTGCTCGACGTGGCTGCCGACATCGGCGCCCGCCTTGACGCCACGATGCGTCCCGTCGGTCTTGCCGCAGCGAGGACGTAACCTGCCTGCTCTCCGGACATGTGGGGGGCCGCACATGACAAGCAGCACGGGTCAAGCTAGACTCGGGGAAACGCATCCGGGTGGGGCCGCCTGCCCGTAGAGGGTTCTTTCACAGGAGGTGTTCTGTGCTGTGGATGCTGGTCGTGATCGTGCTGATTCTGTGGCTCCTGGGTTGGCTGGTTGTCCCGACCGCGGGGGGACTGATTCATCTTCTTCTCGTCGTCGCCTTGATCATCATCATCTACCAGCTCGTCACAGGTCGACGAGTCTGACCCCTAGAAGCATCGACGCCTACTCGATGGAGCGGGGTCTTCCGGACCCGCTCCATCGCCGTTTCTGCGTTCGACGGTCTTCTCCTCTCCTAGTGAATCAAGTGGCGAAACGGTAGAATTAGGGCACCGTGCTGGGCCCTAGTTCAACGGCAGAACATCGGCCTTTGGAGCCGAGAATCCGGGTTCGAATCCCGGGGGCCCAACACTGCTTTCTCTCTGAAAGCACTGCTGGCAGGGATGACTGAAGTTGACCTTAGGTAGCTCAATGGAGTTTCGATGAGCGTTCCAGATTTTCAGTCCCTGATGCTTCCGGTGCTTCAGCAACTTGCCGCCGACGGCGAGCAGTCACCCTCTGATGTTCGCGCAGCAGTGGCATCCAAGCTTCAGCTGACGCCGGAAGATCTCGCCGAGATGCTCCCAAGTGGTAGGCAAACGACCTTCGCCAACCGGGTCGCTTGGGCACTAGGCTATTTGAAGCAGGCTGGACTGTTGGAATCGCCCCGCCGCGGGTCCTATCGACTTGTTGAGCGAGGCCGCTCTGCGCTTACGGAGGGAGTCGATCGCATAGACATTCAATATCTGATGCGGTTCCCCGAGTTTGCCGCGTTCCGAAGGCCTAGCGGCGGAACTAGCCCGACTGTAGGACGCACGCCGCAATCGGAGGATATTGCACTCACGCCCGACGAGCAGATGCGCGTTGGCTATGCACGCCTACGTGCCAACGTCGCAGCTCAGTTACTCGAGCGCGTGCAACAGGTTACACCGAAGTTCTTCGAAGAGCTTGTGGTTGATCTCCTTGTAGCAATGGGGTATGGGGGTTCGCGGGAAGACGCAGCAGCCGTTGTGGGCCGCTCTGGTGATGAGGGTATCGACGGGATCATCAAGGAGGATCGCCTCGGCCTCGACGCAATCTATGTGCAGGCGAAGCGCTGGAAGGAAACCGTAGGTCGTCCGGATATTCAGCGCTTTGCTGGAGCCCTGCAGGGGCAGAGGGCCCGCAAGGGAGTCTTCATCACAACTTCTACGTTCACTGCCGAGGCCAAGGCATACGCCAACAACCTTCAGTCGACGATAGTGCTTGTGGATGGTAATGAATTGGCCGAGTTCATGTTGGATCACGGAGTCGGCGTAGGCGAGGCCGAGACACTGAAGGTCTTGAGACTCGACGAGGACTACTTCTCAGAGGATCTCGGAGGGTGAGTTGACCGACAGATGCACTGATGTCAGTCAGCATTCAGCGGATCCCCAATCGCCAACTCTCGTCGCGGAGCAACGAAGCCCAGTCACCAGATTCGAGGGTTACTTATGCTCCCTATGGAGTGACTGACAGTACCCTCGGAGCAGTTGCTGGCGGGGTGTTCATCATTGTTCTAACACGTGGTCTTGGAGCCGAGAATCCGAGTTCGATTTCAGGGTCGTCGATCGAGACCGCCGACTTCCTCACTGCCGAGCATAAGCGCGGAATTCTTTACGTCAATGCCGCACCTTTCTTGGCCTGAGCGAAGAAGAGATTTCGCACTACCATGGGCAATGAATGGGACGACGATAACCCATCGCGCATGACGATCCTCCAGACACTGCGATTGGTCCCGCGAGACTTTCTCCTCTCCGATCTGCCGGCGTATCGCGCGCTTCGCGAGCATCCGGATTTCCAACGACTCCGAACCGAGCGCGATGTCTCCCTCGAGCGGTCCGCGGAATTGCTTCATGAGTTCGTGGGCTGGGCGGTCGAGCGACCACGGTCTCGGCACCAGCTCGCCATCGAGAAGCCGGAGGATGGGCTGATCGGCTCGTGCGGCGTGCGGATCATTTCGGCAGACCACGCGGAAGCCTCCTTCGGCTGCGAGCTCGGGCAGGAGCACTGGGGCAAAGGCTATGCGCTCTAGGCAGGCCGGGCGGTGATCGACTTCGCGTTCACCGAGCTCGGACTGCAATCGCATCCATGCCGAGACTCTGGCGAAGAACCAAGCCGCGCTTTCGCTCGCGCGGAGGCTCGAAATGCGGGTCGAAGGGCGCCACAAGGAGACCCGCTGGATCCGCGGTAAATGGTGGGACACGGTGACACTCGCAGTCCTTGCCAAGGAATGGGAGAAGTGAGTGATGGGGCTCGAGCTGGATCACGTCTTTGTCTGCGTAGGCGACACGTCCCACGCGAATGCTGCACTCACGGAGTTTGGCCTTAACCTGTCCATGACGAGAGTCCATCAAGGACAGGGTACGCGGAATGCATGCGCTTTCTTCGACAACGCATACCTGGAGCTGCTCTGGCGACACAACGACGCCGATCTCCAGTCTCGCCTTGTGAGACCCTTGATGCTTTGGGAGCGATTGCGGTGGCGTGAAACCGGGGCGTGTCCGTTTGGCGTGGCATTGCGCCCCACGATGGGTGAGGACGAGGTGGCTGAGGTCGAGACGTGGGACTACGAGGCCCCTTTTCTCCCCAAGGGGAGCAGCATCCCCATCGTCACCCCGCGAAACAGTCCAAGCGTGCCGCTGATTTTTCTCTCTCTGGGCTCTATGCCCCCGGCAATCCTGCCGTTCCACCGCAGGCCCGCGTTGGAGCAGCGGGGAAGTCGTCGGCGCCTCACTGCCGTCAGGATCGGGATCTCGGAACCGGCATCACTCTCCTCTGCGTCCCGCGACATCTGTGCCCGATGTGGCGTGGAAATCGCGGTAGCCCCCGGACCACATGTCGAGCTGGAATGGAATCATGGCAGCGGCGGCTCGCAGGCCGATTTCACGAGCGCCCTGCCGCTTTCGATACGATGGTGATCCGGCATGTTCGTGTGGAGGATGCCGAGATGCTGCTGGCGCTCCACCTCAGACTGGACGAGGAAACGGACTTCATGCTCCAGGAGCCGGGCGAGCGATCGGACGACGTCGAGGTCGAACGGGAGAGAATTCGGGGTTTGCTGTCACGGGACAATCAGGCTCTCATCGTCGCGGAGGTCGACGGTCAGCTCGTCGGGTACGTAGCGATCCTGGGTGGCCCCTTCCGCCGGAACCGGCACAGCGCATACATCGTGATCGGGGTGTTGAAATCCTTCAACGGTCAGGGCATCGGCGGAAGTCTCCTCGGCGAAGCGGAGCGGTGGGCGAAGAACGCAGGCCTTCATCGGATCGAGCTGACAGTAATGGCCCACAACACGAGGGCGATTCACCTGTACGAGGGGGTCGGCTTCGCCAGGGAGGGCACGCGGAAGCATGCGCTGCGCATCAATGGGGCGTGGGTGGATGAATTCTACATGGCAAAGCTGCTTGGCTAGGGAACTCCCAGGGCAGAGCCGGGAAAGCGTGGTCCTCTACTCTCGGATCGTACGCCGCACGTCGGCGAGCGACCTTCGAGAGAGAGAGGACCACGATGCGCGAAGAACGAGAGAACGAGAGGCAGCAGACCTACCTCATCAGCCGTTCTATCATCTGCCTGGTCGTGGTGGGTTCTCTCGGATCCCTGCTGTGGATCCCTGCCAACATCCTCCTGTACTGCCTGGACATCCTGGTCCGGACGTACCTCATGTTCCTGGGCACGGTCATGGCCCACGAGGGCGTCCATGGACACCTGGGGGGAACGAAGAGAGGCAACTTCCTGTGGGGACGGATCGCGTTGATCCCGAGCCTGCTCCCGTTCACGAACTTCCGCAGGACCCACCACCTACATCACGCGCACACGAACGAGCCGGATCGCGACCCCGACATCTTCATGAAGTCCCGGCGCGCGATCGAGATTCCGTTTCGGGCCCTGGTGATGCCTCATCAATGGTACTTCTGGCTGAAGCGCCGGAACCTCCTCGACCGGAAGCACAGGAGGGATCTGTTCTTCAACTACGCGGTGATCGCGGCTGTGTTCGCGGTGCTTCTGACGGTGGTGGGGCCGGCGCGCCTGGCATTGGGGATGGTACCCGCGCTGGTGCTCGTCTCGGTTCTCTTATGGTACCCGTTCGCATTGAAGACCCACGAGGGCCATTCGGTGGGATCGTCCGAAACACGGTCTCACGACTATTACGGCCACCTGATGTACTGGTTCTCGCTCGGGTTGTCGATGCATCGCGTGCACCACGAGCAGCCGCAACTGACGTGGGTCGAGCTCCGGTCCTTCGTCCAGCCGGCCCCCGAGGGTAGCTTGGGCGGCCTGATTCCACGACGGGATATCAAGGTGCTACCGCAATAGACAACTCCACCACCGTGCCGATCAGATCGTCGAGCGTGTAGAGCCGCTCGGTGTCCGCGGTGGAGAACTCGATCCGGAACGTTTCCTCGATCCTCGAGACGATCGCGAGCAGGTCCAGTGACTCGACCCCGAGCATGCTCAGCGGCGTTTCCGGATCGAGATCCTGCGGCCGGATTCCCAAGGAACCTGCGATGAACTCCCGAACCTTCTGCTCCGTCGCGGAGGGGGAACGGTCGGGTCCCGTGCCATTCCCGACTGACCGGATTGGGCGGGTTCCTGTCAGCAAGTGGTTAGACCGCGCCGGATCCACCAGCTCACCGAAGCGGTCCCGATGCTCGATCAGGCCGGCGTACACTACC
>DASQEN010000321.1:0-2351 GCA_035633635.1 Gemmatimonadota bacterium | reverse complement strand
GATGAACGCCAGGACCGCCCGGATGTGCTCCTCGTCGGCGTTGACGCCGGGGATGAGCGGGGTGCGGGCGATGAAGTCGACGTCCGGGAAAGTCTCGTAGGCCTTCTTGAAGTTCGCGAGGACCCGTTCGTTGCTGACGCCGGTCCACTTCTTGTGCCGCTCCGGGATCGTCAGCTTGTGGTCGTGGAGCATCGTGTCGACGTGCGGCAGGACCTTCTCGATGTTCTTCCAGGGGACGTTGCACGCCGTCTCGATCGCGGTGTTGAAGCCACGTTCGTGAGCCCCCTTCAGCAGGGCGGCCGAGAAGTCGGGCTGCAGCAGGCACTCGCCGCCGCTCAGGGTCATCCCGCCCCGGGTGGAGCGGTAGATGGACGCGTCCTTCTCGACCTCATTGACTACCGTCAGCAAGACGAGGCTCTCCACAAGGCTCGGCCAACTCGGCCATTCCGATCTCGAGCAGATCGAGCGCGCCATCCTCATCCAGCTCGGCCTCCCGTTCTCCGACAGGGCCTGATCCCGGCATGCAGCCGCGGAGGAGGTCATCCATCGTCGGACGACGGCGATGGTTGGCCAGTTCCGCGATCGCCCTCGGAACGCTCTGCGTCTTCACTCGTGCCTGATCGAAGTGCGGCTCCAGGGGCTGCTCCGGTTTGCCGGAAGCAGGGGCATGCCCCCAATGGGTGGACCCACGATACAATGGCACGATGAGTTCCCAGGTCACCCTTGATCGAGCGGGCCGCGTCGTCCTGCCCAAGGCCCTCCGGGATGAGATGCACCTCTCCCCGGGCGACACTTTCGACCTCACGGTCAAGGGTGACGAGGTGACCCTGCGGCCCAGGCGCGGCGCTACGCCGCTACAGAAGGAGCGGGGTGTCTGGGTGTTCCGCACCGGCAGGCCGCTGACTGCCGACGAAACAGCGGAAACGCTCCGCGGCATCCGGGCGCAACGCCAGCGCCGGAACGCCGGGGAGAGCCAGTGAAGGCATTCCTCGATACGTCCGTGCTCGTCGCCACGTTCTACGCGGATCACGAGCATCATCAGTCCAGCATCGATCTCTTCCTGCGCTTCGGAAAGAAGAACGCCTGCTGCGGCGCGCACAGCCTCGCCGAGGTCTACGCCACCTTGACCGGCATGCCGGGCAAGCGCCGCGTCAGCGGCGACGAGGCGATGCTCTTCCTCGGCGACATCCGGGAGCGGCTGACGCTCGTCGCTCTCGACGAGCAGGAGTACTTCCAGGTGGCGGAAGCATCCGCCGCGGGCGGTCTCGCCAGCGGCGCGATCTACGACGCGATCCTCGGCCACTGCGCGCTCAAGGCCAGGGCCGAGGTCATCTACACCTGGAACTCCAGGGATTTCCTGCGTTTGGCCCCGGCTATCGCAAGCCGCGTGAAGAATCCAGACTCCCGCTGATTCGACCTGGCGCTGGGGCACCGGCCCCCGCGGGCGCTGATCGGACGGAGAAGTCCCTCAGCGGACCCTGGAGCGGCTGCCGAAGCCCTGGAGGTCGCTCGCGCCGGCGATCGCGCGGTCGAGCGGGTTCGACCAGGCGTTCTCCAGCGTGGCTTCGAGCATCGCGACTTCGTGCCGAAGGGCCTCCGCGCGTTCCGGGGGGACGACGCGAAGCAGCTGGTCGTACATCGCCCGGAGCCGGCGCGTGACCTGCGGGTTCGTCGCCCCGTAGATCCTCAGTTCGGTCGCCGCGAGCGTGACGAAGTCCTCCCAGTCGGGGGTGCGGTAGACGAGGCGGACCTCGAGCGTCGCGTCGCGCACGACGCCCGTGTCGAGCTGTCGGCGGCTGACGAGGCTCAGGAGATGGTGGAGCTGGTCGACGGCGAGGACGCCGGTCGTCGGATCGTTGATCGCCGGCGAAAGCGCCTTGCTCGCGATGTCGACGATGATCCGGAAGCCGAATGCAGGGTCCTGCTCCATCGTTCGCTCGATGCCGAGCGCCACGCTGTCTCGGAGCTGCTGCTCGTCTACGGCCGAAGCCCCCGGGCCGTAGAGCCGGAAGAGCGGCTCGCCGACCGCGAGGAAGTCGCCGACCTGGGGCGCGAGCTCGACGACGCACCGGGCGCGCGACGCGAGGGCGACCAGCCCCTCGGCGTCGAAAGCGAGGACCACCCCAGAGGCTTTCTTTTGCACGATCACGCGGTCGGGCCGGCTCGCGTCGAGCGAGAGCGCCGCGTGATCCCCTCCCGCCGGTGTGAACGGGCGGGGGTACATGGTGTCGACGACGCCTCTCGTCTCCGCGGCCATTGTCGTCATCACCGTTCCGGGCCGGAACGCTTCGCCGATGCGCTGCACCAGGTAGATGAAGATCCCGAGGCTCGCGAGGCTCGCGAAGATGGTG
>DASQEN010000320.1:0-7521 GCA_035633635.1 Gemmatimonadota bacterium | reverse complement strand
AACGTCTCCTGCGTGACGCCGGTCCCCCGGTACCTGTCGCCTGTGGAAAGACCCACGCCCCGGATTCCCTGCGGCTGGGTGTGGACCTTCAACACGAACCTGTTGCCGTTGATCGTCAGGTGAGTCAGATCGTGGAGGTTCCCACTCAACTCGACGAACTCGCCCGCTCCGCCATCCGCACAGGGCACGAATGCGAGGATGTCGACCGGGAAAATGAAGTTGGTAGTGGAGACGACGGCCGCCGCTGGGTTCAGCCTCCGAGGACCAAGCGGACCCTCCGAATAGGAAGTTTCCGAGCAGGCCACCAGAGTGAACGTCAGGATCGCCAAGAAACCGGTAGTCATACGCATGATCGTCTCCTTTCGCCTCTGTTTGCAACGTATGAGGGAACGCGACCCGTGGTCAACAGGCGCCCACGCAGCTCCATCTTGGGACGGCTAGGAGTCAGGATGAGAGACATGCCGCTCGTCGCGTATGCGGCTGAGTAGCCAGACCGCGGTCGCGAACAGGAGGGCCGTGATCGCCGCGGAGACAAGGCAGAACCGGCACCACGCCTCGATGACGGCCGCCTGGATCCAGAACAGCGCGCCGCTTACCGCGAGCGCGAGGCCGGTCAGGCCGGCCAGGAAGGCGGCCGTACCGCGCGACCACGAGCCGATCGAAGTCCAGGCGGCCAGGCTGGCAATCGCGTAGTAGACCGCACCGACCAGCGCGATCGGTGCCGGCCCCAAGGTCGCGAACCCGCTCGTCAGGACGGTCTCGCAGCCCCCCGAGGCCCCACAGAACACCGTTGCGCCCGCGTAGTGGGTCGCGGTCAGGTACGCCGCGTCGGCGAAACCGACCAGCGCGAGCACGCGTGCGATCCAGATACCGGATTTCACTAGGGCACGGAAGGTAGTTGAGATGATCGACTCGCACTACGGCGCTCTGATCATGGGCTACGCCGCGGCCCTTGTCGGCTGGCTCCTCCTCGCGAGAGTTCTGGTGGGCGTATGGCCTTCGGCGCGGATGGTCTCGTTCGAGCGCCCGACCACCTCCCGATGCTGGGTCTCGAAGTGGTCCTGCCACGATTTCCCGAACCCGCTTCCCCCGTGCATGTTCTTGACGTACCGGACCCCGCGTTCGACCAGCGGGTCGCGCACCTCGGGGTCGAGCACCCGGTAGAGCCACCGGCAGTCTACGATCGGGATTTCGCCGCCCGTCTCCGGCGGCACCAGGCAGAAGAAAAACAGGCGTCGCGGCGGCACGCGCGTGTAGGAGAGCTCGTTGATGAGGACGATCTCCTGGTCGGAGGGATACTCGGTCGTGGACGCGGGCCCGCTACCCGCTTGCCGACGTATAGCCGCTCAGCTCGTTCCGGTGCTGCACGTCTCTGATTCGACCACGGGCGCCTGCGTGAACGGTCCCACGCCGTACCCTTCGATTCGCCCGAGGGAGTCCAGCACCCAGCGAACCAGGAGCGGCTCCTCCATAGCGGAGAACTGCGCTGTCCGCCAGTACTGGCAGTCGCCGTTTCTCAGCTTCCAGGTCTCCTCGCTGACCTCCAGTTCGAACCCCGCCCGCTCGGCGATCATCCCGCTCATGCTGGTGAACCTGTCTTTGGCGCCCGTCTCCTTCCGTGTCTCGTCGGAGCTGTGTGCGAGCAGGCTGTCCGCCTCGCCGGCGTACAGCCACTCGGTGTACTGCCGGGCTAGCGCGAGCGAGTCGACGGGCGCGTCCTGAGCGAGCGCGTGGGCAGGCGCCAGCGCCGCCCCGATCGCGAAGATCACCAACAGATGGTTCATGATTCCGCTCCTGGTTTTTGAGAATGCCGATCCGGGTCGGCAGGGGCCGGCACGGCGAAGCGCGATCAGGTTTTCAGGAAGTACGACCCGCAGCCCGGGTCGGTTAACAGCGGGCGGCTATCCGGTCTCGCTCAGTCGCGAACCGCTGTCCATTCGCCGATCAGATTGACGATCCCCACTTCGGATAGCGAGGACTGCCGGAGGTCCAGCCGCGTCGCAACCGTCCCGCCCATCGATTCGTCGGCGAGCGTCCCAGTGTGGATGAAGTCCGGGGCATCGAAGTCGAACGCGACGATTCCGTCCTCGATCTCTCCGTTCACGACGGAAGTCGCACCCGTGAATTGCAGGGTGGCGGTCCTTTCCCCCTGCCGACATTCCATTCTGAAGGCGAAGGCCGAACCCTCGAAACGGGCGTCGACGCGGATCGAGCCCGGGGCTTGAACCAGGGTGAGCACGACGTCGGAGGTCGAGCAGGACACCTCGGGCCCGGTCAGCTCCGACGCTTGATAGAGCCAGCGGCCGGTGACGTTCGTGGCGTCGTCGCCCACCGGGTTGTCGTCGCAGGATAGGAGACAGAGAAGGGAAATCGCGAGAAAGTTCGCAGGCCTCACGTAACTATCATACTCCAAATCGGGTTTCCTGGTGTGTCGGCAAGCTGAGCGCAGCTTTCCGCGACCGCGCAAAATCGAAGACATCCTCCGGCTCCATATCCCTCCCAACCTGTCGAAGACGGTCGATCTCGGCATCCTCCATGCGGGCGCGGATCTCGATCACCGCCCGCTCGAACTCGGCCTGATCGACCGGTGCAAGCTGGATGCCACCCGCTTCGCTGATGGGATCGACGGCCCCCATGAGGACCAGGGCCCGGTCGAACGCGTTCTCCCTCACGTCGAGCGCGGCCAGCCCGAGCAGACAGAGCCCCACCCTGCGTCGGTTCCCCAGCTCGTACAGGAGGGTAAGCGCCTCCTCGTAGCGGCTTCGCGCCTCGCCGAGGTTCCCCTGATACCGCGCCACGTGCGCGGAGGCGAGCCGCAGGTAGGCGATACCCGGCTTGCTGTCCAGCTCCCTGCAGATCCTCAACCCCTCCTCGAGCAGCGTCGCGGCTCGTTCGAAGTCTTCCCGGTGCCGGGCAACTTCGCTCAGCCCGTGGAGCGCCCATGCCACCGCGTTCCGGTCGCCATGGCTCCGGGCCAGGTCGAGCGCCTCGTCGTACAGCTTCTCCGCCCGCTCGTAGTCGCGGACGTGGAGACCCATCTTCGCCAACCCGCGCAGCGCCGCCGTGATCTCGGCCGGGCTCTCCATCTCCCGGCTGAGCGCGAGCGATTCGTCGAGCAGCTCGGTGGCCCGCTCATACTCTCCGCGCCGGCTGAGCGCGAACGCCATGCTTCTCAGGACCTGATTGACCTGACGCACGTCCATGCCCTCGCGCTCGACTCCCAGCGCTTCCTGGTAGTGGACCATCGCCCGCTCGTGCTCTCCGTCGACCGAGGCGATCGCTCCGCGCGCGATCAGCAGGTTTGCCAGCAGGGACGGCGGCAGCAGGCTCCTACGTGCCAGCGCCTGGTCGAGGCGCCAGCGCATCTCGGTGAAGTGGCCGCGCAGCCACATGAACCACCACAGCGCGCTCCCCAACTTCACTGCGAGCTCGATCTCTCCCCACTCCAGCGCCCAGTCGAGAACCGCCTGGACGTTGGCGAACTCAGGCTCCAGCCGATCGAACCAGACCGTCTGTCGCTTCCCCGCCAGACCCGGCTCCGCGCGCTCCGCCAGCTTCAGGAAGCAGAGCGCGTGCGCCCGCTGCAGCTCGGCGAGCTCCCCGCCGTCGGCAAGTAGCCGCCTTCCGTATTCGCGGATCGTGTCCAGCATCTCGAAGCGCGGCTCGTCCTCGAAGATCGGGACCTGCCGCAGCAGGCTGTTGTCGACCAGCGAGGACAAGTCTTCCAGGACCGCCGCTTCCTCCTCGCTTTCCTCGTAGCACACCTCCTGAACCGCATCCAGCGAGCACCCCCCGACGAAGACGCAAAGATGCCGGAACAGCCGCTTTTGCCGATCGCTCAACAGGTCGTAGCTCCAGTCGAACGTCCGACGGAGCGTCTGCTGCCTCTCGGGCAGATCTCGGGGACCTCCTCTCAGGAGATCGAACCGCTGGCCCAGGCGCGAGAGGATCATGGACGGGTCGAGGAGCCGGACCCGCGCAGCCGCCAGCTCGATCGCAAGCGGGAGGCCGTCCAGCCCGGCACAGATTCCGGCCACCGCGTGTCGGTTCTCACCGGTCAGCTCGAACTCGGGGTCGGCGGCTCGGGCCCGCTGGACGAACAGATCGATCGCCCCGTATTCGAGGAGATCCTCGACCCCGGGCACCGACTCCGGATCGGGAACGCTCAGCGGAGGCACCGGGAATACCCGCTCTCCCCTGAGATGGAGAACCGCGCGGCTCGTCACCACTACCTCGACGGAGTCGGTCTCTTCGAGCAGATCGGCGATCAGGTCGGCCGCGGGCAGAACGGTCTCGAAGCCGTCCAGGACGAGCAGGCATCGCCGCCGATCGAGCCCCGACGTCAGGCTCTCCAGCACCCCCGCGCCCGCCTCGATCGCGATACCGATCGTCCGCGCGATCGTAACGCCAACCAAGCCGGCGTCCCGAAGCGTGCCGAGGTTCACGAAGTAAACCCCGTCCGAGAATCGATCGAGCATTTCTTTCGCGACATGGATGGCGAGATGGGTCTTGCCGGCCCCGCCTGCACCCGTGAGCGTGACCAGGCGGACCGACGGGTCCTCGATCATCCGTCGCAGCGCGGCGATCTCCCGATCGCGGCCGACCAGCGTGGTCGGCTGCCAGGGCAGGTTGTCGGGCGCTTCCTCGGCACGCGGCGGATGGGCTCGCGGTGCCTGTCGCAGCTGGTTGGCGAAGGCTTCCACCTCGACGTCCGGCTCGGCATCGAATTCGTCACGTAGCAGCTCCGCGTGCTCCTCGGCCTGATGGAGCGCGGCGCCCCGCTCCCCGATCGACTCGAGCGCCTCCATGAGGCCGATCACGGCACGGGAGTTGGAAGGGTCGCGATCGACGAGCTTGCGCCACAGCTCCACTGAAGCATTCGGATCCCCGCGCTTCGCAGCGCGGAGCGCCATCTCCTGGAGCGCCGCGGCGTAGCGCACCTCGAGGTGCTCGCGCTGACGATCGATCCAGTGCCCGAACTCGGCCGCCTCCGACACGTGGAACCCGTCGAGAAACGGTCCGCCGTAGAGCTCTAGAGCGTCCCCCAACTGCCCATCCTCCAACCCCTCTTCGAAGGCGACGGCGTCCGTCCAGACGCTGCCCGGGTCGAGCCCGACGTCCGCGCTCCCTTGGCTCAGCACGACCTCGTCACCGAGGTGGGACCTCAGGAAGTGAAGGGTCTTGTTGAGCGCATTGCGGGCCCGCTTCTCCGGCAGCTCGGGCCAGAAGAGCGCCAGCAGGGAATCCCGCCGGTGGAAGCCGCGTGGCTCGGCCATCGCGAGGTATACCAGGAGCGCGAGCCGCTTGGGCTGGTGGACAACCTCCTCGACCTCGGTACCATCGATTCCGCGGAGGGTCACGCGGCCGAGCGTGCGAAGCTCAATCCTGTTCGGTGGGGTGGTCGTGGAGCCTCCCGTCCCGTGCATATCGGGGACATCAACAGGATACAAAGACCAACGTCGGGACACAATCCAAAAGGAAAATCGCAAGATCTGCCCCGATCAGAGCCAGGCAACCGGACGGGCATCGTCAGGGAACCGGGGCCCTTTACGCTGCCTATACGAGCACTCAACGAACGGGACGGTCCACCACCACAGGAGGGCGCATGAGAGCGAAAATTGCTTCTGTCGGCTTGATCCTTCTTCTCGCGGCCTGCACCGAGCCGCCAACGGCCCCTTCCACGGAACGAGGTGCTGCTTCGACATCGGCAGGCGCCGCTTCCGTCGTACGAGGATCGACCGAAGAGCCTCTCTCCGGGCTGATGTTCAGCTGCGACGGGGAGCCCATCGCCGTCGAGGGCACGATCACGTTCCGCTGGCACAATACCCAGCTCCCCTCCGGCCACTGGCAGCTGAGCCAGCACACCCGGTTCCAATCCCGCGGTGTGGAACTGAACTCGGGCCGGACTTACATCCACCGGGCGGTCTTCAACGAGACGCAGGTTTTCGCGGTGCCCGATGGCGGCGCGTTCACCTACGACCTTGTGGGGCGCGCACACGGAATCGTCCAGGGGAGTGGAGACAACGACTTCTTCCTGATCCACGCGAAGTGGACGATCAATGCCGAAGGAGTCGTAGCCGTCGATTTCCTCGAGATCGAATTCGAGTGCCGCGGGTAAGGGGCGCCACCCGAACAGCCTGGGAATACTCACGAGCGTGCGCTTGGGTTCACCCCACGCGCGCCGAAAGGAGCAAGACGATGAAACGCCCGATGCTCGGAATCGCGATCGTCGCCCTGTGGTCAACGGCCCCCTCGGACCTCGCCGCGCAGGAAACCGGCCTCTCTCCCGGTACCGAGATTCGACTCCGTGTCTCCCCGAGCCGAGACATTCGGGGCGACCTGGTCGGATGGGACACCGACACGCTCCGCCTCCAGGAGCCGGCTTCGGGGTTCGTCCACGTCCTTCCGACCTTCGAGATCGAACGGCTTCGTGTGTCGCAACCGCGGACCCGCGGCCAAGGAGCACTGCGTGGATTGCTCTTGGGCTCCATCGTCGGTGCCCTTTCCCTCGGCGCGGTCGGGGCGATAGCGGAATCCTCCTGCAATGGAGGGCTTTGCATTGGACCCGGCGCAGGATTCCTGCTCGGCGCCGTGGTCGGGGGTGCCGGCGGCGGGGGAGTGGGCGCCGCGCTGGGGGCCATGTCGCCGGGTGAGCACTGGGTAGACGTGGGACTCCAACCCTGACTCCCCGTGAGAGGTCCCGTCTCGGCTCGAAAGGGGAGGGCGGCGTACCAACGCCGCCCTTTCCATTTGTAGCGGAAGCGGCCAGTCACGCGGCGGGAACCGGCGGGGAACCGGAACCTTCTACCATGAGGCATGCATCCGACGCTCCCGACCATTGGCATCGCCGGCGTGACCTATCGCCTTCCGAGCACCGCGCTCCTCCTGGACGAACTCCACGCCAAGGGAAGCCTCCGGAGCGCCCCGGACATGCTGGCGAGCTTCGGCTTCCACCAGATCCACGTCGCGGAGAGCGAGAGCGCTCTGGAGCTGGCAATGGGAGCGGTAGGCGATCTCCTCGAGGAAACAGGCGTCGACCCGGAAGAAGTCGGCGTCGTGCTCTACGCGGGCGCGCTCGCTTCCAGCTCTACACTGGCGGCGGACTCTTCCCCTGACGGGGCCGCGTTCCACGTATCCAACGTCATGGATCTCTTCCAGTATCCCGTGTCCCGAATTCAGGCCGAGTTCGGCCTGACCCGCGCCACGGCCGTCGGGGTCGATCAGCAAGCATGCGCCTCGCTGTTCTCGGCGATCCGGATCGGCCGGGACATGCTGGTCGCGGAGCCAGACCTCCGGGCCGCCCTCTGCGTGGCTGCCGACAGATTCCCCACGCATGCGTCTCGCGAGATGATCTACAACGTCATCTCGGACGCCGCGTGTGCCGCGCTCCTTCGGAAAGACTGGCCCCGCGACCGCATCATCGCCTGCGGCCACGTCACCAAGGGCGCCTTCTGGAACATCTCCGAGATGGAGAACGAGATCATCGCCGCCTACTTCCCCACCGCGCGGACGGTGATCCAC
>DASQEN010000319.1:0-9497 GCA_035633635.1 Gemmatimonadota bacterium | reverse complement strand
CAACTCGAGCGCCCGATCGAGTGCCCGCTCGAAACGCGCCTCCTTTCCCGCCTCGCGGGCCCGGATCGCGCGCTCGACCTCGCTTCCCACGTTGGCGAGCTGTTCGGCGATCGAGAGCGTCATCCAGCGCCCATCCGCGAGAGACCCGTGCCCCGGCATCCTTACTCCGTGACCAGCCGAGCGACGATCGCCCGAATCGCGTCGCGCATCGTCTCGTCCTCGACCTCGCGCGAACGGTTCCCCTGACTCGGACGGACGTTGATCATCGAGTCGTACTCGATCATCGCGTCGCCGGGCTCTTCGGGATACAGGTTGATGCCCCAGAGGTCCTTCTGCTCCGAACCGTCGTCGAGGAGCGCGGCTTCCTCGTCTGAGTGGAGCTCCCCTCCGATCGCCATCACGCCTCGCCGCACGTCGACGACCGCCTTCACCATGTCTCCGAATCCGCCTTCGGCGAGCGCGGCGAGCTCGGAGCGCCGAATGGGGTCTTTCACGAGGCGAAGAGGGGTCATGGGGCCCGAATCTCGGTATCCTTGAAGCAATGTCCAGCTCGGTTCCGGTCTACTTCGACTTCGTCTCGCCGTACTCGTATCTCGCGCTGACCCGCCTGGTGGCATTCGGCGCGCGGCACGGGGTGGCGTGGAAGCCGGCGCCGGTCTTCTACGCTGCGCTTCTCGACGCGAACGGCCTTGTCGGGCCCGCCGAGACCCGGGTCAAGCGCCGCTACACGCTGACCGACGTCCTGCGCTCGGCCGAGCTCCTCGGGGTGCCGCTGGTCGGGCCGCCCGCCCACCCCTTCCGCTCGCTCGAGGCGCTCCGCGTCGCAACCCTGTTCGGAGACGACCCGCGCGCGCTCGAGCTGGCGGTCGCGCTCTCGACCGCGTGCTGGGCCGAGGGGCGCGACCTGACCGACTGGGGCGTCCTTGCCGAAGTCGTCCGACGCGCAGGCCTGGACGCCGCCGACATCGAGGCGCGCGCCACCGAACCCGCTGTCAAGCGCGCGCTCCAGGACCGGACCACCGCCGCCATCGAGGCCGGCGTCTTCGGCGTGCCGACGTTCGAGCTGGACGGCGAGCTCTTCTGGGGCCACGACCGGCTCGACCACCTCGCCGCGCGGCTCGAGGGCCGGCTGCCGGAGCTAGGCGCACGGGCCGCGATTCTGGAAGCCCGGCCGCGGGCCGCGGACCGGGCCACCGCGCCGATCCTGCGAGAGACTTCCGCCAGCTGATGCCCCACGAGATCGATTCGCGGAAGGTTTCGGCGTCCGAGGCCTTCGAGGCCGCTTTCCGTCGCGCGCCCGAGGCGGTCGGATGGGCGCCCGGGCGGGTCAACCTGATCGGCGAGCACACCGACTACAACGAAGGCCTGGTGCTCCCGGCCGCGCTCGAGCGCGGCGTCGTGGTCGCGGCCGCCTCGCGCGACGACGGGATCGTGCGCGCGGTGTCGGAGCGCTACGGCGGGCCGGTCGAGGTCGGCCGCACGCTCGGCGGGCCGCGGAACACCGAGCTTCCGCCCTGGGCCGCGTACGTTCGCGCGGTGGCGCGTGAGATCGTGGGCGCCGCGCCCTCGGGTCCGGGCGCCGACCTGTGGATCGGCGGCGACCTGCCGTCCGGCGCCGGCCTCTCCTCCTCCGCGGCGCTGGTGGTCGCGAGCGCGCTGGCCTTGGCTAAGGTCGCGCACGTCGAGAGCCCCGCGCGGAACCCGATCGGATTCGCGCAGATGGTGCGGCTGGTCGAGCACCGCGCCGGGACCCTGTGCGGGATCATGGACCCCCTGGTCGTGCTGGAGGGCCGCCGGGGTTGCGCGCTCCGCATCGACTGCCGCTCGCTGGAGATCGCCGAGGTCCCGCTACCACACGAGACCGTGCTGGTCGTCTGCGACAGCGGGCTCGAGCGCTCGCTGGCACAATCGGCCTACAACCGCCGGCGCGACGAGTGCGAGATCGCGCGCGGCGCGCTCGAGCGCCTATCCGGACGCCCGATCCAGAACCTGCGCGACGGCACGCGCGAGGATTTGGCGATCCTCGGGCGCGCGTTCCCCGGGGGTGAGCTCTACCGCCGCGCGCGCCACGTGGTGGAGGAGAACGACCGCGTCGACCGGCTCGTCGACGCGCTGTGGCGGAACGACCACGAGGCCGTCGGCCGTCTGATGGACGCCTCGCACGAGAGCCTGCGCCACGACTTCGAGGTCTCCACTCCCGAGCTCGACGCGCTGGTCGAGGACGCGCGGGGGGCGCCCGGGTGCTGGGGCACCCGCATGACGGGTGCTGGCTTCGGCGGCTGCACGGTAAGCCTGGTCGACAAGGACGGCGCCCCCGGATTCATGGCGCGGATGGAGGAGGCGTTCCGCGCGCGCTACGCCCGCTCGCCACGCCCCTTCGCCTCCTCCGCCGGGGACGGGGCCCGCCTGCTCCAGTAGAGGAAGGCGGGAATGCCGGCCAGGAGGAGCCCCGCGCCGACTGCGGAGCGGGCAGGGTTCGACGCCACCACGCTGGCCACGACTCCCGCCGACACGACCGCGAACAGGATCGGAAGCACCGGGTGGAGGGGCGCTCGGAACCCTCCCGGCTCGCGGGCCGCGAGCGGGATCCGGCGCCGGAAGACGAGCACCGAGCCGACCGTCAGCCCGAAGAAGATCCAGTCCGCAAATACGACCGTGTCGACCAGCGCCGCGTAGGTGCCGGTCAAGGCCAGCGCGATCGACCACGCCGCCTGGAGGCCGATCGCCAGCGAGGGCGTCCGGAAGCGCGGGTGGAGCCTGGCGACGCCGCGGAAGAAGAGTCCGTCGGCGGCCATCGCGTAGTAGACTCGCGTCGGCGCCAGCACGGCCAGGTCGAGGAAGCCGAAGGTCGAGATCGCGATCGCCGCCGCGATGAACCGGTCGCCCGCCGGGCCCAGGAACCGCGCGGCTGCGTCCGAGGCCGGTGTGCGGGTCGCGGCGAGGCCGTCGAGCCCGAGCGCGCGGAGATACACGACGTTGACGAGCACGTAGACGGCCGCGACGAGCAGCGTCCCGGCGAGAAGGCTCCGCGGCAGGTTCCGCCGCGGGTTCTCGATCTCCTCGGCGACGTAGTTGGCGTTCTGCCAGCCCCCATAGGCGAAGAGGATCGGGACCAGGGCCGCGCCGAAGAGGACGAGGAGCGGGCCGGAGGGGCGGGGGGCCGCGGCGGTCGCGGCGGCGGTCACCTCGGAGCCGGCCGGCGACAGCAGGAACCCGGCGCCGATCAGGACCGCGAGCGCGGCCACCTTGAGCACGACGAAGACGTTCAGCACCCGGCTCCCGGGCTTGACGCCCAGGTAGTTGATCACCGAGACGACCACGATCGCCGCGATTGCCAGCGGCACCGCAGGGGCGTCGGGGCGGCCGACCAGCCTGAGCGCGTACTCCGCGAACGTGATCGCGACCGCGGCGATCGCCCCGCATTCGATCAGGAGCAGGAGCGCCCAGCCGTAGAGGAAGCCGACCACCGGATGATAGGCCTCTCTCAAGTAGACGTACGGCCCTCCCGCCCGTGGAAACAGCGCCCCGAGCTCGGCGTACGCCAGCGCGCCGGCCAGCGCGATCGCCCCGCCCGCGGCCCACGCCGCCAACACCCATCCCTCCGACGGCAGCCGCTGCGCGACGATGTAGGGGTTCATGAAGATGCCGGCGCCGATCATTCCCCCGACCACGACCATGGTCGCGTCGAAAGGGCCCAGCGCGCGCTTGAAGTCCGTTTTCATTCGACCTGGGGGATGAAAAAAAGGCCCGGGAGACTCTTCGCGGCGGTGGATCAGTCCGCCCCGCTCCCGGGCCCGGTGTCCTGAGTGGATTCCGCGCGGCGACCGCGTGGAACCTGCGAAGTCACCTAGCGGTCAGGCACCTCACGGATCCTGCGTCTACTTGGACTGATAGGACCACCTCCCCTCTCGTGTACGGGCAGGATACTAAAAAAAAACGCGACCCGCAATGCGGGCCGCGTCATGTATCTTCGTGGCGGTTCGTGCTTAGCCGATGGTGCTGGACGCCACTTCGTACGTCTTGACGCTCGGGGTACCCTGGATCAGTGACTCGAGGGTCTTGAGGACCTTCGGGTACGTGTCCGTGCGATACTGCTCGGCGCTCTTCTCGCTGTCCCACATGCTGATGCCGATCGCGTGGTTCTGGGGGTTGACCAGCGAAAGCTCACCGCGGAAGCCGTCCTGCTTCTTCAGCATCGGGACGACCTCGTTGTCGAACTTCGTCTTGAACTCGCTCGCCTTACCAGGCTTGATTTCGAAGTCCACATTGCGTGTGAATCTCATGATGTGTTTCCTTCGGTGGTGAGGAATTTCTAACACCAGCAACATACCACCGTAGATCGCATAAGTCAATGTTTTTCAATAATTTACGCATACAACCACTTCAGTCAGATTCGCCGGGCGTAGTCGTCGAGCTCAAGCGTCCACACCCGCTCGCCGCAGAAGCGGGTGCCCTCGGGGCAGACAGGACGCTGGCTGGCGGCATGGCGGATCGAGCATGGCGGCGCGAGCCAGCGCCCGATCCGCGGGTTGACCTCGCGCACCGCGAGCGCCTCCTCGAGCGAAGCCTGCCAGATCTCCTCCTGCGCGTTCCAGCAGAGCCGCATCGCGTGCTTGTGCCAAAGGTTCAGGAGGTCGGCGGACTCGGTGAACCGGATCGCGACCGCGTTGGGCAGGAGGTACTCGGCGAACTCGGTCGGCGCTCCGGCGGCGCGGACCGCGGCGACGTCCTCCCACGTGCGCTCCATGCTCTCCTCGAAGCGGCGCCGCGCCGCGTCGTTTTCGAGCACGAGGCGCGGGGTCACGTAGTCGGGCTCGCCGCCCAAGTGCGCGGTCAGGGCGGGACGAGAGCCGGGAGTCATGCGATGGCGCTGGTCCTGGGAGTCGGCCGCGTGGGAGAGCTTTTTCCGGAACGTGTAGTGGGGGTGGAAGAGCGCCCGGCTCAGCTTGTCGTGGGTCGTGAGGTTAAGCGCCTCGCCGAGGATCGGGTTCGAGGCCGGGTCCAGGGCCATCGCGATCGCCTCGTCGTCGGTGAGGGTCGCGCGTGGGGCGCCCAGCACCTCGCGCACCGCGTCGGCCAGCACCTCCTCGTTCCGCGCCCCCCAGTCGACGAGCTTCGACGTCCTACCACCGAGGTCGGCATCGAACTCCGCCCGGAACACGCGCGCGCGGCCGGGTCCGCCGTCGCCGTTCAAGCCGTCGAGGAAGCGCCATTCCGGCGTCTCCTCGATCGGCAGTGGCTCCTCGAGGATCGTCTCGTACGCGGGGTCGTGCGCGAGCAGCTCCTCGACCATGCGGCCGACCACGAGGCGGGTCTCGCTCGACGCGTCGACTTGCTCACAGAGCCGCGCGTAGCGTAGCAGCGTGATCCCGCTCACCGTGTGGTAGAGGTATGCGAACGTCGCCACCGGCAGCGCGTAGCGGGCTACCTCCTGCGCACGCTTGCCGATCTCCTTCGCGTACCGGTCGGCGTGCCGGCGGCGCCCGGGAAAACGCTCGAAATACGCGTCAGCGGTGACCGGGGTCAGGAGCCGGATCAGCTCCCGGTAGTCCTCCATCTGCCGCTCGACCGCCGAGCGGTACCGCGCCAGCGCCTCTCCTTCGAGCGGCGGTACCGCGACGTTGCCGGGCTTCACCTCGACGTAACGCTGGCTCACCTGCTCGGAGTTGTAGAACGGGTGGCTGTGGAGAAACGCCCAGAGGAAGTGGCGGCTGACGTTCGACAGCGCGAACTGAAACTGGGCGTGTTGGAGCGTGGTGTGATGCCCCGCCATGTAGAGGCCCTTCGCCAGGTCCGTCCAGCGTTCGTTCAGCTCGACGTCCCCGATCACGCCCTTCGAGCTGTAGCACGTCCGCGCAGTGGCCAGGAAGTTGGCGAACGGGGCCTCGAACGCGCGCGTGAGCCGCACGTCGGGCGGAGCGGAGAGGAACGCCCGGGCCGGGGCGGACGCCCGCGGCGAAACGGTTCTAGACAGCGCCGCCCTCCTTCGGGACGCCTTCGGCGCCGCGCCGGCTGGCGATCGCCCCGTCGATCGACACCGGACCGGCGCCGAGCAGGATCACGACCAGGAGCAGAAGGATGAGCGCGAGGACGTATTCGTACCCGCGCGCCATCGGGTCACCGAAGTGGTACACCTCGAACCCGTGCGGGAGGTGGACCTTGATGCCGGCCACGATCATCTCGACGATGAAGAGCCCCGAGAGGATCCGGGTCAGGAAGCCGGTCACCAGCATGATCCCGCCGAAGAACTCCAGCATGGCGATCGGCACCGCGAGCCAGCCGGGGAAGCCCATCCCGGAGAACAACTGCGAGGCGCCGTCCAGGTTCATGATCTTGGGGTATCCATGCATGATGAACACGACGCCGCAGAACACGCGGCTCAGCGTGGCGATCCAACTGACTCGACTCATCGAGATCTCCTACCGGCGGGGGAACCTGCGAGCGCAGCGCGTCGGTGCACGAGCCGGTTCGCCTTCAAGATCGCGGCGCGAACCGCGCCCGTCAAACCTCGGGGGCGAGGCCGAGCGCTTCCAGCATGGCGGCGGCGGCGCGGCGGGCCACGCCCGGCGGACCCACGGCAGCGCGCACGCCGGCGAGTCCTTCGGCGACCTCGGCGCGGGCAGCGGGGTCGGCCAGCCACGTGATCACGGGCGCCGCCAGCGCGGCGGGATCCAGGCGCTGGACGAACTCCGGCACGACCGCTCCCCCGGCGATCAGGTTCGGGAGCGCGATCCAGTCCGTGTCGACGAAGAGTCGGGCAGCCGCGTACGTGGCGGGCGCCGCGCGGTACGCGACTACGTGGGGGACGCCGAGGAGCGCGAGCTCGAGCGAGGCCGTGCCGCTCGTCGCGAGCGCGGCGGCCGCATGGCCCAGGGCCTCGAGCCGGCGCTCGACGACGAGCCGGACGGGTGGCCCGTCGGCGAGCGCGGCCGCGACCTCGCCGGGCTCGAGCCCGGGCGCGACGGGAGCCAGGAACGCGGTCCCCGGCGCGGCCGCCGCCACCCGGGCGGCCGCCGCGGCCAGCGCGGGGGCCACCCGCCTGAGCTCGCCCTCGCGGCTTCCGGGCACGATCGCCACCCACGGGGCGTCCTCCGGGAGACCCAGCCGCGCGGCAACCTCGGCGCGCGGAGCCGGCCGCTCGGGCAACCGGTCGACGGCGGGGTTTCCAACGTAGACTGCGTCGACCCCGGTTCCCTCGTAGAACGCGGGCTCGAACGGCAGCGTGACGAGGAGCCGGCGCACCACGCGCTCGAGCACGCGGACCCGGCCCGGCCGCCACGCCCAGACGGTCGGGCTCACGTACTGGACGACCGGGATCCCGAGGCCGGCGAGGCGCCTGGCCAGGCGCAGGTTGAAGTCCGGGGAGTCGACCAGCACGGCGCCGAGCGCGCCGCGCCGCGCCGCCTCTTCCTCCAGCCGTCCGAGCGCACGCCAGATCCCCGGCAGCCGGCCCACCACCTCGAACAGCCCCATGACCGAAAGCTCGCGGGTGTCCACGATCCGCTCTGCGCCTGCGGCCTCGAGCTCGGGGCCGGTGGCGCCGAAGAACGCGATCCCCGGCTCGACGCTCCGAGCAGCGAGCACGAGCTCGGCGGCGAGCGCGTCTCCCGACGGCTCGCCCGCGACGATGAGGATCTGGGCCGGTCGGGCGCTCACAGTCCGGCGGCGCGCCGGTAGTACTCGTCGATCGCCATCCAGTTCAGGTTGGCGAGGAAGGCTTCGACGTACGCGGCGCGGTTGGGGCCGTGGTCGTAGTAGTAGGCGTGCTCGGACACGTCGAGCGGGATGATCGGCTGGGCGCCCCACACGGCCCCGACGTCGTGCCCGTCCGTCAGATAGACGTGGAGCCGGCCGTCCGAGGGGTCCCAGCACGTGATCGCCCAACCGCGCGCCTGTCCGGCGACGGCCTTGAGCTCCGCCTCCCATGCCTCGAAGCTGCCGAAGTCCTTCTCCATTCGCGCGCGGATCGGTAGCTCGCGGTCGGCCTCGCCGTTGCCGCCCAGGATGGCGAAGTAGATCTCGTGGAGGACCTGTCCGCTCGCGTTATGGCTCTCGTTCCGCTTGACGCCCCGGATGTCGGTCCAGTCGTCCTTCTCGTGCATTTCGGCGAGCTTCTTCGCGGCGGCGTCGCGGCCCTTGAGCAAGGACGCGTAGTAGCTGTCGTGATGCCATTCGACGCTCTGCCGGCTGATCCCCTGGAGCGCGTCCGGATCGTAGGGCAGGCGCCTGGGCTCCCGTTCGGACTTCGGGTCACCCTCGCTGTCGGGTTCGGTGCGGCGGGACATAGACTGGCAATATAGGTTGGGTGCCTCGCTGAACAAACCGCGATATGGAGGGGTTTAACGGCCGGAATGCCGAGCGCACAGACTCTCGATCGAAGACCGCCGCCGAGCGGGATGACACGCGCGGTCCTCGCCGCGCTGGTCCTCCACGCGGCGGCCTTCCTCTTGCTTCGCTTCCCGATCGAACAGACCGGCGAGGTGCGCGGCCCGCTCGTGGTCCGGTTGGAGCCGGCGGATGTCGATCGCGATGCCGCGAACCGGCCTCTAGTCCCCGCTTCCGAACCGGTTTCGGCCGCGGGCGCGATGGCCCGGCCGGGAACGGCGGCGAGGTCGGTTACCGAACCGAGCCCGTTCCCCGTCACCGCGATCCCGTTCCTTCGCGAGTCGCCTTCGGCCGTGGGGGCCACCGCGCTCCCGTCGACCGGCATGACCGAGGCCCACGCCGCCACCCTTCCGCTCGTCGTGTCGGCCGGGGGCGGGGTCGGCCGCCGCCGGCTCGAGCGCACACCCGAGCAGATCGCGACCGCGCGGGCCGAATCGCTTCTCTTCGCAAGGATGGCGGGGATCGCGGTCGCCGAGGCACGAGATATCGGTGCGGTCGGCCTCGCCAACGGCGGGGTCACGGTCGCGATTCCGTGGCAGGGGTTCCTTCCCGCCGACCGGCGCGACGGGGCGTGGCGCAAGGAGCGATGCTCGGAGGGGGGCGGGGGAAAGTCCGACAAGGCGGGCGAGGGCGAGGCGCGTCGCGCGCAGTGCAGCTAGCAGGGCGCGACTGAGAGACCCTTCGCTTTCCGCGCGCTACACGTAGCCGCGGAGGCGGGTCGCCTCCATCACGCGACTGATCCCGATCATGTAGGCGGCGATGCGGAGCGTCAGCCGCTCCTGCTGGCTGGTGACCCGCACCTGGCGCCACGCCTCGGTGATGAACCGCTCGAGCTCCTCGTTGACCCGCGCGAGCGTCCAGCGGAACTCCTGGATGTTCTGCACCCATTCGAAGTACGACACGATCACGCCGCCGGCGTTGACGAGCAGGTCGGGAAGCACGATCACGCCGCGCCGCTCGAGGACGACGTCGCCTCCGGGCGTTATCGGATGATTGGCCGCCTCGACGACGACCGGCGCCTTGATGCGCTCGGCCACCTCGGCGTTGATCACGCCCCCGATCGCGGCGGGGATCAGGATGTCGCAATCGATGGTCAGGAGCTCGCCCGGATC
>DASQEN010000318.1:0-30556 GCA_035633635.1 Gemmatimonadota bacterium | reverse complement strand
GGTCAGCGACGCGACGAAGGCCGAGCGGGCCCCGGAGATCACGCCCTGGGGCGTCGAGATCGACTGGGAGAACCTGGACGGCTACTTCGAGCGGCTCCAGCGGCAGGGCACGGCGATCAACCTCGGCACATGGGTCGGCCTCTCGACCCTGCGCGTGTGGGGCGTCGGCGAAGAGGACCGTCGCGCCACGTCGGCCGAGATGGACTCGATGAAGGCCGCGCTGGCGCGCGCGATGGAACAGGGGGCGTTCGGCCTGTCGTCCGGCCTCATTTACGCGCCGGGTCGCTACGCCTCGACCGACGAGATCATCGAGCTCGCGCGGGTCGCCGCCGGGGCGGGCGGCTTCTACGCGACCCACATGCGAAGCGAGGGCGCGCGGCTTCTCGAGGCGATCGACGAGGCGATCGCGATCGGTGAGCGCTCGGGCGCGCCGGTCCTGATCCATCACCTCAAGGCCTCCGGGAAGGCCAACTGGGGGAAGATGGCGGGCGCGATCGAGCGGATCGAAGCCGCCCGCGCGCGCGGGCTCGACGTGATGGCGAGCGTCTATCCCTACGTCGCCTCCTCGACCGGCCTCGACCAGGTGCTCCCCGACTGGGCCTCCCAGGGCGGTACCGAGGCCACGCTCGCCCGGCTCGCCGATCCTGCCCTCCGTGACTCGCTCGAGGCCGAGCTCTCCGGTCGCACGCAGACCGGCGACTGGACGCTGGGGACGAGCGCGGGCGGCCCGTCCGGGATCCAGATCTCGGACGTCATCACCGACTCGCTCGAGCGCTACGAGGGCATGCGGCTGGACGCCATCGCCGCGGAGCGGGGCCAGTCAGCGGCGGCCGCGGCGATCGACCTCCTGCTCGCCGACTCGCTGCGCACGGCCGCGATCTACTTCTCGATGAGCGAGGATGACCTCGTGCTCGCGATGAGACAGCCGTGGGTCATGATCGGCGGGGACGCGGGCATCCGGGCGCTCGACGGCCCGCTCTCGACCGATCAGCCCCATCCGCGCGCGTTCGGCACGTTCCCGCGCGTCCTCTGCCGCTATTCCCGCGAGCTGGAGGTTTTCCCGCTCGAAGAGGCGGTGCGGAAGATGACCTCGCTTCCGGCCGCGCGGGCCGGTCTCGCCGGGCGCGGCGTCCTCGAGGCCGGGCGTTACGCGGACGTGGTCGCGTTCGACCCGGAGACCGTCTGCGATCGCGCCACGTTCGAAGCGCCCAAGCACCTCGCGGTCGGAGTTGAGCACGTGATCGTCAACGGTGTGCCGGTCCTGCGAGGCGGCGAGCCCACCGGCGCGCTGCCCGGCCGCGGGCTGCGGCCGCCCAACGAATGAGGGAACCCAAGGAGGTACCAAGCATGGGACGCTGGGCGCTGCCCGTCGCGACACTCGTTCTGGCTCTTTCCTGCGCCGACGAGCAATCATCCCCCACCCTCGAGATCGCGGTCGTTACATCCGACCCCGTCGCCCATTCTCTGGACCTGGCCGCGGCCTATGTCGAGGCCTACTTCGAACAATTCCCCGAGGAGGCGTACGAGGCAGGATACCCCGACGCGCCGGGCGACCGCCTGAGCGACCAGAGCCCGGCCGCGCTCGTGGCCTGGCACTCCCGCGAGGACTCGCTGCTCCGGTCGCTCGAGGCGATTGACTCGACCGACCTTGCCGGCACCGAGGCCGCGATCCCTCATGCTTACGCGCTCGATCGGCTGAGAGGCTCGATCGCGCGCCGGGTCTGCCGGACGGA
This sequence comes from Gemmatimonadota bacterium, assembly GCA_035633635.1. Classification (GTDB taxonomy): domain Bacteria; phylum Gemmatimonadota; class Gemmatimonadetes; order JACCXV01; family JAHWKZ01; genus JAICNR01. The sequence continues at coordinate 28,823 of DASQEN010000318.1, read as the reverse complement.
GCTCTGGAACGTGAGCCCAACCTGGACGGGATGGCCGTCACTCTTCCCGTTGATCCTATCCCAACAGCCGGTCGACACACCCGAGGCGCGCACCGCCGCACTCGCGCGGGCGCGGGACATCGATCGCTACGTGGGCACAGAAATCGCGAACCTCCGGCAGGGAGTGGGTCTCGGGTTCACGGCCGCCCGGCCCGACGTCGACGCGGTGATCGCACAGGTCGACGGGCTCCTCGAGCTTCCCATCCAGGACTCCCCCTTCCTCGAGCCCATCGGGAGGACCGACGATGCCGCGTTCGATGACTCGCTTCGGGGGATCGTAGCCGACGAGGTCGTCCCCGCGGCCCGGCGCTATCGGGAGTTTCTCGCCAGCGAGTACCTGGCCGTGGCTCGCGAGGAGGTGGGTGTGAAGGCGAACCCGAATGGGGCGGCTTGCTATGAGGCCTCGGTCCGCTTCTTCACCACGCTGCCGCTCAAGGCCGAGGAGATCCATGCGAACGGTCTCCGGGAGATGGACCGGATCCAGGCGGAGATGAAGGAGATCGCGCATCGGCTTTTCGGGAACGATGACGTGAAGGAGGCCCTCCGTCGCGCGGGCGAGCCCACCTTCACGTTTCGGTCCGAGGACCAGATCCTGGCCTATACCCGCGCCGCGGTCGACCGGGCCCGGGCGGCCGCGCCGCAGTGGTTCGGGGACGTGCCCGAAGCCGACGTCGTCGTGCGGCCCTATCCCGCCTTCCAGAAGCGAACCGGAGGCGGCTTCTATACCGCCGGCCTGCCGGGTCAGGCCGGCATGTACCTGCTTGGGACGTACGAGCCGGAGAAGCTCAGCAAGGCCGGCCTCGAGGCCACGACGTTCCACGAGACCTATCCCGGACATCACATGCAGGGCGGGATCGTTCTCGAGAAGGGTGGCGTGCACCCGGTTCTCAAGTACTTCTTTAACTCGGGCATGGGCGAGGGGTGGGCGCTCTACAGCGAGCGTCTGGCCGACGAGATGGGCCTGTATTCGGGAGACATCGACCGACTGGGTATGCTCTCCAACGAGGCCCTCCGCGCCGCCCGGCTCGTGGTCGACCCCGGCATGCATACGCTCGGCTGGACCCGTGAGCGGGCGGTTGAGTACATGCGGGAGAATACCGCCGAGTCGGAAAGCGAGATCGCCTATGAGATCGACCGTTACCTGGCTGTGCCCGGCCAGGCCACGGCGTACCTGACCGGCAGCCTCGAGATCCAGCGGCTCCGCAGTGAGGCCCAGGCACGGCTGGGTGACCGCTTCGACGTCCGTGCCTTCCACGACCGGGTCCTCCAGAACGGGACGATCTCCCTGCCCATGCTGCGGGGCGAGATCGAGCGCTGGGTGCGCGAGCAAGAAGCTGAGCCCTAGGAACTGCCCGACGCGGGTTGACAGAGCCCCGCAAGCGCAGTATTCCCATGGCGTGAGACCGCACCTGCGGTCTCACGGGTCGCTAGACACGCAACGAAACAGGAGACGTCTATGATTCGCGTCTACGTACTCGCGCTTGGACTCGCTCTCGCCGCAGCCACGCCGGCCCGCGGGCAGGGCGAAGCCAGCCCCGCGTCCCCCGCCCTCGGCTTCGGCATCCACGTAACCGCGCCGCACGTCGTGAACGGCGAGGTCATGGGCCCGATCCACCACTTCTGCAAGCCCATTCGTCCGGAGCCCGTCGTGATCCAATGCATCCTGTTCGACACCATGGAACCAAACGCGCCGATGACCGAGGTCGAGTACATCGTCGCGAAGTCGGTCACGAGGAACAGTATCGCGCGCGAGGAGTGGAACCGCGCCTGGCACGACCACGCGACCGAGATCGCCAGCGGACGGGTGCAGGTCCACGACATGCCCGCCGAGGAGGCGGCCAAGGTGGCCGAGCTCGTTTCCACCACCGACGGGCTGATCTTCCACCTCTGGCCCTCGGGCTCCGACATCCCGACCGGCGAGGTCTCGATCGCTCAAGCGGTAAGCCACGTCGCGCTGTCGGAGGAGGAGTTCGAGGCCCAGCGGTCGGCGCTCGGTCCGACCACGACCGAGTAGTCGCTCGGGCGGCGGGTCCGCGCGCGAGCTAAATTCGGTACCCCCGTGACGCTCCGCGACTTCCATCCCGCCGTCCGCTCGTGGTTCGAGCGGCGCTTCCCCGACGGACCTTCCGCGCCGCAGGAGCGCGGTTGGCCCGCGATCCGGTCAGGCAACCACACGCTGATCGCCGCACCGACCGGCTCGGGGAAGACGCTCGCCGCCTTTCTCTGGGGAATCGACGAGCTCGTTCGGTTGGGCCTTTCCGAGGAGGCGGGGGGCCGCGGGATCCTACCCGACGAGACCCGCATCCTCTACGTCTCACCCCTCAAGGCGCTCGGCAACGATATCCACAAGAACCTCGACGAGCCGCTGTCGGGGATCCGGGCGGAGCTCCGCGCGAGGGGGCTCCCCGACGTCGAGATTCGCACCGCCGTCCGGAGCGGCGACACGCCGCCGTCCGAGCGCCAGGCCCACCTCCGCCAGCCGCCCCACATCTACGTCACGACACCCGAGTCGCTCTACATCCTGCTGACGACCCGACACGGCCGGTCGATGCTTCAGACCGTCCGCACCGTGATCGTCGACGAGATCCATGCTGTGGCCGACGACAAGCGCGGCTCCCACCTGGCGCTCACGCTCGAGCGGCTCGAGCACCTGGTCGTCCATGGAGTCGCGGGGGACGTCCATCGGGTGGACGGGAAGCGGACGCTCCTCTCGCTCGACGACGTGGCCTCCCGCCCGGTCGGCCGCGCCCCCGTGCGGATCGGGCTCTCGGCCACCGTTCGGCCGATCGAGGACGTCGCGCGATTCCTGATCGGCGTCCACGACTCGGACGGCGACGGCGGTCCCGATGTCGAGATCGTCGACGAGGGCCACGTGCGCGAGATGGATCTGCGGCTGGAGGTCCCCCGCTCGCCGGTCGAGGCGATCGCGTCCAACGAAGTGTGGGAGGAGGTCTACGACCGGATCGCCGAGCTGATCGGCGAGAACCGGACCACGCTGGTCTTCGTCAACACCCGCCGCCTCGCCGAGCGGGTCACCCATCATCTGTCGCAGCGGATCGGCGAGGTTCTCGTCACCTCACACCACGGCAGCCTCTCGAAGGAGCGGCGCCTGGATGCCGAAGAGCGGCTCAAGGCGGGACATCTCAAGGCCCTGGTCGCCACCGCGTCGCTCGAGCTCGGGATCGACATCGGCACCGTCGACCTCGTCGTCCAGATCGGTTCGCCGCATACGATCGCGTCGCTACTCCAGCGAGTCGGGCGCTCAGGCCGCTTGAAGGGCGCGATCGCGAAGGGAAGGCTGTTCGCGATGTCGCGTGACGAGCTGGTCGAGTGCGCGGCGCTGCTACTGGCCGCGCGCGAGGACCGGCTCGACCGACTGGTGATTCCCGAGCGACCGCTTGACATCCTCGCCCAGCAGATCGTGGCCTGCGCAGCGTGCCGTGACTGGCCGCTGGACGACCTGTACGCGCTCGTCAAGGGCGCCGCACCGTATCGCGATCTTTCCCGGGAGGACTACCAAGCGGTCGTCCACATGCTGGCCGACGGATACGCAACCCGGCGCGGGCGGCGCGGCGCGTACGTCCACTACGACGCCGTCAACGGGATCGTGCGCGGGCGGCGGGGCGCCAGGATCGCCGCCGTCACCTCCGGCGGCGCGATTCCCGACGTATCGGACTACCAGGTCGTCCTCGATCCCGAGGGGACCGTGATCGGCTCGATCAACGAGGATTTCGCGATCGAATCGATGATCGGCGACATCTTCCAGCTCGGAAACGCGTCGTGGGAGATCCTCAAGGTCGAGACCGGCCGCGTGCGGGTCGCCGACGCCCGCGGCAAACCGCCCTCGATCCCGTTCTGGTTGGGCGAGGCGCCCGCGCGGACGCCCGAGCTCTCCGAGCTCGTCAGTCGGATCCGGACTCAGGTCGCGGCTCGGCTCGAGGAAGGCCGCGGCGTCGCTGCGCGCTGGCTAGTCGAGACGGTCGGCGTGCCACCCGAGGCCGCCTCACAAATAGAGGCGTATCTCGGTGCCACCCGCAACGTGCTCGGTGTCATCCCCACCCAGGAGACGCTGGTCCTCGAGCGGTTCTTCGATGAGGCGGGCGGCATGCAGCTCGTCCTCCACGCGCCATTCGGCGGACGGATCAACCGCGCCTGGGGCCTCGCGCTCCGCAAGAAGTTCTGCCGCTCGTTCAACTTCGAGCTCCAGGCGGCGGCCAACGAGGATGCGATCGTGCTCTCGCTCGGACCCCAGCACTCGTTCCCGCTCGACGACGTGTTCGGCTATCTAAAACCTGAGACCGCGCGCGAGACCCTGATCCAGGCGCTTCTGCCCGCGCCGATGTTCCAGACCCGCTGGCGTTGGAACGCCGGCCGCTCGCTGGCGATTCCGCGGATGCGCGGCGGTAAGAGGACCCCGGCCCAGCTGCTGCGCATGCAGGCCGAGGACCTCCTGGCGGCAGCATTCCCGCAGGCCGCAGCGTGCCTCGAGCACATCCATGGCGACATCGAGGTTCCGTGGGAGCACCCGATCGTGCGGCAGACGGTCGAGGACTGCCTGACCGAGGCGATGGACATCGAGGCGCTGGAAGCCCTCCTTCACCGGATCCGCGCGGGCGAGCTCGAGCTCGTGGCGTGCGACGTCCCCGAGCCTTCGCCGATGGCGCACGAGATCCTCAACGCGCGGCCCTACGCGTTCCTCGACGACGCGCCGGCAGAGGAGCGGCGCACGTTGGCAGTCTCGACGCGCCGGAACCTCGATTATTCCGCCGACGACTTCGCCGCGCTCGATCCCGAGGCGATCTCGCGCGTGCGCGCCGAGGCGTGGCCGGATCCGCGGGACCGCGACGAGGTCCACGACGGCCTCGACTGGCTGGGTATCGTGACCGCCCGCGAAGCGGAACCGTGGCGGGACTGGCTGGACGCGCTCGAGGGCGAGCGCCGGGCCACGCTTGCGCGGGTGGGCGAGGCCGTCTTCTGGGTCGCCGCCGAGCGGCTCCCCGAGGCACGTGCGGCGTGGCCCGGCCTCGAGCTCCGCGTCGCGATCGAAGCTCCGGCACGACAGGCGGGGATCGAATGGGACGCGCGCGAGGCGCTCACTTCGCTCCTGCGCGGGAGACTCGAGGGGCTCGGCCCGGTCACGATCCCATCGGTCGCCGCTGAGATCGGCCTCGATTCGTCCCGCGTGGAGGCCGCCATGATCGCGCTCGAGACCGAGGGGACGGTCCTGCGCGGCCGCTTTACACCGCGAGGCGAAGAAATCGAGTGGTGCCATCGGCGACTACTCGCCCGCATCCATCGCTACACGATCGACCGGCTGCGCGCCGAGATCGAGCCCGCCTCGCAGGCCGACTTCATGCGCTTCCTGTTCCGCTGGCAGCATCTCGATCCTGCCGCGCGGCTGGCGGGCTCGCGGGGCGTCCGCGAGGTCGTAGAGCAGCTCCAGGCGTTCGACGCCCCGGCCTCCGCATGGGAGGCCGATATCCTGCAGGCCCGCGTGGCGGACTACGATCCCGAGTGGCTGGACGGCCTGTCGCTCTCCGGCGCGATCGCGTGGGGGCGGCTCGTACCGCCGCCGACTTCCGGAATCGAGCGCCCTCGCTCCGGACCGGTCCGCACCTCGCCGCTCTCGCTGTTCGTTCGCGCCGATCTGCCGACGTGGATGGCGCTCGCGACCGATCCTGATCTCGACCAGGCGCCGCTCAGCCACTACGCCCGCGAGACGCTCACCGCGCTCCGCGCGGGCGGGCCAGCGTTCCATCAGGACCTGGTCGCGCGTACCGGCCTTTTGCCCATGCAGGTCGAGCGCGGGCTCGGCGAGCTGGCGTCGTGGGGAGTGGTGACCGCAGACGGCATGGCTGGCCTTCGCGCCCTGATCCTGCCGGAGAGCGAGCGGCGCGCGCGCCGCCCCCGGGCGCGGGGAGGTCGGCAGCCGCGCTTCACCGACGACACGCTGGCTGGGCGGTGGGCGCTCCTCCGGGAAGGGGCGGTCCGGCTCGGCGACCGCGAGCTCGCTGTCGAGCGCTGGGCGCGGCAGCTCCTGGCCCGATACGGGGTCGTGGTGCGGCGGCTCCTCGACCGGGAACCCCCGCTCGCTCCGTGGCGTGACGTGGCTCGCGTTCTCAGGCGGCTAGAGATGCGGGGCGAGGTGCGGGGTGGCCGTTTCCTGCAGGGCGCGTCCGGCGAGCAGTTCGCGCTCCCGCAGGCGGTCGCCGCGCTCCGCTCGACGCGTCGGTGCGAACCCAACGGTTCGCTGCTCGCGGTCGGCGCAGGCGACCCCCTCAACCTGACCGGCGTGATCACGCCCGGAGAGCGGATCCCCTCGATCCCGACCAACGTCGTCCTCTACAAGGATGGCGTGCCGGTCGCTGCCCGGATGGGCCGCGAGCGGCGGCTCCTCCGGGACGAGGCCTCGCGCGAGGAGCTCCGGAGAATCGAGACCGCGCTGGTGGGACCCGCCGGCGCGCGCGGGCCTGAACTTTAGACGGGTTTCGCGCCCTTCTAGGGCATCTCTCCCGAAGCCGCACTCTCCGACCAGCGGAACGTCGACAGAATCAGCGATTGCACGTGACGCTGGATCCCGCCGAGCGGGCTCTCCGCCTCTTCCTCGAGGCGGAGCTCCACGACCTTGCCTTCGCGCTCGAGCCAGTAGCTCGCCGTGCCAGCGGCGCCCGGCGCGACGCCCGTCCTCAAGGCCGGCTCTCCGGCCAGCGGAACGGTCACCGCGGGCTCGATCGGATCCTCTCCGCGCTCGGTGAGGCGCGCCGCGACCCACGCCTCGAGCTCGACCGAATCGGGCTTGGCGTATGTGGCCGCGTCCACCCGATAGGCGGGCGGGCCTGGCTGGGGAACCCCTCCCTCACCCTCCTGTACGAACCCGGGGCCGGCTAAGATCGTCGCCCAGGTGGCCGGAGGATCCGGGTCCTGGGGCACGATGTCGGCATCCTGCGGAACCAGCATCGTGAAACCGTCCGCGCGCCAGAGCGCGAGGCCTTCGGTGAGCGCGCGCGTCTCGGCGGCCGCTGCCGGTTCTCCGACACTTTCGGCCTCGACCCGGCCCCCTTCCCCCGGCCCGGCCTCGGGCTCGGCGCCCGGTTCGCACGCGGCCACGATCGCCACGGCCAACAGGATCGCACGGTTCCTCATCGACACGCTCTTCATGGGGCCGCACAACCTATCGACCCGGCCAGCCCGCGTCGAACAGTCCGAGCTGGCCACCCTTCGGCGGGCGGCGGAACGCGGCGGTCGACAGCTCAACCGGGCTCTGGTTCAGCCCGACCCGCCGGCACGAAACTTCGAACACCTGTCGTACCTGCTCGGCGAACGGTCCCTCTCCTCTCATGCGCGCGCCGTAGCGCGAATCGTACAGCACGCCACCGCGCAGGTCGCGCAGGCGGTTCAGCACCTTCTCCTTCCGATCGGGGAAGTTGCGCTCGAGCCAGTCCGCGAACAGGTCCTTCACCGCGTGCGGCAGCCGGAGCATGATCCACCCCGCCCGCACCGCCCCCGCCTCGGCCGCACGCTCGAGGATCTCGGGCATCTCGTGGTCGGTGAGCCCCGGGATAACGGGCGCGACCATGACGCCTGTGGGGATCCCGGCCTCCGAGAGCCGCCGGATCGCCTCGAGCCGCTTCTCCGGGAGCGCCGCGCGCGGCTCCATCACGCGCTTGAGCTCCTTGCTGAGCGTCGTGATCGACAGGTTGGCGACAGCCGCCCCATGGCCGGAGAGCTCGGCGAGGAGGTCCGCGTCGCGAGTCACGAGGTCGCTCTTCGTGATGATCCCGACCGGGTTCCGGAACTCCGCCAGCACCTCGAGGCACCGCCGCGTGATCTTGAGACGCCGCTCGACCGGCTGATAGGGGTCGGTCACCCCACTCATGACCAGCACCTTGGGCGTCCAGGAGCGCGCCGACAGCTCCTTCCGCAAGAGCTCGGGTGCGTCCTCCTTGACAAAGATCTTGGTCTCGAAGTCGAGCCCGGGCGACAGATCCAGGTACTCGTGAAAGGGGCGGGCGTAGCACCAAACGCAACCGTGTTCGCAACCTCTGTATGGATTCACGCTCGCCTCGAACCCGACGTCGGGACTGTCGTTGGTCGCGATAATCGTGCGGGTGGGATCGCGGTAGAAGCGCGTTCGGGGCGCCGGGTCCTCGGCTTCGACCCACTCCTCGCGCTCGACCTCGATCTCGTGGAACCGGTTCTTCGGGTTGGAGGCGGTGCCGCGCCCCTGGATCGTGGGATGGCCCATGGCCGTGTCCTTTCGAACGGTTCGGGGATGGGCTCTCTATTTTCGGTTATTGTTCGGGTTCCGTCAAGTCTTCGCCAAAGGAGCATGGACCTCCGCGAGCCGTCTGCCGACGCTATATTCGGTCGTCATGACCGACCCCGCGACCTCGCTGCCCACCCTCCACACCGAGCGGCTGACCCTCGTTGCGCTGACACCCGCCGCATACACGGCCTGGGCCGCTGGCGACGCCGCGGCGCTCTCGGCCGCCACAGGGATCGCATTCCCGGACGCGCAGGCCCCGCCGCTCCTGGCGGAGGACCTGCCGAAGATCCGCGACCTGGTCCTGGCGCGCTGGCATCCGGACGCGATCGGATGGTGGGGCTGGCTCGCCACCCTGACGGCAACCGGCGAGCCGGTCGGCTCGGTCGGGTTCGCGGGTCGCCCCGACGACGGGGTCGCGACGATCGGCTACTCGGTCTACCCGCGATACCAAGGACAGGGCTATGGGACCGAGGCCACGGCCGCGGCCGTGAACTGGGCCCTCTCCCACGACGGGGTCGACGGCGTCCGCGCGACGATCCCCGACTGGAACGCGTCGTCGGTGCGGCTGGCCGAGAAGATCGGCTTCGTGATGACCGGCACCGCCGAGGATCCCGAGGTCGGCGAGGTGCTGGTGTACGAGATCGGCCGTCCCTAGCTCCACTTCTGCTATACTGGTTTCGGGCCGGCTCCTTCTGCCGGCGGAACCTCATCCGGAGCCTTCCATGCGCGCCCTCGCACTTCTTCTCCTGACCTTCGTCGCGATTACGGCCTCCGCTCGAGCGCAAGACCGGGCCTCGATCTTCGAGGCCGCGCTCGACGAGTCGGACGCCCCGACCCCGCAGGTCACGACCGAAGAGCTGATCCAGATACTCGCCGATGGATCCGCGACCGTGTTCGACGTCCGCCCATCGCTCGAGTACTCGATCAGCCACATCCCCGGAGCCCTCAACGTCGGGCCGAAACCCGGGCAGCCGATCTCCCTGTACACGGCCGACGTCGCCGACATCGGCAGCCTGGTGAACGGGGACCACGCGGCGCCGATCGTCCTCTATTGCAACGGACCGTTCTGCGGCAAGTCGAAGCGCGTGGCGGCAGACCTCATCGCGGCGGGCTACGAGAACGTGCGCCGCTACCAGCTCGGGATACCCGTGTGGCGCGCGCTCGGGGGCGTCGCGGTCATCGAGCCGGAAGGGGTCGCGTACGTGCGAGCGAAGGATGAAACGGCGGTCTTCGTGGACGCCCGGGAGCCGGCCATGGCCGCGGCAGACGCCTTCGTGGGAGCACGGATCATCCCGCTCGACGAGGTGAAAGCGGCCAAGGACGACGGGCGGTTACCGATGGAGGACCACAACACGCGGATCATCGTCTTCGGAGCCGACGCGGAAAGCGCCCGCGCGGTGGTGGAGTCGATCACCGCCAACGCCTTCCACAACGTTACGTACTTCGACGGCGACTTGGCGGCCTTTCGAGCCGCGGCACACTAGGAGACCTCAGCGGGCGGCCGCGAGCCCGGCCGCGATCGGGTCGAAGTGGACCCGCTCGCCGCGGAATAGCGCGAGCGCCGGGTCCCACGGGAAGAAGATCACGACCTGGAAGTCGATCCCACGGCCGGTCGCCGCGTACTCCAGCCAGTCCCGCTCGTGCGTTCCGGTCAGCCGCGCCTCCTCGCACACGCCCTGCGGACCGATCACGATGTCCTTGAGCTCGAAGCGCACGTCCGGAAACGCGCCGAGTAGCGCCCGGTAGAAGCCCCGCGCCCCGTCGTGCCCCTCCCAGCGATGGCCGGTCGGCACGACCTCGTACACGCAGTCGGGGGCCAGCGTGGCGATCAGCCCCTCCAGGTCCCGCGCGTCCTCGGCCAGCGAGTGCGCCTTCCACAGATCGCGCACGGTCTCGTACTCCTCGCGTCGGAACTCGCGCTTCAGCTTCTCCCGAACGTCCTCGGTCATCGCACCCCCCGGTTGACCGTTCGCCGCCGATCGTTCACCGTTGTAGCACGATGGCCCCCAAGCACTGGCTGATCAAGTCCGAGCCGAGCACGTACTCGATCGAGGACCTCGCGCGCGACCGAACGACCGAGTGGTCCGGGGTCCGGAACTACAAGGCGCGGAACTACATGCGCGACGAGATGCGGCCCGGCGACGGGCTTCTCTTTTACCACTCCAGCACCGACCTGCTGGGCGTCTACGGGATCGCCGAGGTCGCTACCGCGGCGCACCCCGACTCCACGCAGTTCGAGAAGGGCAGCCACTACCACGACCCCGACTCCGATCCGGACGACCCGCGCTGGTGGTGCGTCGACGTCCGGCACGTGGATACGTTCGAGGTGCCCGTGACGCGCGACACGTTGAAGTCGACACCCGGCCTCGCGGGGATGGGCGTCCTCAAACGTGGTATGCGGCTCTCCGTGATACGCGTTACGCCCGACGAGTTCGAGATCGTCCGGCGGCTCGGCGCGGGTGATCGCAGCCGCTGATCCGCTGCTTGCCTGACCCGGCAAGCTCCCCTAGACTGCGATCGTCGTAGCGAGGGCCCGAACCGTTCTCCATGGAGGTGAGCGATGAAGTGGATTTCAGGAATGACGACGGGATGGGCGCTCGCCGCAGCGCTACTGCTCCTGCCGTCGGCCGCGCGGGGGCAACAGGCGACGACGGAAGCGGTCCAGGAACCCACCGCGATCGCCATGCAGACCGGCGGCGAAGAGGCCGATCGAGAGGTGCTGCGGAGGTTCATCGCCCGCGAGGACGTCCAGAAGGTCGCCCGCGTGGCAGACCTCGACCTGGAGGATGCGTCGGCCGGAATCCTGGCCCTCGAGGGCGAGCAGCTCTCGCACGCCGCCGACCAGGCGCGCACGCTGGAGAGCCGGATGGGCGCCGCCGATGTGATCTCGATCCAGGCGACCACGCTGATCATCGTCCTGCTGGTCATCCTGCTGATCATCGTCATCGCGTCCTGATTCGCGGCTCGTAGCCCGGAGGCCACCCGAGTTCACTGGTGGCCTCCGGCGCGTTTGCTTCCCTTTGGTCAGCGCGTAGAATGGGGAGCCCATGCTCCGACCGATCCTCCACTCGGCTCTCGCGGCCGCTCTCCTCGTCGCGGTGCCGCTCTCAGCGCAAGAACCGGCCGCTCAGGCGGCCGACACCACCGCGCTGGTTCACGCCCGGGAAGTCATGCGCACGATTCCCTTGATCGACGGCCACAACGACCTTCCGTTCGAGCTTCGTGAGAGGGCCGGCGGCGACCTGGACTCGCTCGACATCGCGACCGCTCAGGACTCGCTAATGACCGATATCGGCCGCCTACGCGAAGGCCTCGTCGGGGGCCAGTTCTTCGTGGCCTATGTCCCATCCGAGATGATCGGGCACGGCGCGGCCCGCTTCGCGCTCCAGCAGATCGACCTCATCCACAGGATGGCCTACCGTTATCCCGACACGTTCGAGCTCGCCCGCACGGCGGAGGACATCCGGCGAATCTTCGATGAGGGGAAGATCGCGGCTCTGATCGGCCTCGAAGGCGGGCATGCGATCGAGGGATCGATGGACGTGCTGCGCGCCTTCTACGACCTCGGGGTGCGGTACATGACCCTGACCCACTGGGCGACCCACGACTGGGCGGACGCCGCCACCGACGAGCCGGAGTGGCAGGGGCTCCGTCCCGGCTTCGGCGAAAACGTGATCCGCGAGATGAACCGGCTCGGCATGCTGGTCGACCTCTCGCACGTGTCGGATTCGACGATGGTCGACGCGATGCGGATCTCGCGCGCGCCGGTGATCTTCTCCCACTCCTCCGCCCGCGCCCTGGACCAGCACGTCCGCAACGTTCCCGACCCAATCCTGCGCGTGCTGGGGACGAACGGCGGGGTCGTGATGGTGAACTTTGCGCCCGACTACGTAAGCGAGGACCTGCGCCTATGGTCAGAGCGCTCCGATTCCGTGCGCGATTCGCTCCGTTCCAGCTTCGAGGACGACACGGCGGCCATGCGGGCCGCGTTCGTCGAGTGGCGCGACGCGAACCCCCGGCCCGACGCGACGCTGTTCCAGGTCGCCGACCACATCGACCACCTGGTCGCGACCGCCGGCATCGATCACGTGGGGATCGGCTCCGACTTCGACGGGATCGGATTCACGCCGGTCGGGTTGGAGGACGTCTCGACCTTTCCGGACCTGATCGCCGAGCTGGTGCGGCGCGGCTATCCCGACGAGGACATCCGCAAGATCCTCGGCGGGAACCTGCTGCGGGCGCTGGACCGCGCGGAGGAGGTCGCCGCGCAACTGCAGGAGGAGATGGAACCGTTCGTCGGAACGCTCCCGTCGCCGTATGGAGAGATCCCGGAAGAGTAGCCGCGCGGCGGTTTGTGGAATGCTAGCGCCCGCGCTGTTCGGCGGCGCGATTCTCCTCTTTGCGGCGGCTCGATCGGATTACAGTCACCTCACGAACGCGGTCAGCGAGCTCGGCGCACGGGGTGCGCCGAATGCCCTGGCGTGGAATCTCATCGGTTTCATAGCAGTCGGTTTGTTGATCGCGGTGTTCTCGTGGGGTCTGTTCAGGGGCACGAACTCCTGGGCCGCACTTGTCTTCGTCGGGCTGTCGGGCCTCGGGTTCGCCGGGACCGGCGTCTTTCCCGCGGACATGGCCGACCTCACCACACTCAGCTCGCGAGCGCACATCCTCCTGTCGTTGATTTCGTTCGGAGCATTCGTCCTGGGCGCGTTCATCCTGTGCTGGCGCTTTCTCCAACTACCCGGGTGGCGTGGGATCGCCGCCGGGTCCGGCATCCTCGGTCTTCTGGCGCTGCTGACCATGCCGCTGCGGGAGATGTCCGTACCCCCGGGCTTGGCGCAGCGGGCGGGCTTCCTGATCTATCTGGCGTGGATAGAGCTGCTCGCCGTTGCGCTGTGGCGCCAGAACAATGGCGCGGGTTACACTAGCCGACCATGACCAACTCCGCCGAGTTCACCGACATCGACCGACTGTGCGTAAACGCGATCCGCGCGCTGTCGATCGACCAGCCGCAGGCGGCGAACTCCGGGCACCCCGGGCTGCCGCTGGACGCCGCGCCGATGGCGTACGTGGTATGGCAGCGCCATCTCAAGCACGATCCCAACGACCCGAAGTGGCCCGATCGCGACCGCTTCGTGCTTTCCGGGGGCCACGGCTCGGCGCTCCTCTACTCGCTCCTCAACCTGACCGGCTACGACCTGCCGATGTCGGTGCTCGAGAGCTTCCGCCAGTGGGGCTCGAAGACGCCGGGCCATCCCGAGTCGACCCTGACCCCCGGGGTCGAAGCAACCACGGGCCCGCTCGGACAGGGGATCTCGAACGCGGTCGGCATGGCGATCGCGGAGCGCTGGCTCGCCAACCGGTACAACCGCCCCGGCCACCGGATCGTCGACCACTGGACGTACGTGATCGCCTCCGACGGGGACCTGATGGAGGGCGTGGCCCAGGAATCGAGCGCGATCGCCGGGTTCCTGCGCCTCGGCCGGCTGATCGTCCTCTACGACTCCAACCGGGTCACACTCGACGGTCCGCTCGCTCAGTCGACGAACGAGGACACCGCCAGTCGGTACGAGGCGTACGGCTGGCATGTGCTCCACGTCGAGGATGGGAATACGGATCTCGAGGCGATCGACGACGCGATCTCGGCTGCCCGAGCGGACACGACCCGGCCGTCGCTGATCGTCGTCCACACGACGATCGGCTACGGCTCGCCCAACAAGGCGAACAGCCACAAGGCCCACGGCTCCCCGCTCGGCGAGGAGGAGGTCGTCCTCACCAAGCGCGCGCTCGGCTGGCCCTACGAGAACCGCGCCTTCTACCTCCCCGCCGAGGTCCGGGAGCAGATGGACGCAACAAGCCGCGGCCGCGAAGCCCACGCGGAGTGGAGCGAGACGCTCGAGGGATGGGCCGCCGAGCATCCCGACCTGGCCGAGGAGTGGCGCCTCTCGTGGTCGCACAAGCTGCCACGGGGCTGGGACGCGGACCTTCCGACGTGGAAGGCAGGCGGCAAACAGGCCACCCGGATTGCGGCCGGCGACACCCTGCGCGCGATCGCGAAGTCGGTGCCCTGGCTGATCGGCGGCGACGCCGACCTCGCGGAATCGACCATGAATACGATCGAGGGGGCCGGCGCCTTTGACGGCCAGACCGGAGAGGGCCGCAATTTCCACTATGGAGTTCGGGAGCACGGTATGGGCTCGATCACGAACGGGATGGCGTATCACGGCGGAGTGCGGCCATTCTGCGCCACCTTCTTCGTCTTCAGCGACTACATGCGGCCCGCCGCCCGGCTCGCGGCGCTGGCCGAGCTCCCGGTCATCTACCAGTGGACCCACGATTCGATCGGACTCGGCGAGGATGGTCCCACGCATCAGCCGGTCGAGCACCTGGCCTCGTTCCGGGCGATGCCGAACTTCACTCTGTTTCGGCCCGCCGACGCTGCCGAGGCGACTGAGGCGTGGCGCTGGGCCATGACGCACCTGCACGGCCCGACTGCGATCGTCTGTTCGCGCCAGAAGCTGCCGGTCCTGGACCGCGCGGTTCTGGCCAGCGCGGAGGGCGTTCGCAAGGGCGCCTACGTGCTTGCGGACGCGGAAAGCGGTGACCCGGACGCGATCCTGATCGCGACCGGCAGCGAGGTGGAGAAAGCGCTCGAGGCCCGCGCGCTGCTGGCCGACGACGGCGTCGATGCGCGTGTGGTCTCGATGCCGTCGTGGGAGGTCTTCGCCGCTCAGGACGAGGGGTACCGCGAGGAGGTCCTGCCGCCCTCGGTCGGCGCGAGGGTCTCGATCGAGGCCGCGGCCACGTTCGGCTGGGAGCGGTGGATCGGCGATCACGGGATCGCGATTGGCGTCGACCGGTTCGGCGCGAGCGCCCCCGGCGAGGTCGTCATGCGTGAGTACGGGATCACCGCCGAGGCCGCGGCCGACGCCGTCCGTCGTCTCGTGAAGACGGCCGCCACCCGCTGAGCGGCCTCGCCTCCCTCGGCCACGCGCTGGCCTTCGCGGTCGGCGCCGGAATCAACCTCTACGCCACCGTCCTCGTCCTGGGACTGGCCGCGCGCCTCGAGTGGGTCGAGCTCCCCCGCTCTCTCGATTCCCTTGGGAGCAGTTGGGTGATCGGCGGCGCGGCCGCCCTCTACTTGCTCGAGTTCCTGGCCGACAAGATCCCGTGGGTGGACTCCCTGTGGGACGCGATCCACACGCTCGTCCGTCCGGCCGGCGCCGCGGTCATCGCGGTCGCGGCTCTCGGGCCGGCCTCTCCGGGGATGGAGGTCGCGGCAGGGCTCCTAGGCGCGGCGATCGGCGCTTCGACGCATGCCGCCAAGGCTGGCACGCGCCTGGCCGTGAACACCTCCCCCGAGCCCGCCTCGAACATCGCCGTCAGCCTGTTCGAGGACGGCTTCGTCGTCGGCCTCGTACTTCTCCTGCTCACCCATCCGCTGCTTGGACTCGGCCTCGCGCTCGCCGCGCTGGTCGTCGTGGTCGTCGTCCTCTCGCTTCTCCTCCGGCTCCTGCTGCGTCGCAAGCGGGTGAGCCCGTGATCGTCGCCGTCGGGTGCGACCACGCCGGCTATGCGCTCAAGGCCCGGATCTTTCGCGCGATCGAGGAAGCGGGATACGAGGTGCTCGACTGCGGCGCATACGCCCCGGATCCCGACGACGATTACCCCGACTATGCGCGCGCGGTGGGCGAGGCGCTGATCGACGGTCGCGCCCAGCGCGGTGTGCTTCTGTGCGGCAGCGGCGTCGGCGTGGCGATCGCTGCCTGTAAGATCCCTGATGTGCGGGCCGCGATGGCACACGATACCTTCAGCGCGCGACAGGGCGTCGAGGACGACGAAATGAATGTCATCACGATCGGGGCGCGCGTCATCGGCCCCGAGCTCGCGGCCGAGGTGGTAAACGCCTTCCTCGCAGCCCGCTTCTCGGGCGACGAGCGACACGTCCGAAGGAGCGCGAAGATCGATGCCATCGAACGCGACGCCCGGGATGGCGCGTTCGATCGTCCGCGCCACGACGGCGCCGACGCCTGAGCCGAGCTCGTTCCGGAAGGAGATCCCACCATGCCGAATCCACTGAATCGACTCCACGACCTCGGCCAGAGCATCTGGCTCGACTATTTGCTTCGCGACATGCTGCTCGACGGGACCCAGGCGCGCCTCATCCGCGAGGACGATCTCTCCGGTCAGACGTCCAATCCGACGATCTTTCAGAAGGCGATCGCGGAGAGCGACCTCTACGACGACGATATCCGGTCGGCCGGTGCGGGCTTGGAACCGGCGACGATTCTCGAATCGATCATGGTCGAGGACATCCAGACAGCCGCCGATCTGTTCCGGCCGGTCTACGATCGAACCGACGGCGAGGACGGGTTCATCTCGGTCGAGGTCAGCCCCGAGCTGGCCTGGGACACCCACGGCTCGATCGAGGAGGCCCGACGGCTCTGGAAATCGATCGACCGACCGAACCTCATGGTAAAGATCCCGGGAACGCGTGAGGGCCTGCCAGCCATCCGTGAGTGCCTGGCGGAGGGGATCAACATCAACATCACGCTTCTGTTCTCGGTGGACCGCTACCACGAGGTGATGGATGCATGGTTCGAGGCCATGGAGCGGCGCGTCGAGCGCGGAGAGCCGATCGGCCGGATCGCTTCGGTCGCGAGCTTCTTCGTCAGCCGCGTCGACACCAAGGTCGACCAGCGAATCGGCGAGCGTCTCGCCAGGGTCACCGACGAGGAGCGCAGTCGGCTCGAGGCGACCCTGGGCAAGATCGGGATCGACAACGCGAGGGTCGCCTTCGAAGCCTACGAGCGGCGATTCGGCGACGATCGCTTCGCATCGCTCGCCGCCGAGGGGGCGCGCCCGCAGAAGCCGCTGTGGGCCTCGACCTCGACGAAGAACCCGGACTTACCCGACGTCTACTACGTCGAGGCGCTGCTCGCTCCCGGCACGGTCAACACGCTCCCGCCGGAAACCCTGGAGGCCTACCGGGACCACGGCGAACCCGCCGTCCGGATCCACGACGATCTGGACGGAGCGCACCGCCGCCTCGAGGAGCTGGGCGATCTCGGGATCGACTTCCAGATCGTCCTGGAGGAGCTCGAGAAGGAGGGAGTGGACAAGTTCTCGAAGTCCTACCACGAGCTCCTGGATACGATCGAGGAAAAGCAGAAACAGGTCCAGCCTGCCTGACGGCCGCTCCGTGCGCGTCCTCTACTGGACCGAGCAGTGAGGCAGGATCCCGCCGGACCCGGTTCGGCGCGCAACCGCGGTCTCGCGCTAGCTCGAGGCGCGCTGATCGCCTTCCTCGACGCGGACGACCTGTGGCTCCCCGACAAGATCGCGCTCCAGGTCGCGCGGTTCGAAGCCCGCCCCGAGCTCGACCTCTGTATCGGACACGCGGTCAATTTCTGGAGCGAGGATGTGCCGCTCGATCGGCGCAACGGCGGGGCCGCGCTGCTTTCGTCCTGGCCCGGGCGCTCTTGCATCACGCTCATGGCACGGCGCCACACGTTCGACAAGGCCGGCGGCTTTGACCCGGCACTCGCGTTCGGCGAGGATCTCGACTGGTTCCAGCACGCGGAAGACGCCGGCTGCATATCCGAGGTCCTTCCGGACGTGCTCGCGCGCCGGCGGCTTCACGAGCGGAACCTTTCGCGCCTTTGCCCCGACGAGAGCCGCGAAGCGGTGCTGCGTGCGGCGCGCGTCCTCGTCGCCCGCCGGCAAGCCGCTGCCGGCCGCGAGGGGCGGCGATGATCGACCGCGCGGCCTTCGGCCTGATCGGCCTCGGCACGATGGGGTCGAACCTCGCCTTGAACTTCGAGGAGCACGGGATCCCGGTCGCCTTCTGGAACCGGGAGGCCGAGCGCACCCGGGCCTTCGCCGAGGCCAATCGCGATCGCGACTTTATCGCGACGAGCACGTTCGACGAGCTGGTCCGGGCACTCGATCGCCCGCGCCGCATCCTGATGATGATCCCGGCCGGCGATCCGGTCGATGACACGCTGACCGGGCTGGTCCCGCTCCTCGAGCCGGGAGACGTCGTGATCGACGGCGGCAACTCGCTGTTTCACGACACCCGGCGCCGCGCGGCCGATCTCGCGGGTCGCGGCCTCCACTTTTTCGGCGTCGGGGTCTCGGGGGGCTCGGAGGGCGCGCGCCACGGGCCCTCGATCATGCCGGGCGGGCCGGCCGAGGCATACGGCACCATCGCCCCAGCGCTCGAGGCGATCGCCGCCCGCACCGAAACCGGCCCCTGCGTCGGCTGGCTCGGCCCCGACGGCGCCGGCCACTTCGTCAAGATGGTCCACAACGGAATCGAGTACGCCGACATGCAGACGATCGCCGAGGCGTACGACCTGCTCGCACGTGGGCTCGGCTTCGAGGCCGAGCGGATCGCGGACGCGATGTCGGAGTGGAACCGCGGCCCGCTCGGCTCCTACCTGCTCGAGATCACGATCGACATCCTGCGCGTCGAGGATCCCGTGACCGGCAAGCCGCTGGTCGATTCGATCCTCGACGAGGCGGAGCAGAAGGGAACCGGTCGCTGGACGGTCGTGACCGCGCTCGAGCTCGGCGTGCCGGTCCCGTCGATCGGCGCCGCAGTCGACGCGCGGGTGCTGTCTAGCCGCCGCGAAGAGCGTCTGGCCGCGAGCGGGCGCCTCCAGGGGCCGCCCGCCATCGACTCGGCGGACGAGGGCGCCGCGGTCGCCGCGATCCGCGATGCCCTCTACGCCTCGCGGATCGCCGCCTTCGCCCAGGGAATGGACCTGATCGGCGCCGCATCGCGAGAGTATGGCTGGTCGGTCGACAGCGCCGAGGTGGCGCGCGTCTGGACGGGAGGCTGCATCATCCGCTCGAAGCTCCTCGATCCCATTCGGCGGGCCTTCGTGGAGCGCCCCGATCTCCCCAACCTCCTGCTCGACGCCGAGATCGGCTCGCGGTTCGAAAGCGCCCAGGCGGGCTTGCGCCGCGCGCTCGGCGGAGCCCAGCGGCGTGGCCTGCCCGCGCCGTGCATGGGGGCGTCGCTCGCCTACGTGGACGCGTTCCGCACGGCCAGGCTGCCCCAGAACCTGACCCAGGCACAGCGGGATTACTTCGGCGCCCACACTTATCGCCGGCTCGACGCGCCCGATGGAAAGCCCGTCCACACCGACTGGGCGCGGCTCGGCGGCGGCGCGCGGGAGACCGCGCGATGATCGAGCGCGTCGTCCGCGCCGCTCCGGAAGCCGGCGCGGGCCGCATCGTGCTACCCGCAGCCGGCGGCTGCGCGCTGGTCATCTTCGGCGCCACCGGCGATCTGACCCGCCGCAAGCTCATGCCCTCTCTGTGGCGGCTTCAGCGCCAGCGCTGTTTCGACTCGTGCTTCTCGATCCTCGGCCTAGGGCGGAACGAGTACGACGACGAGGAGTTCCGGCAGGAGATGCGCAACGCGCTCGAGGAGTTCTCCGACGAGCCGCCGGCCGACGAGGAATGGAAAGCGTTCGCCGGACGGCTCACGTACCTCGCGGCCGATCTCACCGAGGACGCCGCGTATCGCGAGCTCGCGGGTCACCTAAACGCCCGCGGCGATGGAGACGCCGCCCTCGGCAACCATCTGTTCTATTTCGCCGTGCCGTCCACGCTGGCGCCGCGCATCGTACGCGGGCTCGAGTCGGCCGGGCTGACCAACGAGGAAAAGGGGTGGACGCGGATCGTCGTCGAGAAGCCGTTTGGTCGCGACCTCGAGTCCGCCCACGACCTCAACGAGGAGATCCGCAGGGTGTTCGACGAGACCCAGGTGTTCCGCATCGACCACTTCCTGGGGAAGGAGACCGTCCAGAACATCCTCGCCTTTCGCTTCGGCAACATGCTGTACGAGCCGATCTGGAACCGGAACTACATCGAGTACGTCGAGATCACGGCTGCCGAGTCGCTGGGCGTGGAGGACCGCGGATCCTTCTACGACGGCACCGGAGCTCTGCGGGACATGGTCGCCAACCACCTGATGCAGCTTCTGACCCTGACCGCGATGGAGCCCCCCGTGGCCTACGATTCCGAGTCGGTGCGCGAGGAGAAGGTGCAGGTACTGCGCTCTGTTGCCCCCCTGTCGAGGGAGGATGTCGCCGAGCGGGTCGTGCGCGGCCAGCACGGTCCCGGGGAGATCGACGGCGAGCAGGTGCGAGGATACCGCGAAGTCGAGGGCGTCGATCCCGGCTCGACGACCGAGACGTTCGTCGCCCTCGAGCTCAGGATCGAGAACTGGCGCTGGGCAGGGGTGCCGTTCTTCGTGCGGGCGGGGAAGCGTCTCGCGCGAACGGTCACGGAGATCGCCATCCACTTCAAGCGCACCCCGCACTCGATCTTCCGGCAGACCGATGAGACCGTGGAGCCCAACGTCATCGTCCTGCGGTTCAAGCCCGACGAGGGGATCAGCGTCACGTTTTCCGCCAAGGTCCCCGGCGAGGGGATGCGCACTTCGCGGGTGCGGATGGACTTCGACTACGAATCCGCGTTCGGCGTCACTCTTCCCGAGGCTTACGAGACCCTGCTGCTCGACGCCATGCAGGGCGACCAGATGCTCTTCACGCGGGGGGACGAGGCGGAAGCCCAGTGGCGCGTCGTCGCGCCGATCCTCGAGGCGTGGGAGGCCACGGACGCGCCGGAGTTCCCGAACTACGCGGCGGGCAGTTCCGGGCCCGAGGCCGCGCGCCGGCTTGCCAGGCGCGGGCACGTGTGGCGCGACATCGTCTGAGCCGCACCGCGCTCGTCGTTCATGCGGACCTCGCGTCGCTCCAGGCCGACGCCGCGGAGCGGTTCGTCGAAGCAGCCGCGGAGGCGATGGACGAACGCGGTCGCTTCGACGCCGTGCTGACCGGCGGCTCCACCGCGCCTGGGGTCTACGAGCGGCTCGCCATGGAGCCGCTCTCGTCGCGAGTCGACTGGCCGCGCGTTCACGTCTGGTGGACGGACGAGCGCTGCGTCCGGCCCGACGACCCGCGCAGCAACTACGGCGCCGCCCGCGACGCGCTCCTCGACCAGGTTCCGATCCCCTGCGAGCAGATCCATCGCATGCGCGGCGAGGACCCGAACCCGGAGCGCGAGGCCGTGCGCCACGAGGCGGCGTTGCGCCGCCACCAGGCGCTGGCCCGCGGCGAGTCCCCGCGCTTCGACTTCGCCTTCCTTGGCCTGGGGACCGACGCCCACGTCGCTTCGCTGTTTCCCGGGGCGCCTGCGCTGTCTCTCGAGGACCGGCTGGTGGCCGCGGTCGGGCCCGACGACTCCTCGATACCCGAACCCTGCGTGCCGCGTATCACGCTGACCTTGCCGGCCCTCAATGCCGCTCGCGTGGCCGTCTTCGTCGTCGCGGGGGAGGGAAAGGCCGCGGCCCTCCGCGCCGTCCTCGAGGGGCCCCGGGATCTGTCGCTCCACCCAGCCCAGGGGATCCGTCCCACCGCGGGCGACCCGGTCTGGCTCGTGGACCGGACCGCCGCCTCGCTCCTGGTCAACGCGCGGTGATCCTGGCCGAGGGCGTCAGTAGGCGGCTGTCCGGTGCTCGCAGGTGTCGTGCGCGACGACCCGGCCGACCCATTCGGACACCCGTGGACGCTCGGGTTCGACGCGCATGTGCTCGTCGAAAAAGCGGTAGATGGCGCTTTGCTCGACGAACGCCGGCGGCGGCCGGGTCGGGATCAGGGTGCAGCCCAGGATCACGTCGTACATCGACATCCTCTCCCCCACCAGCCACGACTGGCTCGACAGCCGATGCTCGAGGCGACCGAGCGACTCGATCAGCGCGCCCCGGGCGCTCGTTATGCGCTCCAGGTCTGTCTCCTCCGGCGACTTCCCTATCTCGGCCTGTATGCTCCATTGCGCGCGCCCTATCTGCGGCGTCACGTTGGCGAGCAGGGCCTCGGCGGCCAGGATGTCGTCGCGCGTATCGGGCGTCAGGGAGGGGGCCTCGCGGTAGTTCGCCTCCAGGTAGTGGAGGATCGCGGCCGATTCCCGCATCGTCACCGGCCCATCGACGAGGACGGGCACCAGCGGCCAGCCACCCACCCGCACGATCGGATCCCGGTCCGCGGACATCATCTCCTCGGTCTCGTACTCGAGCCCTTTGACTTCCAGCGCGATCCGGACCTTGACGGAGTTCGGCGAGCGGTGGAACTCGAGCAGTTTTCGCATAGCCCTCAAGCTAGGGGTATGGAGGCCGAGCGTCCCGGCTGGCAGGCGGGTGGGCCGACCCTTACAATCTCGACGATGGACGACCACCGGCTCACGCTGACCCAGCACCTCCTGCGCGAGGTGGAGGAGCACACGCCCGGCGGCGGTCCGGTGGCGTCGATCCTCGCCCAGATCGCCACCGCCTGCAAGGAGATCCGGGCGGAGCTGGCCGAGGTCGGCCTCGGCTCGCTGGCCGGCATGAAGGGCGGGGTCAACGTCCAGGGCGAGGCGGTCCACAAGCTCGACTGGTACGCCGACGAGGTGTTCAAGAAGCACTTCCGCGGCTCGGGCCTGCTCTGCACGCTGGTAAGCGAGGAGATGGAGGACATCTTCCATCTGGACGACGATTGCCCCCGCGCCGCGCACACGCTTTGCTACGACCCGATGGACGGGTCGTCGAACCTGGATGTCGACGGAGCGGTGGGCACGATCTTCAGCGTCCGCCGGAAGGCCACCGGTCCCACCCACGGCCGACCCGAGGAGGTGTTCGAGCCGGGGACGGAGCAAGTCGCCGCCGGGTATGTCCTCTACGGCCCCCAGTGCGTGCTGGTGTACGGGGTTGGCGGAAACGTTCACGGTTTCACGCTCGACACAGCGGTGGGCGAGTTCTTCCTGAGCCATCCGAGCATCCGGATGCCGGAGCACGGCAAGGAGTACTCCGCCAACCTGGCGCGGCTCGGCGCCTGGGACCCTGCCTTCCGGGAGTTCGTGCGCCGTCACTCCTACGGGGGGGGCGCGGAGCGGGCCTACTCGCTGCGATACATCGGCGCGCTGGTTGCCGATTTCCACCGCGTGCTCTTGCGCGGAGGTGTCTTCCTCTATCCCGGCGATGCCAGCAACCCGAACGGCAAGCTGCGGCTCCTCTACGAGGCCGCTCCGCTCGCGTTCCTGGCAGAGGCGGCGGGGGGAGCCGCTTCCAACGGCAAGGAGCGGATCCTCGATTTGGTGCCCGATGGCCTTCACGTCCGCACGCCGCTCATCATCGGCAGTAACTATGAGGTTTCGGCGATCGAGGGACTGATCGCCGGCGACCGCGATTCCGAATCCGCATTCACCGCATCGAAAGGAGCGTCCTCATGAGCCGTAACGATCACGGAACCGCGACCGCCGACCCGCCTGCTAGCAGCGCGATGACCGATCGGGTGCGCGAGATCCTCTCGTACTATCCTAGCGACAACGCGGCCGTCAAAGCCGGCCTGGCGCGACTCCTCGGACAGGGGCGTCTCGGGGGAACCGGCCGGCTGGTGATCCTCCCCGTCGACCAGGGCTTCGAGCACGGCCCCGATCGCTCGTTCGCCGTCAACCCGCCCGCGTACGACCCCGATTACCATCCGCGTCTGGCGCTCGCGGGCGGCATGTCGGGCTATGCGGCGCCACTCGGCTTCATCGAGGCAGTGGCACCGAACTACGCCGGGCACCTACCGCTGATCCTCAAGGTCAACAACCACGATCTGCTCTGGTCGGACGACGACCCGATCCCCGCGGTGACCGGGTCGGTCGAGGCCGCGGTCCGGCTGGGCTGCGTGGCGATCGGCTACACGATCTACCCCGGTTCCGCCAACCGGCAGGAGATGTACGAGAACCTCCAGTTCCTCGCAGAGCAGGCGAAGTCGGCGGGCCTGGCCGTCATCGTGTGGTCGTATCCCCGCGGCTCGGGCATCGACGACGCGGCGGGCGAGAGCGCGCTCGACGTATGCGCCTACGCCGCCCACATCGCGTGCCTGATGGGCGCCCATGTGGTGAAGGTCAAGCTCCCGTCGGACTATCTCTACGAGGACAAGGCAAAGAAGATCTACGAGGAACTCGAGATCCCGCGTGCTACGGTCGCCGACCGCGTCCGACACATCGTCCAGGCTGCGTTCAACGGAAAGCGGATCGTGATCTTCAGCGGTGGGTCGAAGACGGGTGCGGAAGCGTTCTTCGACGACATCCGCGGGATCCGCGACGGCGGCGGTTTCGGCTCGATCATCGGACGGAACACGTTCCAGCGTCCGTGGGAGGAATCCCTGGAATTCATCGACAAAGTGATCTCCATCTACGGGGAGGGTCGATGACCCTCGAGGGGCGCTGAACGTTTTCGGGTGGCGCGCCGTCCAAGGGTCGACATGCCGGGTCGAAGTTTCGCACTATTCCTAGGGGGGATGCTGCTCGCGTCCCCTCTTTTCGCGCAGGAGCCCCTTCCGGAGGCACCGCGGATCACGCTCGCCCAGGCGATTGAGAGTGCGCTCGCGCGGAATCCTGCGCTCGCGCAGGCCGACGCCCAGCGCGACGCCACCGCAGCGGACCGGCTCGGCGCGCTGGGCGCCTTTCTGCCCTCGGTCAACATGACCTATGGATACCAGAACTCGAGCACTGGGCGGCTCGACCCAACCGGCGCCGCGATCACGCAGGAGAGCCATGCCTTCCTGTTCTCGGGCAGCTATGACCTGTTCACCGGTTGGCAGCGGACGAGCGACCTCAAGGCGGCGTCGCTCCGCCTCGAGGCTGAGGAAGCGGGCTTCGCCGAGCAGAGGTACGCGACCGTGCTCGCGGTCAAGGAGGCCTACTACGCGGCGCTGGCGGCACGCGACCTCTACGAGGTCGAAGCCGATCGGGTCGAGCGCCAGGTCGATCAGCTCGAGTTCGTGGAGCGGCAGGTCGAGCTCGGGCGGGCGACACTGTCGGACCAACTGCGCTCGAAAGTCGACCTGAACAACGCGCGGGTCGCGCTGCTGGGCGCATCGAACGCGATCCTTCAGACCCGGCTCGTGCTTTCGGAGGCCATCGGGCTGGACGAGGTCGTGGCGCCAACCGAGGAGGATACGCTCGCGATGGCCCCGCTTTCGATCACTCGCGAGCAGGCGCTGACGATGGCCGAGGAGACGAGCCCCGGCGTCGAGGCTGCCGAAGCCTTTGCCGAAGCGGCCCAGGCCGCGGTCACTTCCGCGCGTTCGAGCTACTGGCCGACGCTCTCGCTCGGCGCGAGCCAGGCCTGGCGCAGCGAGGCATTTCCGCCGGAGGACGAGAGCTGGAGTATGTCGCTGACCGCACGGTATCCGCTGTTCAACGGCCTCGGCCGAGAGGCCACGCTCCGGCGCGCGCGCGCCCAGGAGGACGGGGCGCGGGCCGGCGCGCGGGCCGCGGTTCTGGCAACGCGGACGAGCGTCGGCGCGGCGTACGATCAGGTCGATCTCGCCCGCGCCAGTGTCGAGCTGGCGGTCGAGACCGTGGCGCTCGCTCGTGAGGACCTGCGGGTGACCGAGGAGCGGTACCGCGTAGGGCTGGCCACGATCCTGGACCTCCAGACCTCCCAGATCGCGCTCCTCCAGGCGGAGGTCGATCTTATCCGGCGGCGCTTCGATCATGCGATCGGCATAGCGCGGCTGGAGGCCCAGCTCGGAAGGAGTCTGCCGTGATCCGCGTATCCCTTCATTTTCTTGCGCCCGCGCTCGTCCTCGCGCTCGCGGCCTGCGGCGACGAGGCCGACAGCAAGTCGCCCGCGGACCTGGAGACCGCGGTCGTCGAGCGCGGAAACCTCGAGTCGACGGTGGCGGCCACGGGCACGGTGGAGCCGATCCTCGTCATCGAGGTCAAGTCCCAGGCCTCGGGCGAGATCCTCGACGCACCGGTAGAGCTGGGCGATTACGTCGCGGAGGGCACCCTGATCGCGCGCATCGATCCCCGCGACGTGCAGAACGCGTTCGAGCAGACGCAGGCCGACCTGGACGTCGCGCGGGCCAGCTTGCAGATCGCCGAGCGGCAGCTCGAGCGCGTGCGGGAGCTCCACGACTCCGCCGTCGTGACCGACGAGGAGCTCGAGGGCGCCACCCTCCAGCACGCCAACGCCCGGGCCGAGTTCGTCAAGGCACAGACGAACTTCGAGTTGGCCCGCGAGAAGCTGAGCGACGTGACCGTTCGCGCGCCGATCTCCGGAACGATCGTGGAGCGGAATATCGAACGGGGACAGATCGTTACTTCCACCCGGGAAGTGACGGGAGGAACCACGCTCGCTCGAATGGCCGACCTTTCAGAGGTCCAGGTCCGCACAATGGTCGACGAGACCGACATCGGGCGGGTCAAGCCGGGACTGCCGGCCACGATCACCGTGCAGGCCTACCCGGATCGCGAGTTCCAGGGCGCGGTGCTCAAGGTCGAGCCCCAGGCCGTGGTCGAGCAGAACGTCACGCTGTTCGCGGTCCTGACCCGGATCCGAAACGAGGACGACCTTCTGCGCCCCGGCATGAACGCGGACGTCGAGATCGAGGTCGGCGGACGCCAGGGCGTGCTCAAGCTGCCGAACGCGGCCGTGAAGACCACGGAGGAGGCCGAGGAGCTCGCGCCCATCCTCGGGATCGAGCTTCCGGAGCCGATCGCCGCCGCCCCTGCCGGCACCGGCGAGGGCGTAGGTCCGGGCGCCGACGGGTCCCCCGCGGTCGAGATACCGGAGGGCGCCGAGCGGCTGCGTTCGATGTCGCCCGAGGAGCGGCGCGAGTACTTCATGAAGCTCGACCCCGCCGAGCGCCAGCGGCTGATGGCCGCCGGTCGCGCCGCACGCGAGGCCCAGGAGCGGGCCGGACGCGGTGATCCCGGGCGACCCAGGCCGGCCTACATCTTCCGCTACGATCCAGAAGGGCGCCTGACCGCCGCGCCCGTCCTGATCGGCCTGAGCACGTGGGAGAGCACCGAAGTCTTGTCCGGCCTCGAGGCGGGCGACTCCGTCGTCATGGTGCCCCAGTCTCTGATCCAGCAGCGCGAGCTGCTCGATCGGGTGCGGGAGCGGAGCGGCGTGCCGGGCGTCCAGCGCGATCGGAGCCCGTAATGCTCCTCTGGGAGATCCTCCGGGTGGCCCTCGAGTCCCTGCGCTCGAACAAGCTGCGCTCGGCGCTGACGATGCTGGGGATCGTGATCGGCGTCGCCGCCGTCATCACGATGGTCGCGCTCGGCCGAGGCGCCCGTACGGCGATCCAGGAGCAGATCGCGGCGATGGGCACCGACGTGCTCACCGTGCGCCCCGGGCAGGGGTTCGGTTCGGCACGCGGGCCCTCAACCTCGCTGACGGTCGAGGACGCGGAAGCGGTGGCGCGCGACGCGCCGCTCGTCTCCGACGTGGCGCCCGAGATCTCGGACGGCGGGGTCCAGATCGAGACGGGGAACACCAACGCCAACACCCGGGTTACCGGCTCGACCGCCAACTTCGCCGAGGTCAACAACTTCACGCTCGCGGTGGGGCGGTTCTTCACCCCGCGCGAGGACCAGGCCCGACAGCGCGTGGCCGTCCTGGGCGGCGCGGTCCCCGAAGTGCTCGGCACGACCGCGATGGGTGTCCTCGGCCAGACGATCCGGATCAGCGACGTTCCGTTCGAGGTGGTGGGCGTCCTCGAGGAGAAGGGAAGCCAGGGGTTCTTCAATCCCGACGAGCAGGTCCTGATCCCGCTCCAGACCGCGCGCTTCCGCGTTCTCGGCTCCGACCGCATCAGCAACTTCGCGGCCCAGATCGAAGATCCCGCGAAGATGTCGGCCGCGATGGCGCAGATCGAGCGGGTGCTTCGCCGCGAGCACCGACTCCGTCCAGGGCAGGAGAACGACTTCTGGGTGCAGGATCGGCAAGAGCTTCTCGGAACCCAGGAGGAGACGACGAAGACGTTCACGTTCCTGCTCGCTGGGATCGCCGCGGTGAGTCTCCTGGTCGGCGGGATCGGGATCATGAACATCATGCTCGTGTCGGTCACCGAGCGGACGCGGGAAATCGGCGTTCGGAAGGCGCTCGGTGCCACCCGGCGCGCGATCCTCGCCCAGTTCCTGCTCGAGGCGCTCGTCCTGTGCATCCTGGGGGGCGCGGTAGGGATCCTCGTCGGCGCGGCCACGTCGATGATCCTGAGCAAGGCCGCGGACTGGAACATGGACATCTCGGCGGGCGCGGTGCTGCTGGCCGTCGCGTTCTCGGCCGGCGTAGGGCTTTTCTTCGGCCTGTGGCCCGCGAACCGGGCGGCCAAACTGGACCCGATCGTCGCCCTGCGCTACGAATAGGATCAGCCGGGGAAGCGCATCCAGCCGCTCCCCGGCGCGCCCGCCGGACCGTAGCAGAGGATCTGGAAGAGGGCGATCCCGAGGATCACGAAGACCAGCACACCGAGAAGCGCGAGGAGGGTCCCGCAGTTGAGCCAGCGGGACACCTCAGCGTCCCGCTGGACCCGAGTACCCGCTCACCGCTTCGGCGCGTCCGACTTGTTGAGCTTGGTTGCTCCGGGTTTCCGCCGACGGCGGCCGGTAAGGATGTAGTTCACGTCCAGGCCCGCATCCGCCGAAAGCTCCGCGAGGAACCAGAACGCTTTCGGCA
>DASQEN010000317.1:0-3387 GCA_035633635.1 Gemmatimonadota bacterium | reverse complement strand
ACGACTGCACGTTCTCGACCGTGCCCACAACCCCCAAGGGACTCCAGCACTTCGCGCCGGGGGTGGGAGGCCTGGCTCCGTGGGACGCGCCGCGCGTCCAGAACGAGACACGCGACCAGGCCACGCTCGGACTTTCCACGGACTCGTATGCGTACCGCTTCGAGCACCGCATCCCGCTGGACGCCGACCCCGCCACGTTCTCGTACTTCCGCAATGACACCGATTTGGCTCTCTACTTCGCGATCCCGCTCCCCGACATCGAGCTGCGCGAGGATCGCAGCCGCTATCGGAAGGGGCTCATCCTCTACGATTCCGCGTGGAACGAGATCACACGCTGGTCCGAGGAGATGGATGCGGTGTTGACCCGGGTTCCCTCGGAGGACGACGGGGAGGGGACGTGGTACCTGGTCGACCTCTTCCGGGTGCGGATCCTGCCCGGAACCTATCGGTACGCGCTCCAGGTGGACGACCTCAACGGACAGGGAGTCGGTGTGCGGAAGGGGACTCTCCGGGTGCCCCGCTACTCCGCGACAGGGCTCGAGCTCTCGGATCTGGTGCTCTCTGCGGGGATCGCGGAGTCCGGGCGAGCCTCGCGTTTCCAGCGCTACGGCCGGACGATCCTGCCGCTTCCGCCGCGCCGATTCCTGCGCAGCCAGCCCCTCTATCTGTACTTCGAGGCCTACAACCTGCAGCGGGACGAAGCTGGGCAGATGTCGTTTCGCGCGGAGTACACGATCCGCGCCGAGCGACTCGACCGGAGCGCGGTCGAGAAGTTCTTCGGTGGCCTGAAGGGCCTGGTTGGTGTCCGGGAGGAGAACGAAGCGGTCACGCTCTCGTTTGAGCGGACGATCCCGCATCCGGGGCGGCCGGTGTGGCCGGAGTACCTGTCGTTCGACACTTCCGCGCTCCCCGCGGGCGTGTACACGCTCGAGGTCGAGGTCACCGATCACGCGTTCTACGATCGCCGAGCCCGGGGAACGGCAACCTTCTCGATCATCGAGTGATTTCAGGACGTTGAAAAAGCCTCATCTGCGGCGTTGCGCTCCTCGCGTCTTCCTGCGGCGTACTTTGCAGTACACCTCGGAATCCGCTCGTCGCACGCCTAGCATCTAAGGCTTTTTGAACGTCCTGCGGGTTTTTGAACCCGAGGTAGACGCCGTCTAGAATCCGGTCCGGAGCTTGCGTGCTCCGGAGCGGAGTTCCCGTCTCTCCCCGACGCGCGCACCAGGGCAGCACACCCGAACCCGTCGGCCTGTGTCGAACCGCCGACGACTCCGCGCCGCTCCCCCCGACCGCGATCGAACGCGCACGGTCTCCCGACGCGTGGACGCTTCACTGCTCCAGCGCGCCCGCGGCACTGGCAGCCGCGACGCTGGCGGCAGCCGCGCTGGCTTGCGGCTATGCGGGGCCGCTGTCCGGCGTGGCGCCGCTGGCCGCGGGGATCGCCGTGCTCGCCCGGCTCGCGTGGCGCGGGCGGGGCATGGTCCCCGTCGTGGCGCTCGCGGCGTGGACCGCCTTCGCCGCCATGTCCGGGGTCCGGATTCTCGCGTCGGTGGCCTCCGCGCGCGCGGACGCCCACGCATGGGCGCGCCTCGCGGCGGAGGGCGCGCCCGTTCCGGTGACCGGCGTCGTGCGTCTGGACGCGGTACGGGAGACGCGCCCGGGGCGGTGGAGCGTTCGCGGGCGGATCGAGGGGTGCGATCGGCCGTGCCGCGGCGCCGAGGTTCGGTTCGCGTGGAGCGGGGATCCTGCACCTGTGCAGGGAGAGAGATGGGTCGTGAGCGGGCGGCTCGCGCCCGAGCCCCTCCGCGTGCAGCCCGGCAGCCGCTACCCTCCGGCCGGTCTCGGCCCCGGCGCGCGAGCGGGGTCGATCGACGAGGTACGGGTTCTGGAGCGCGGGCCGCCGCCCAAGGGCCCTTCGGCAGTGGTCGAAGGGTGGATCCGGGGTCGGCTCGATGCTCGCTACGGCGCCGAGCTCTCCCCACTGGCGGTCGCGCTCGTCCTCGGCGACCGGCGCGAGATCGACCCCGCCCTCAACGACGCGTTCGCGCTGACCGGCACGCTCCACCTCCTCGCGGTTTCGGGCCTTCACGTCGTGTTCCTCGCGGCTCTCCTCGCGGTCGTGCTGTCGCTCTGTCGCTTCTCGCCGGCGACGCGCGCGGGCTGGACCATACTCGCGCTCGCCGCCTATACCGGTCTCGTAGGCGCCGCACCCTCCGTCGTCCGCGCCGCGATCATGGCCGGCCTCGCCCTGGCCAGCCGGGCTGGGGAGCGGGAGGTATCGGCGTGGCAGATCTGGGGGGCGGCGGGGTGCCTGATGCTCGCGTGGCGTCCCACCGACGTCTTCGATCTCGGTTTCGCTCTGTCGTTCGGATCGGTCGCGGGATTGCTCGCGCTAAGCGGACCGCTCCAGGGCCTGCTCCGCGCCGATGAGCGTGGCGCGGTATTCCGGTGGCTCTCGGCCGGACTCGTCGCAACCACGGCGGCGAGCGCAGCTACGCTGGTCGTCCAGTCGGCCTCGTTCGGTTGGATCGCGCCGATGGGGTTCCTCGTCAACCCGATCGCGGTCCCCCTTTGCGGGGTCGCGCTCCCGCTGGTCTGGGTGGGGCTCGTGCTCGACGCCGCGCTGCCAGAAGCGCTGGCCGGACCTCCGGCGAGGGCGGCGGCGGTCACGATGGGGGCGCTGTGTCTGCTGGTCGCCTGGGCCTCGAAGGTGGTGGGGGCATGGGTGCCGGGTCCGGTGGGCTGGATGGCCACTTCGCTGGCCGGCCTCGGGGCGGCCGTGCTGCTCGCGCGGCGAAGGGCGGGAACGGGCGTGCTGGTGGCGGGGGCGGCTCTCGCCCTCGCGCTCGCCTCGCGCCCGCCGCGGGCGCCGGTCTGGGAGGTCACGTGGCTCGACGTCGGGCAGGGCGATGCGATCGTGATCCGGTTCCCGGACGGGGCCACGTGGCTTGTCGACGCCGCTCGAGGCTGGCAGGGTGGGGACGAGGGACGCCGGACGGTGGTCCCGTGGCTCCGGCGGCAGGGTGTCCGGTCGCTGGAATGGCTGGTGACCACGCATGCCGACCTCGACCACATCGGTGGGGCCCGGAGCGTTCTCGCCGGCGTGCCAGTCGGCCGTTGGGGAAGCGGCGGTCCGGTGGCATCGAGCGAAGCGTACCTGGACCTCGTTTCGGGCGCAGCCGCATCCAGAGTCCCGCGGGCGGATCCGCTCCGCGCCGGGCGGCGCCTGCAACAGGGCGGAGTTTCGGTCGACGTCCTCCACCCGAGCGACGCGTGGGTGCCGCGGGATCCGTACGCCGCGCGGATCCCTCCCAACGAGGGGTCGGTCGTGATGTTGATGAGCGCGGGCCCCTGCCGGCTGCTCCTCACCGGTGACCTCGGCGT
>DASQEN010000316.1:0-21983 GCA_035633635.1 Gemmatimonadota bacterium | reverse complement strand
GATGTCGCCGAACATGTTGGTCGTCACGATCACGTCGAATCGCGTCGGATCGAGCACCAGCTGCATCGCCATCGCGTCGATGATGCGGTCATCGAACTCGACGTCCGGAAAGCGGCCGGCCACCTCGCGCCCCACGTCCAGGAACAGCCCGCTCGTGTACTTCAGGATGTTCGCCTTGTGAACCAGCGTCAGGCGCCGGCGCGGGCGCTGCCGCGCGAGCTCGAACGCGTACTCGATGACCCGCTCAGATGCCTCGCGCGAGACGATCGTGATCGACTCCGCGTAGTGGTGCCGCCGGTCGACGTAGTGTTCGACGCCGGCGTAGAGGCCCTCGGTGTTCTCGCGGACTATGACCAGATCCACGTCCTCGTAGCGCCCTCCGCGGAGCAGTGTCTTCGAGGGGCGCACGTTGGCGAAGAGATCGAACTCCTTCCGGATCGCCACGTTGACGCTGCGGAACCCGGCGCCGACCGGCGTGGTCAGCGGTCCCTTGAAGGCTACGCGCGTCCGCCGGAACGACTCCAGCGTGCTCTCCGGGAGGATCTCCTCCCCGCGATCGAGCGCCGAGAGGCCCGCCAACCGTTCCTCCCACTCGATCTCCGCGCCAGCTGCCTCGAGAACACGCAGGGCGGAATCGACGACTTCGGGGCCGATCCCGTCGCCTTTGATGAGCGTGACCGCTTTCACCGAGTGAATCTAGCCGCGCTCGGGCTCTCAGGGCACGGCAGCCCCGAAGTCGTCGGATCCGGTGCGCGCGAGCCGGGCGAGGCGGGCGGAGAGGCTCGACACGGCCGCAGCGATGGCATCATCGAGAACGGCCCCATACACGTCGGCGGCGGCGCCCGAGGGGGCGTGCTCGTTGACCGCCGACACGTTGGCGTGCCAAAGGACCGTGGCGGACGCCGCGTCGACGAGCCAGGCGTCGAAGGTTGCGCGGACGCGGAGCGGCTCGATCCGGGCGATCGTGAGCAAGCGCGGGACCAGGAAGAATCGTTCCTCGGTCCGCTCGTCGACATTCTGCCAGAGCGCGGCCGGATCGGCGGGGAGCTCGCCGCCCTGAGCGGCGTCGAGCAAGGCCGGGGTCAGCCCTTCGTAGAGGGCGCGCACCTCTTCTTCGGACAGGGAGCCGAGCGCGACGATCGCCACAACCGGGCGCACGGCGAGCCCCGCGGGGCCGCCCGTCTCGAGACCGGTCGCGAGCGCCTCGCCGGCCCGAAGTACAAGCCATGCCGCCATGGAGTCGGACGGCATCGCTTCGTCCGACTGCGACACCGCACCCACCGGGAGCACGACGACGGTCTCCCCTTCGAGCTGGCCGGCGCCGAAGGACGGATGGAGCCACGAGCCCGCCGGGGGCGAGGCGGCTCCTGCACAGGCAGCCAGCGCGAGGGCCGCCGCGGGCAGGACGGCCTTCATGCGTCGTCCCAGCGCGGCTCCCGCTTCTCGCGAAAGGCGGCGATCCCCTCGAGCGCATCCCGCGAGCGCATGAGCTCCCGCAGGTAGATCCTTTCGGCGCGATCGAGCGCTTCGCGGAACGGCACGTCGACGCCGGCATAGTACGCTTTCTTGGCGAGCCTGAGCGCAACCGCGCTGCGCGAGGCGAGCCGCTCCACGAACGAGGCGGCCTCCTCCACGAACTCCTCGGCCGGCCAGACGTGGTTCACGAGCCCGATCCGCTGCGCCTCACGGGCATCCACGCGCTCGCCCGTGAGCATGAGCTCGAGCGTCTTCTTGCCGTGTACGAAGTATGGGAAGGCGGCCGCTGTGACGGGCGGGAACAGGCCGAGCTGGATCTCGGGCTGGCCGAACGCGGCCTCCTCCGACGCCAGCACGAGGTCGCAGAATGCCGCCAGCTCGCAGCCCCCGCCGAGCGCGTGGGCGTGGACCTCGGCGACGGTCACCGGTTCGAAGTCCGCGAGTCGTCGGAACAGGCCGTGGAACGCCGCGATCATCGGGACCATTTTGTCGTCGACGTGGTCCTCGACGTCGACACCCGCCGAGTACGCGCGGCCCTCGGCCGCGATCACGAGCACGCGCAAGCGCGCGCGCGTGGCCAGCTCGTCGACCGCGTCGCTGAGCTCCTTGAGCATCGCGATGTTCAGCACGTTGAGCGGGGGCCGCGCGAGCACGATACGCGCCACCGACTCCCCGCGGTTCTCCACGCGGATCGTCTCGACCATCTCTGCCTCCCGGGAAGTTGCGCGTGGACGACACGCACGCGCCCCAGTCTAGCGACCTCGCTGTCGTTCCTCTAGGGTGCCAGGCCCAATGGCCCGAGGCCGAACTCGAGGAACGCCGCGACGGCGCCGAGGCCGCGCGCTCGCTCCGGCGGAGTCGGTGCTGGCGGCAGGTTGGCGAGAAGCCGCGCGGACGGCGCCAGCGTTTCGGTGCCATCCACCCAGCGCGCGAAGAAGCGGTCCATGCT
Source organism: Gemmatimonadota bacterium (assembly GCA_035633635.1). Classification (GTDB taxonomy): domain Bacteria; phylum Gemmatimonadota; class Gemmatimonadetes; order JACCXV01; family JAHWKZ01; genus JAICNR01. The sequence goes on along the minus strand of DASQEN010000316.1, from coordinate 19,558 downwards.
GCCGCCGGCGTGCACGGCCGCCCGCTCGGCGATCTCCGCGTCGCTCCAGCGAACGTGGCCCCAGGCTGTCCGCTTGTTCATGTCGCGCCACAGCGCGGCCAGGTCCGCTTCGCCGCCCGTCCGAAGGCGCAGCTCGCGGTCCAGCGCGAGCCCGACCAGCGCGCCCTTCCGGTAGCCGAGATACTCGTCGCTGGGGCCGAACGGAGGCGCCTCCTGCGATTCCTCCGCGAACGTCCATTCCCCCCGGCGGGGGTGGGACCGGTAGACGGAGTCGATCGTGCCGAGGAGCACGGCCAACCGCGCATCGTCGATCAGCCCGGCCTCATTCGCCAGGCGCAGGCCCATGTAGTCGTTGACCCCCTCCTGGAACCACATCTCCGCGTCGAACCGCTGCCACTGGTGGATCATCTCGTGAGCGAGGAGACGGGTCGGCGGCGGTGCGCCGTCAGGTAACAGGTGCACGAACCCGATCGCGCTCGGGCCGTTGCGGTTCCCGCTCGTCATCGGAAAGCGCGCGGGGACCAGCGTGACCGCGTACCGATCGGACCTCGGCGGACCCAGCCGATAGCGCGCCGCGCACGCGAGTCGAGCCAGGTCGGTCGCGATGATCGAGGGGTCGAACGTCCACTCTCCGTACACGGCGATGTCGATCTCGAGGCCGCAGGCGCTCGCCTCGTGGAGCTCGATGTCCCCCGCCAGGATGTTGGTCTTGAGGAGCTGCCGGGTCCCGTGGAACACGTCGTTCGACCAGCCGGTGAACGACCGCCAGCCGCGGGGGAGGTCCCACCGTACCTCGACCCGGGCGTTCCGCGACGCGAGAGCGGGCATGGCGGGAAGCAGGAACAGCGCCTCGGACGGCGCGTACAGCAGGTCCTGGTCAAGCCCCACGCTCCACGCGTTCAGCGGCCGGTGGCTGGTGATCGCCAGCCGGTATCGCACCTCGATCGGATCTTCCCAGCCGCTCTCGGGCCGGAGGTAGGACCAGCGGGGCTCGCCGCCGGCCAGGCCCCAGCCCACACGACGTACTCCGTCAACGACCGGGTCCTGGCCCAGGAGGCCGACCAGCGGCCGCGCGCTCGGCCGGGTCAGGACCAGCGTATCGCCTCGGAAGCCGTGGATCTCGAGCGTGACCTCGACCGCGCCGGTGTCCGGGTCCGGGCTGACCCGGTAAGACAGCTCGCAGCACGGCACCTCCCCCGGAAGGGTCGTGACCACGACCGGCACCGAGGCCGCGAGCAGGAGCGCGCGGACGACGCGAAGGGATCTGCGGGGACGCATGCTCCCCTTTGTACGCACGAGACGTGCCGATGTTCAGCGCGTGGGGACCAGGTTGGCGCCGATCAGCGCCGAAATCTCCTCGTCGGTGAGGATGTGGTCGGTACGCTTGGCGTGGTCGAAGATCCGGTCGACCAGGGCGGGCTCGGCCGCGTAGCCCCGCGACTCGAGCCACCACACGACGTTCGACTTACCCGACATGTGGCCGATCTCGATCCGCTGCTCGCGCCCCACCAGGCCGGCGGGAACGCCGGAGTAGACCCGGTCCGCGAGCCACCTGTCGCCCTTCCGCGCCGCCTTGATCACCGCCGCGGCATGGACGCCGGTCCCGGTGCGGAACGCGTCCTCGCCCAGCACGGGGTAGTTGGGCGGCAGCGGCACGCCGGTCGACTCGGCGACCAGCCGGCAGTAGCGGGGGAGCGTGGACAGGTCGCGTTCGAGCCAGCCGAGGAGCACGAGGTTGACGAGCAGGAGGTCCATCTCCGTGTTGCCCACCCGCTCGCCGATGCCAAGCGCGGTGCCGTGGACCCGGTCCGCGCCCGCGACCATCGCGGCGAGAGCGTTGGCGAGGCCGAAGCCGCGGTCTCGGTGGCCGTGCCAGTCGACCTTGACGTCCGCGCCCGTCTGCTCGACCAGGCGCTTCGCCCAGCGGACCAGGTTGCGGGCCCCGTCCGGGGTCGCGTGGCCGACCGTGTCGGCCAGGCAGATCCGGCTCGCGCCGGCCTCGATCGCAGTCGTGTAGAGCTTCTCCAGCGTCTCCGGGCGGGCGCGGGTCGTGTCCTCGGTGACATACATGACCGGGGCGCCGCGCTCGACCGCGTACGAGACCGCCTCCTCGCTAGTGCGGCGGATCCAATCGAGATCCCAGCCTTCGGCGTACTGCCGGATCGGCGACGAGCCGATGAACGTACAGCACTCGATCGCCACGCCGGTCTGCTGGCTGATATCGACGACCGGATCGATGTCGGCCTTGAGCGTCCGCGCCGCGCAGTTGGCGCCGATCGAGAGGCCCTCGTTCGCGATCTCGCGTGCGAGACGGGTCACGTCGGCCACCGCACGCGGGCCGGCGCCCGGCAGCCCGATGTTGGCGGTATGAATCCCCAACCCGTCCATCAGGTGGAGGATCTCGATCTTCTGCTCGATGGTGGGATCGGTGACCGAGGGAGACTGGAGTCCGTCGCGAAGCGTCTCGTCGTCGAACTCGACGGGTTGAGAAGGCTTGACGAGATCGCCCGCTTCCCGGTTCCAGTCGTGGATCAGGTCTTCGATGCGCGGCTCGTCGCGCTCGGTGTCGGTCACCGGCAGCCTCCCCGAGGATGAGCGGATCTACGCAAAGGTAACGTCAGCGCCCGGAGGAGGCGCGCCGGTGCGCGAGGAGCCAGGCGTAGAGGTCGTCTTCCTTGTAGATGTCGGTCAGGTCGCCGTGGTCGGCGCCGGGATAGACCGAGAACGTGACGTCGACGCCCGCCGCCTCCAGCGCGCTGGCCATCGCCTCGGCGCGACGGAAGGGGGCCGCCTCATCGGCGGTGCCGTGGTAGATCCGGATCGGCAGGTCACGCAGAGAGCGCGCGATGCCCTCCGAGGGATCCGGCGTCCATGCGGCGGCGGGGGCCGCGGCAGCGAACAGCTCCGGATGATCAATCGCCACCCGCCACACCCCGCCCGCGCCCATGCTGTAGCCGATCAGGTAAACCCGCGCGGGGTCGACCGGGTAGTTGGCGGTCACCTCGCGGACGAGGTCCGCGAGCCGGCCCGTGTCGGTCCAGCTCTGCCCGTCGGGAAGCTGCGGGGCGACGACCACGAACGGGAAATCCGGGTCGTGTTCGAGCCGCGCGGGAAGCCCGTAGCGGGTCAGCATCGAGAGGTTATCGCCACGGAGCGAACGGCCGTGAAGGTAGAGGATGAGCGGCCATTCGCGGCCGCTGCTGATCCCCGGGGGAAGATACAGGAGGTAGCGGTCGACCAGCGCGGGGTCCGCTGTGGCGTGGAAGTCGCGGGGCAGAAGGACTCCGGTCGTGTCGCTGGGAAAGCCGGCGGCGAAGCCGATCGAAGGGAAGCGCTCCGCGCCCGGCGTCGTCGCGCCGGACCCCGGCGGGCGAGACAGCGGAACCGTGGTGCTTCCGGTCTCGGCGCGGTGCCAGCCGGCCGGATGCGCGGGAGTATCGTCCTCGGCTTGCCGGCGCTCGGCGCCCCCGCTGCACGCGAACAGAAACGCTGCGGCGAGCCAGGCGAGCGATCGGAGGAAGGCCGGGAACATCACGTCATCGAGTACACCCTCGCCGCCGTCGCCGTTCCGGATTCGATGTCGTCGTTTCGGTAGACGGAAGGCGGTCGACCCTCTAGGCTCGGGCGCGTGGATCGCCCGACACCCGCCAGCCCGGTCACCCTCGCGATCGCGTACGCGCTCGTCTGCGTGGTGTGGGGCTCGACGTACCTGTTCATCAAGCTCGGCGTCGAGGTGATGCCACCGTTCCTGCTGGGCGCGGTGCGGTTCTCGATCGCCGGACCGATCCTGATCGCGGCGTGCCTCGCCACCGGGCGCCGCATGCCGCGCGATCTCTCCACCTTCCTTCGAGTCTCCTTCGTGGGGGTCCTGCTCCTCGCTGTCGGCAACGGGCTTCTCAACTTCAGCGAGATCCACCTTTCGTCCGGCCTCGCCGCGCTGCTCGTCACAACGTTCCCGATCTGGAACACGATCCTCGGGATGACGGGCAAGCGGGGCGAGCGGCTGGCGCCCGCAGGGTGGGTTGGGACCATCGTCGCTCTCGCGGGCGTTGCGATCCTCGTCAAGCCGTTCGAGTCCGGCGTCGAGTCGTCGTGGATTGGGGTCGCCGCCGTGCTCCTCGCGTCGCTTTCGTGGTCCTTCGGAACGGTTTACGCGCGGCGCCGGCTGCGCGGGGTCGATCCCGTTGCGGCCAGCGCGATCGAGACCGCGGTCGCCGGCCCGCTCATGTTCGGGATCCACTTCCTGATCGAACGCGGTCAACCCGTGGAGTGGAGCGGACAGGCCTGGCTCGCGGTCGGCTACCTCGCCCTGATGGGATCGCTGGTCGGATTCACCGCGTTCGCGTTCATCACAACCCACATGTCGAGCTCCAAGGTCGGCACCTACGCCTACGTGAACCCGGTCGTGGCCGTGCTGCTCGGGTGGGCGTTCCTCGGTGAGGCGGTGACCCCGCGCCTCGTCGTCGGGGGCGTCACGATCCTGGGCGGGCTGATCCTCGTCTACGTGGCGCGGGTGCGGGAGTTTCATGGGCCGCCGCTGGAGACAGTGCCGGAACGTCGGCGCTAGAGTACTCTCGGCACGGTCCCTTGATCACAGCAGGAACAGGGCAGCCAGCACGAGTGCTGCCGTCAGCCAGTCGATCCAGACACATGCGGGCGGGACGTACTGCGGCACCGGGCTGCCGGCGGGGTCGTCGCGGTGGTGTTTCGCGTGCGGCTGGTCGACGAGGACGGGGTGGACGAAAGCGACGAAGAACGCGATCGCGCCCGACGCGCGAAGCCCGAGCACGATCGAGCCCTGAACACCGTCCAGCAGCGTGAACGCGACGAGGAGGAACAGGAGCGCGTTGACGGCGAGGTCCCGCTTGAGCCACCCCGTGACCCGCGCCGCCGGCGCCTCCTGGATCGCGTAGTAGGCGGTGGCCATCAGCATGACCAGAAGCCCCCACCAGATCGAGAGCCGCGCGACCGTGAAGCCGTAGGCCATGCCGGGCGCCAGCGCGATCCCGGCCGCCAGCCAGGCCACGGTAAGGACGAGGAACGCGAGGACGCTCCGCCGGGTCACTCGAAGACTTTCCCTATCTGTCCGTTCACGGCGGGAATCCGCTCACCGGCCGCGAAACTCCGGCTTCCGCTTCTCGAGGAACGCCTTCGTTCCCTCTTTCATGTCCTCGGTCCCGCACGCCATGCCGAAGAGCGTCGCTTCCAAGTAGAGCCCGTCGTCGAGTGCCATGTCGAAGCCGCGCAGCGTGGCCTCGAGCGCGTACTGGACCGCGAGCGGGCCTTTGGAGAGGATCTGGCCGAGGAGATCCCGCGCCGTGTCCAGCAGCTTCTCGGGCGCTGCGACCGCGTTGACGAGCCCCCAGCGGAGCGCCTCGTCGGCAGCGACCATCCGGCCGGTCAGCACCATCTCAAGCGCGCGCCCCATGCCGACGATCCGCGCAAGTCTCTGAGTCCCGCCGTGACCGGGAATCAGGCCGAGCTGGACCTCGGGCAGACCGAAGCGGGCGCCCTCGCTCGCCACTCGCAGGTGGCACGCGATCGCGAGCTCGCACCCGCCCCCCAACGCGTAGCCGTTGACCGCGGCCACGACGGGCTTCGGGCACTGGGCAATCCGGGTGAACGTCGTCTGCCCCTGGAACGCGAACTCCTTGCCCTGGGTTGCCCCCAGCCCCGACAGCTCTGCGATGTCGGCCCCGGCCACGAACGCCTTCTCACCCGCGCCCGTAACCACGATCCCCCCGACCCCCTCATCGTCGCGGAGCTTCAGGAACGCGTCCTGGAGCTCCCGCTCGGTGTCCGAGTTCAGCGCGTTCAGCTTGTCGGGCCGGTTGACCGTCACGGTCGCGATCCGGTCGGCGACGTCGACGAGCAGGTTGTCGTATTCGTGCTCCACGGGGTTCTCCATCCAGGGGTCAGGGGTCACTGCCGGCGAAAGGCGCTCGGTCCGGCCGATATGGACAGGCCAGCAAGGTGCGGTAGCGCTCGTCTTTACGCTCCCACCTCGTGGGTAGTATAGTTGTGCCCGAATTTACAGATTTTGACGGTTCATGGGAGAAATTCATGAGAATACAGTCTCGATGGCTGCCGCCGCGACCCGTAGCTGAAGTGCAGTCCGTTAGGCAGCGAGAAGAGAGGTTGGCCGGAACATCGTGAATCCCACCACAATCGCTCGATGCGCTGGACACAGCGGTCAAACACTCCGCCGGAGATGTTATCACACTCGACCGGATTCTGGCTGACTACGGACCCGAGAGCAAGGAAGCCCGGGAGGCGTTGTACCAATCCGTGGAGCACCGGTTGGGTATGACCTGGCCCAAGGACCCCTCGCGAGCGGCGGAACTGGAAGTGCCGGACGTGGAAGGAGTCGTGGGTCGGATCCGCAGGCTATCGCCGCAGAATGATGACCAGCGCTGGCTCCAATCTCGTGCCTTGGATCTCGGCGAGGCGCTGCTGGAAGCCCGCTGGGTGGTACTCAGCAGCGTCGGCACGTCAGTCTCCGTGCCGTTTCTCGCGGCTCTCCTCTTCTGGCTCACAGTCATTTTCGCGAGCTTTGGGTTGTTCGCGCCGCGAAACGCCACCGTGATCGCGGTCCTCTTCGTCTGCGCGCTCTCCGTCGCTAGCGCTGTCTTTCTAATCCTGGAGATGGACGGCCCATTCGAGGGACTGGTCAAGATATCGCCAGATCCGCTGCACTATGCGCTCTCCCAGATGGAGAAATAGGAAGGAGCCTGACTCGTCTGGACGTGTCTGAGGGTGGCGGCACCGCCAACGCTCAGAGATTGAGGTCCGACGGGACCGGCTCGGCACCCGAGTAGTCGTAGAATCCCTTCCCGCTTTTCCGCCCGTGCCAGCCGGCGAGGTGCATCTTCCGGAGCAGGGGCGGCGCGGCGTACTCGGGCCGCTTGTACTCGTTGAACATGATCTCGGCGATCCGGTACGTGGTGTCGATCCCCACGAAGTCGAGCAGCGTCAGCGGCCCCATCGGATGTCCGCAGCCGTAGACCATCCCCTTGTCGATATCCTCGGTCGACGCGACGCCGGTCTCGAGCGCATGCACGGCACCCAGCAGATACGGGACGAGCAGCAGGTTCACGACGAAGCCCGAGTTGTCCTTGGCGCCGATTGGGATCTTCCCCAGCGACTCGGCGAACGCCCACGCTCTGTCGAACGTCGCCTGGCTCGTCGTCACCGCCTTCACGACCTCGACCAGCTTCATGATCGGGACCGGATTGAAAAAGTGGAGCCCGACCATGCGATCGGGCCGCGCCGTGGCCGCGGCCATCTCGACGATCGTCAGCGACGACGTATTGGACGCGAAGATCGTGTGCGTGGGGCATGCTTCGTCGAGCTCGGCGAACATCGCGTTCTTGACCTCGATGTCCTCGACCACGGCCTCGATGACGAGGTCACAGTCGGCAAGGTCGCCGAGGTCGGTCGTGCCGGTCATGCGGGAGAGCGCCGCTTCGCGTTCCGCGGCCGTCATCTTCTCTTTCTCGACCGCCTTCTGCATGAAGCCGCCGATCTTCTCGAACGCCTTCCTCCAATACGCCTCCTCGACCTCGCGCGCGACGACCTGGTAGCCGGCCTGCGCGCAGACGTGGACGATCCCGCTTCCCATGAGCCCGGTCCCGAGAACACCCACCCTCTCGATCTTCTTTTCGCTCATGCCCCCTCCTCCGACGTACGATGCGTATGGGCGCGCTCTGCGCGCCGCGCGATGGACTTCAGGATCCTCCGGGTGACCAGCCGGTGGCCCCCGCTTCCCACTACGAGGGCGCGGTAGAGCGTCCCACGAACGCCGGGGAATGCCGCGTGTGTCACCGCGCGAAGCGTGGTTCCCCAATCCTGCGGTTCCACCAGGAACGTGAGGACGTAGCTCGCGAAGTGGTGGCTCCCCTCGAGCGCGATCTCGCGCGGAGCCCTCACCCGTACGGCGCGAAAGCCCGGGATCGTCGCCCCCTCGACGGCGGCGAATGGCTGAGCGGCGCGACGCTCGCGGCATCCCAGGAGACCCGCGAGCGCGCGCCCACGACCATGGTCGAATGCCGCCGCGATTCCCTCTGGAATCGCGTCCCACACGCGGGTCGGATCAGCCGAAGTGCGGACCGAATGCTCGTCCAATAGCGGGAGCTCGACCGGTGCGGTCACGCCACCGGCGTTTCCGACTCGCGCCACGCACGCCAATAGGCCTCGACCCGCGTCACAAACTCCTCCGGATCTTCCGCGTAGAGCCGCCGGCCGAGTTCGAGGGCCGCGGCGCGCTTGGCCGCGCGCGCTTTGGCGAGATCCATGAGCAGCGGTGAGGGATCGAAATGGGGATCGACCCGCGCCTCCTCCTGGAGCGCGGATTCCAACACGTCGAGATCGTGCCCACTTCCGAGGTGATCGGACAGGTGATGGAGCTCGTCCGCGAGCGACCCAAGCGCCTGCGGCCAGGCACGACCGAAGAACCTCACCTGGTACCACAGATCCTTCACCCGCTTCCGCCATTCGTGGAACGCCTCGGCGGACGGCGCTTCCCGCGCCCTCCGCATCTGCTTGCGGCCCTTGCGGTACGTGCGGGCGAGGCCGAGGCGGACCGCCTCGAACCCCTCGAGGGGGAGCGCTTCGAGTCCGGGCGCTGCCCCGGTCAGCGCCTTGGCCACCTCAGCCCGCACGGCCGCGTCGTCGTGCCGCCGCCGTCGCGTGGCGAGACGTCGGCGCGAAGCCCGCAGCACGGGCAGGGGCGCCGATCCATCCATGCCCTGGGCGAGCCCCTCCAGGGTCTTGAACCCCACCGCCCCCGCGCGCTGCTCGGCGAGCCTCCGAGCCAGGTCTCGATAGCGGCGGTTCTGGGACCGGAAGCGCCGTTTCCCCAGCGGCACCCGGGAGAGTCGAAGGATGGCCCGCACCTTCTTGAGGCTCTTCCGGGCTTCGAGGACCTCGGCCTCGGGATCGCCTTCGGAGAGGAGGGCTCCCCGGGCCCGGTGGATCTCCTCCGCCGCGACCCGGCCGAGTCCGGCGGCAAGCATCTCGCCCGCTTCGAGTCGGAAGACCATGCTCCGTCAGGCCGCCTCCACCACGACCGTCGACCCCTGGCCTCCCCCGATGCACGCCGAGGCGAAGCCGAGCTTCGCGCCGCGGCGCTTCATTTCGTAGAGCAGCGTGATTGTGCAGCGCGTGCCGGTCGCAGCCAGCGGATGGCCGATCGCGATCGCGCCGCCGTTGACGTTCAGCTTCGCGTGATCGAGGCCCAGCTCCTTCATCACGGCCACGGTCTGTGGCGCGAACGCCTCGTTGACCTCGTAGAGGTCCATCTGGTCGAGCGTCAGCCCGATGTCCCCGAGCGCCTTCCGGGTCGACGGCGCGGGCCCGATTCCCATGATCTTCGGGTCGCAGCCGGCGATCCCCCACCCCAGGATCCGGCCCAGGACCGGGGCCCCGGTCTTCTCCGCGCGAGCCCGCGTGGTCACGAACACCGCCGCCGCCCCGTCGACGATCCCGGAGGCGTTCCCCGCCGTCACCACGCCGTCCTTCTTGAAGTAGGGCGGCAAGCCGGCCAGGATCTCGGGGGTCGTGTTGGGGCGCGGGTGCTCGTCGGCGTCGAACGCCTTGAGCCCCTTCTTCGTCACGATCTCCACGGGGACGATCTCGTCGTCGAACCGCCCGGCCTCCCGGGCGGCCTGCGTCCGCATCTGGCTCTGATAGGCGAAGTCGTCAACCTCGGCCCGGGTCAGAGCGTACTTATCGGCGAGATTCTCGGCGGTCTCGGCCATCGAGAAGCCGGCGTAGGGGTCGTAGAGCGACTCCCAGAGGAGGTCGCCCATCTTGGAAGCCCCGAGCGCGATCCCCCAGCGCGCCCCGCGGATCGTGTGCGGCGCCTGGCTCATGCTCTCGGTTCCGCCGGCCAGCACGACCTCGCTCTCGCCGAGCAGGATCTGCCGGCTGGCCTGGATGATCGACTCGAACCCCGAGCCGCAGAGCCGGTTGACGGTGACCGCGGGCGTCTCCACGGGAAGCCCGGCCTTGAGTCCGACGTGGCGGGCGCAGTAGATCGCGTCGCCGGAGGTCTGGAGGGCGTTTCCGAAGATCACGTGGTCGACGTCCTCGGGGGCGAAGCCCGAGCGGTCGAGCGCCGCCTTGGCGGCCACGACGCCGAGGTCGTTCGCGGAGAGGTCCTTCAGCGAGCCGCCGAAGGCTCCGAACGGAGTGCGGACGCCGGCCACGAGCACGATGTCGTCGCGGTCGAGCTTCATGAGTTGCTCCTCGATGATGGATACAGGACAGATGTGCCAGACGAGATCGATCGCGCGGCGGTGAGCCGTTCCCCTAAGGGTCGCCTCCCGGCCCGGAAGCGTCAACAGACCTCGATCGAGGCCTCCCTGTCCACCTGGCTCCCAACGTTCTCGGCGACTTCCGTGTCTTTCCCATGACGATGCCCGGCTCCGATCGAGATCTGGTAAAGGAGGCCTTGCGGGGCCGGAAGGTCGCCTTCGAGGCGCTCGTGCGGCGCCACCTGAGAGCCGCCTACGCGGTCGCGCTGGCGCGGACCGGCAACCCGCACGACGCCGAGGACGTCTGCCAGGATGCGTTCATCGCCGCGCTCGAGCGGCTCTCGACGCTCCGTGATCCGGACCGCTTCGGGGCCTGGCTGCTCGAGATCGTGCGCAACCGGGCGCTGAACATGATCCGCTCCCGGCGCGTGCGGTCCGAGGAGCCGATCGATGAAGCGGCCGAGCGGGGCGGGGGACCTGACCCCGGTCGCGACCTCGAGCGGTCCCTGCTGCGGGAGGACCTCCTCGGGGCCCTGGCCGGCCTCGACGAGACCCGACGCGAGGTCGCGCTTCTCCACGATGTCGAGGGGTGGCGTCACGCCGAGATCGCGGAGCGGCTGGGGATGCCCGAGGGCACGGTTCGCTACCACCTGCACGAGGCCCGGAAGACGCTGCGCGCACGGCTCGCGGGTCGATATGGGAAGGAGTTTCACGAATGAGCGACGATCTGGACCGGGAGTGGGCCCCGCTCGACCCGACGCGCGATCCCGCGCGCTGGGAGTCGATGGTGCGCGGGATTGTCGAGCGCGCCGCGCCGATCCTGGCCGGTTACGCCTCCCGCGGTCCCGCCGACTGGCTGGCCGCGTGGGTCGGTCCGACGCTCGCCGCCGCGGCCGTCGTGGCCACCCTCGCGCTCGGCGCGCTGGTCGCCGGCGGTCGTGGGGCGGCGCCGGAAAACGAAGCCGCGGCCATCGGGCTCGGAGACGCGCTCGGCTACCCCACGCCCGTCACCGCATGGGTGTCGACGGGACAACCCCCGACCATCGAGGAGCTGATACTCGCCATGGAGGAGAGAAACCGATGACGATCGAATCCCAGAAGAGCGTGTCGATCGCCGCCGCGGTCCTGGCCCTGACCTTCCTCGCAGGTGGGCTGGCGGGGGCGGCCATCTCCCTGTTCGCTCGCAGGTCGGCCCTGCCGCACGACGTCATGATGGAGCGGATCCACCTGCCCGAGGTGCCACCTGCCCCCGGCGCCCCCGGCGGCGCGGTGTTCTACAAGCGGCTGGACCGCGAATTCGGCGCGGAGCTCGGCCTCGACGAAGAGCAGAGCGCCCGCGTCGACAGCCTGATGGAGATCCAGCGCCAGAAGGCGGATTCCCTGCTCGGGGCGATGGAACCCCGCCTCAAGGCGCTCATGGACTCGACCAACGCGGACATCGAGGCCCTCCTTTCCGACGAGCAGCGCGAGCGGTTCCACGAGATGCAAGCCCGGCGCCACGACGTGCTCATTCGGCGGCGCGTGGCCCCCGGCCCGCCGGGGGAATTCGAGAAGCACATTCCGGACTCCGAAGGAGAAGACCGATGAAACGATCGATCCTCATGCTCAGCGCCGCAGCGCTCGCCGCGCTGCTCCCCATCCAACCGCCTCACGTCGCGGCCGCCCAGGCCCAGGTCGGCGCCGAGGCCGACGCGCGGGCCGAGTTGCCCGACACGCCCGCGGGGCACCGGGCCGCGGAGATGCTCGACCTCGCCAACGGCGGCGACGAGGCGACGACCCGCGCCTACGTCAAGAATAGCTTCGCGCCCTCGTTCCGGGATGCCTTCCCCATCGAGGAGCACCTGCAGGTCCACGCCCAGATGCGCGAGGAGAGTGGCGGCTTCGACGTCGTCGACGTGCGCGAGTCCGAGCCCAACTCGATCGTGATGGAGGTGAAGGCCCACCGGACCGGCGAGCGCGCCATTCTGCGCATCGAGACGGAGGGGGAGCCCCCGCACCGAATCGAGATGATCCGGATGCGTCCGGTCCAGCCCGGCGACGCCGTCGAAGAGCCCACCGTCCCGGGCCATGCGGTCGACGACGAGGAGCTCCGCGCGACGCTCGGCGACTACCTGGCCCGGATCGCCGCGGCCGATGCGTTCTCCGGCGCCATGCTCGTGGCCCGCGCCGGCGAGCCGATCTTCGAGGGCACGTACGGGGAGGCGAGCAAGAGCTACGGCGTCCCCAACCGCGCCGACACGAAGTTCAACCTGGGATCGATGAACAAGATGTTCACTGCCGTCTCGATCGCGCAGCTCGCCGAGAAGGGCACCCTGTCCTACGACGATGCGATCGGGAAATGGCTGGGGCCCGAGTGGGTGCGCCCGGAGGTCGGGGAGAAAGTGACGATCCGCCATCTCCTGACCCACACGTCGGGCCTCGGCAGCTTCTTCAACGACGAGTTCCTGCGCTCGAGCCGGGGGCTCTACCGCGACTTGGACGATTGGCAGTCGCTCGTCCGTCAGGACTCGCTCGCGTTCGAGCCCGGCACCCGCTGGTCGTACAGCAACAACGGCTTCCACCTGCTCGGCGTGATTGTCGAGAAGGCGAGCGGCCAGACGTATTACGACTACGTGCGGGAGCACGTCTACGAGCCCGCCGGCATGCCGAATACCGACGCGTTCGAGGTCGACGCGGTGGTGCCGAATCTCGCTCAGGGGTACGAGCGGGTCGTCACCGGAGAGGGCACGAGCTATCGCTCGAACATCTTCGAGCACGTGGCGAAGGGCGGCCCGGCCGGCGGTGGCTACTCGACCGCCCCCGACCTGCTGGCCTTTGCGAACGCGCTGCTCGGCGGCCGGCTCGTGCGGCCCGAGACGCTGGCGTTGATCACGAGCGCCAAGCCGGATGCCGCCTCGCCCGACTACGGCTACGGCTTCCAGCAGTGGGACGGCGGGCGCGTGTTTGGCCACACCGGCGGGTTTCCCGGCATCAGCGCGGGGCTGATGATCGACCGCGAGAGCGGCGACGTGGTGGTCATGCTGAGCAACTACGGCCGATCCGGCATGCCGGCCGCCGACCTCGCGCGCGAGCTGCTGGCCACGGGGCGCTAGAGAGACTCGCCCGCGCCGGCCTTGGTCGAGGGCTCGTCCAGCGGCGGTCGCCACTGGAGCCACAGCGCGGCGACCCACAGCGACAGCGCCAGGAAGTGGAGCGCTTGCGACGCCGGACGCTCCGGGGCATAGGCGACGAAGAAGTCGCGCAGCGCGTCGGCCGAGGCGCCGATCCGGAACGGACCCCAGTTCGGCAACTCCGAACGGGCCCAGAAGGCGGGCACGAGGGCGAAGCGGATGACGGCCAGCAGGACGGTGACGAACCCCAGCGTCAGCACCGCTCCCTCGCGGTCGCGGCGGCTCACGATGATCCCGGCGCCGGCGGCGGCGAGGACGGCCAGGCCGACCTGCACGAGGCCCGGCGGAGGGAGCAGGACGCGGAACATCATCGCGGTCGCCGCCGCCCAGTAGACCAGCAGCACGGTCCCGATCCATCCGGGTGGATGCCAGAGTACACCACGGTTCGCAAGTGCGAAGGCGTACAGGATTCCAAGCAGGCCGCCGGTGAAGCCGAACATCCCGTAGCGGAATGCGTCGTAGCCGTGCGCCGGGAGGTCGAGGCCACCCACCAGCAACGAGGCCGCCAGCAGGAGGCATACCCCGAGCGCGCGTCGCCGGTCTAAAGGATCGGCCACGGCGTCAGCGCCCGGTCGATCCGGGTCCCCAGCTCCTCCAGCGCGACGCGACGGTCACCCGGGATCTCGGGAAGGGCGAGCGCCAGGTCGACGATCTGCCGGGCGCGGCGCAGCGTCTCCTCGTCGTTCCGCTGGTACCACTTGCCGGTGCCGTCCTCGTGCAGTGAGCGCGCCCACAGGAGGTAGGTCCGCGCCAGGCGGATCTGGGCCCGCTGGTCCTCGTAGAACCCTTCCGCCTCTTGGCGCGCGATCCCGTAGCGCTCCGCCGATTGCTCCAGCATCGCGTAGAGCGACCGCCGGCGTTCGAGATCGTGCTTCTCGGTCCGACGCAGCTCGGCGACTACGGTGCCGTAGATCCGGTCCCCCTCGTCCAGCGCCGCCTCGTAGCGGTCGAACCCGGCCGCCAGGCGAATCTCGTTGAGCATGCCCGCCGGGTCCGTCGGGCGCAGGAGGGACATCCCTACGACGGCCAGTGTCAGGAAGACCAGCAGCACCCAGCCCGCCCATTCGAGCGCGCTCAGGCGTCCCGCTCGATCCATTCGCAGATCCAGTCCCCGACCGTAGCCGTCGATCCGGCCCCGCCCGCATCCGGCGTGGCCACACCCTCGGCGAGGGCCGCCGCCACCGCAGCCTCGAGCGCGGCTGCCACGGCGGACGCGCCCGTGTGCTCGGCCAGAAGCGCCGCCGAAAGAACGGCCGCCATTGGGTTCGCGGTTCCGGTGCCCGCGATGTCCGGCGCCGAACCGTGCACGGGCTCAAACATCCCGGGTCGGCCGGGATGGAGGTTCGCGCTCGCCGCCAGGCCAAGGCCTCCCACCAGGGCGGCCGCCTCGTCGGACAGGATGTCCCCGAACAGGTTGCTGGTGACGATCACCGCGTAGTGTTCGGGATGGCGGACGAGCTTCATTGCCAGCGCGTCGACGTACTCCACCTCGGTCTTCAGGAACGGGAACTCACCCGCCACCTCGGCGAATACACGTCGCCAGAGACCGTGCGCATAGGTGAGCGCGTTCGCCTTGTCGCACATCGTCACCCGATGTCGCCCCCGCTCGACCGCATGCTCAAAGGCGGCCCTCACGATCCGCTTTACGCCTTTATACGTGTTCAGATCCTCATTGATCGCCACCTCGTCGGGCGTGCCATGCTTGAAGCTCCCTCCAATGTTGACGTAGGCTCCCTCCGTATTCTCGCGAAAGACGACAAGGTCGATGGCGCGCTCGATTCCGTCAGGCCGCGGCTTCAGCGGGCACAGATCCGGATGCAGCAGCTTGATCGGCCGCAGGTTCACGTACAGGTCGAGTCCGAAGCGGAGGCCGAACAGGATGTCCCGCGCGTGCTCGTTGCCCGGCACGCGCGGGTCTCCCAGAGCCCCGAGCAGGATCGCGTCGAACTCGTTCCTCAGCCGCCTCAGCTCGCCGTCGGGCAGCGTTTCCCCGCTGGCGAGGTAGCGGTCGGCGCCCCACGGCAGCTCCTCGAACGTGTACTCCACGCCGTGGGCCGCGCCTGCCGACCGCAGCGCCCGTCGCGCGACCGGGACCACCTCGGGCCCCACCCCGTCACCCGGGATGAGCGCCACCCGGGTCACGCCAGTGCCTCCGCCAATGCGGCCACCAGGCGCTCGTTGCCGGCCCTCGTGCTCACCGAGATGCGGGCCCAGGTCTCGATTCCGGGCGCGCTCATCGGCCGGATCACGACGCCTCGCGAAAGCAGGGCCTCGTTCACGTCCGCAGCACGCGGACCGAGGTTCGTAAACAGGAAGTTGGTCACCGACGGGACGTGCTCGAGGCCCAGCTCTTCGAACCGCGCGGAAAGCCAAGGCCGTTCCGACGTCACGATCGCGCGCGTGCGCTCGATGTGTGGCTCGTCGTCCAGGGCGGCGAGTGCGGCGACCTGCGCCAGCGAGCTCGCGTTGAACGCCTCCCGCACGCGATCCAGCGCGCGAGCATGCTCGGGGCGGGCTATCGCGTAGCCGATCCGGAGCCCCGCCAAGCCGTGCGCCTTGGAGAACGTCCTCAACACGATCAGGTTCCCGCCGTCCCGGATCCGGTCCAGGTCTTCGTCGAAGCGAGTGGCGGCCGGCTCGAACTCGTAGTACGCGCGGTCCAGAACGACGAGGGTCTCGGGAGGGAGGTCGTCGAGCAGGGCGGCCAGCTCGTCGGGCCCCACGCAGGTCCCGGTCGGGTTGCAGGGATTGTCCAGGAACAGGACCCGGGTTCGGGCGGTGACCGATTCGCGCAGTCCGTCGAGATCGAAACGCCACCCGACGTGGGGGACCACGCGTGGCCGCACGCCGATCACCTGACAGGCGATCTGGAACCGCGGAAACGTCGGGAACCCCACCACCGCCTCATCGCCCGGGCGCAGGAACGCGCGCGCGATCAGATCGATGCATTCCACCGAGCCGCTGCCGATGACGATCTGGTTCGGGTCGAGCTCGTTTTGCTCGGCCAGGGCGACCTTGAGCGCCCGTGCCTGGCTGTCCGGGTAGTAGTGGACGTCGGCGAGATTCGCCGTGACCGCTTCGAGCGCGCGGGGGGACGGACCCAACGGGTTCTCGTTCGACGCAAGCTTGAGCACGTCGGCGACGCCGTACTCGTCGGCAATCTCACCGCGGTATCGTCCCGGAATGTACGGCCAGATGCGCTCGAGATCGGCGCGCGGAGGCGTGGGCGACGCGTCCGCTCGCGAGCGGCCTATGCCTCCCACTCTTTCATGAAGTGGTGGACGAACTCGATGTACTCGGTGATCGCGTCCACGCTTTCGGTCACGCGTTCGAACGCGTCGGCGGCCTCGGCATTCGCCTCCCACCCCTCCTCCTCTCCGTGCTCGGTGGCGTATTCCGCGAGGCCGATGAGGGTCACGCCGAGGCGTCCGGGTATTACGTCCTCCTCCGCCAGGATCTCGATGGCGTCGAGGTTGTCTTCGGGCTCGTCCCAATCCGCTTCATCGATCAGGGACCAGGCCGACTCGACCAGATGGCGCATCGCATCGTCGAGATGACGCAGGGTGGCCTGACGCGCAGTCGGCGCCGCGGTGAAGGTTTCTTCGCCTTCATCCACCGCGACGCGCATTGCTTCGAGCTCCGATTCCAGCGCGTCGAGCTCGTGGGTGACGTCTTTGAAGCTTCCGTCGCTCATGCCTCGTAGGATAGGCGCGCCGACGGTTTAGTCAACCGGCCGACCGGGCCGTGACCCGCCGGGGCTCGCGCCGTACCTTGTGCCTTCGCATGTGGGCACTTGCCCCCAATCCACGCGTTCTCCTGCTGGCGGCCCTGGCGCTGGTCGGCTTTCCCAGCCTTGCCCTTCCTCAGTCGGAGGCGGAGCGTGCGGCCCTTGGTTCCTACGCCTCCGTCCTGTCCCGCTACGTCGAGGGCGGCGATGTCCGGTACGGCCTTCTCTTCACCGAAAACCCCCCCGAGTGGCGGCGCTACCTCGAATGGCTGGAGAACGCGCGCCCGGAAGCGATGCCGGTCGAGGAGCGGCGCGCGTTCTGGATCAACGCGTACAACGCGCGCGTCATCGCCGGCGTGCTCGCGAGATATCCGATCGACTCTGTGCGCGATGTCGGGTTTCTGGGGGGCCGGGTGCGCGGATTCTTCGGCCGCCGCGAGCATCCCGTGGCGGGCAAGGTCCGCACGCTGGACGAGATCGAGAAGGAGATCCTCTTCGCCCGTCCGCTGTGGGACCCTCGCGTCCACTTCGCGCTCAACTGCGCCGCGCGATCCTGTCCCAAGCTGCGTTCGGAGCCCTACGAAGCTTCACGCCTCGACACCCAGCTCGACTTCCAGACACGGACGTTCCTGAATGGACCCGACGGGCATAGGATCGATCCCTCGGCCCGGGTACTGTTCGTGAGCCGCGTCCTCGGATGGTATCGAGACGATTTCGAGCGGGCAGCCGGGTCGCTGCGGGAATACCTGATCCGCAACCTGACCGGGGATGCGGCAACGGCGGCGCGGGATGCGTCCTGGCAAATTGAGTACCTCGACTACGACTGGTCCCTCAACGACGTCATGTAGGGGAGGTCGCTGGAAACGGCTCATCTGCGGTGTTGGGCTCCTCGGTCTTTCTGCGGCGTGGGATTCACCACGCCTCAAAAGAGCCTCGTCGCCCGCCTTGCATCTGAACCATTTCGAGCGACCTCCGTCCTTTTCGACCCACTTGACCTACTGGTTAGCCTCTAGCGCGGGGTCGAGAAGCACAGGGTCGAGGGTGACGGGGGTCTGGTCCATCTCGCGCACGTACCAGCGCAGGCGGCCGTCGGCGTCGAAGCCGAGCTCGGTGGCGATCGAGGGCGCGCGGCAGCCGGGACCGGAGTCTCGGGGAATCGGCCGGTGCGCCCCTCGCCGCGTGTAGATCCATCGCTCGGCGGTACCCTCCCTGAGCGCGCTGCGGGTCGCCGAGCTGTCCGGCCCGGTGAGCGGCACGTGATCGACACCGCCGCTGGCGCAGATGCGATTCGGCTCGCCGAGCACGACGACGACGGAATCCGCCGGCATCCCCCACGTCAGGCTCTCCAGGCCATCCCGGAACGAGCCCACCGGGACGAGGATCATGCGCAGGATCGCGATCGTCGCGGCGGCGGCCACGACGAGCAGGGCCAGGCGGGTCCCGCTCGGAAGCCTCAGCCCCGGTCAGCGGCCCGTCGGACCGTCTCGAGCGCGGAGTCGCTGAGGTCGGGAGCCGGCACGAGCCTGCCGTTCCCGGGGGCGCGGAACGGCGCCACCGTCCACTCGAGCTCGGGCTCCAGAGTGCTCGTTGCGGGCCGACCCACCGCGCCAACCACCTCGAGCGAGCCGTCTCCGTCGAGATCGACGAGCCCGAGCTGCGAGGTGACATCACCGAAGATCCCGTCGTAGAAGATCGCGGGACGGTCCTCCCCTTCGCCGGTGATCGTCATCGGCTCCAGGCCTCCGTCCCTACCGGCCTCGAACAACCCGATCGCGCGCATCGTGGAGCTCGACGGCAGATCCAGGAGCAGGCACGCGCGGCCGCCGAGCGTCGCCACCTGGTAGAGGATCGCGCCGCGGCGCAGGGTCTCCCAGTTGCTCAGCCCGAGCGCAGCGGCAGGAACGAGGGGGACCGTGGTGGTGACGCGGAACTCGCTCCCGCGGCTCTCCATGACCAGCGCGCCAGGCTCTCCTCCCGCGGCCCTGTACAGCGCAACCGTCTCCGGCGCGGGATCGCCGTGCAGGTCGAGCGAAACCACCCCGCCCGGCTCCAGATGGCTACCCGGGGGAGCCCGCTCAGCCAGCGGATCGACGTGCGACTCGAGCACGAGCGTCCCGCCGTCGATCTCCCAGGAGTAGGCCAGACCGCCTTCCATCTCGGGCCCCGGGCCGACCAGCACGCGCAGGAGTCTCGCATCGATCCAGCTCTGCGGCCACGAGCCCTTGCGCTCCCTGGCGAACCACGAGAGCAGGGGATGCGCCTCCGTGCGGAACTCCATCGCGTCGAAGACACCCACCCGCGTCAGATCTCCCGCGGCCGTGCCGCGATAGGCGAGATAGCGCCCGTCCGGGCTCCACGAGAGCGAGCCGGCTTCTCCCCCCGGATATACCTCGGCGACGGCGGCC
>DASQEN010000315.1:0-4181 GCA_035633635.1 Gemmatimonadota bacterium | reverse complement strand
AGGACGCGATCACCGTCTTCCTCAGGGTCGGACCGCTCTCCGGCAACTTCCGCTGGCGTCACCTCCCCGCCCGCGCGAACGGGCAGGCGGCGGTCGGCTGCTACACCTGGCATCCGGAGGAGGAGAGCTTCCTTCCCTTCGCGCTCGACGTGCTGACCCTCGACGGCGAGCGCATCAAGGAGGTCACCGCCTTCATCACGCGGTCCGCGGAGGTTCCCGATCCCCGGGTCTTCGCGCGCTGGCCGGACGAGCCCGCCGACGCCGCGAAGGTCGTGGACATCTTCGAGCGCTTCGGCCTGCCGAGCCGACTGGATTGAGGGAGGAGCTGGGAGTGTTCGCCAACACCACAAAGGAGACCGCATGGGACAGCCAGTAGTGCATTTCGAGATCATCGGGCAGGACGGGGAGAAGCTGAGGAGCTACTACTCCGAGCTGTTCGGCTGGGAGATGGACGCGAACAACCCGATGAACTACGGGATCGTCCAGCGTGAGGGCAACACCAGCCCCGAGGGCATCGGGATCGGAGGCGGCGTGGCAGGTGGCCCGGAGGGGTACGCCGGCCACGTGACCTTCTACGTCGGGGTGCCCGACGTAGAGGCTGCGCTGGCCAAGGCGGAGAGCCTCGGCGGCACGCGGGTCATGGGCCCGGACGAGGTGATGGAGGGCCTCGTGATCGGGCAGTTCCAGGACCCGGAGGGCCACGTCATCGGTGTCGTCAAGGGCACGTCGTAGCTGATCGAGTTCCACTGAAAAAAGAAGGCCCGCGAAAACGCGGGCCTTCTCTCTTACAGCGAACGGCTCGAGGCTGTTACGCCTGGACGAGCTCGCGCGTCTTGTGCACGACGACCTCGCCGATCGTGATCCTCGGCGGGTTCGGGAGTGCGGTCTCGAGCTTCTGCTCGCGCACCCAGTTGGAGGCGACGCGGGTCGACTCGTCGGCCTGCTCCGGGGTGTCGAAGAAGCCAACGGAGCTCAGCACGCCGTTACCGGCCTCGATGAGGTAATAGCCGTTGAAGCCGGGGAGCTCGCTCAGGCTCGGCAGGAGGGTCTCGTCGGCCTTCTTGACGAGCTCGCTGGTGCGGGCCGTGTCAATCGTCTCGTAGCGACGAATGGTGGCAAACATGAATGGGTCCAACTCTCTTCTCTGGGGCGGAGAACTCGATTGAGTCCTCCTGAAGCGCTTATGGTCGGTCTCGGCGCCTGGACGTACTGTAACATACTTCGGGACAACGGTTCTTTACGTAGCAACGTTTTCATACGTTATCCATGTAGGAGGCCACGGTGAGCCCATTCTCGGTGACCGTGCAGGGCGTTCCGGATCGGGAGCTCGGTCCACTTCTGACTCAGCTCTCGGAGGCGGGCTTCGACAATCCGATCATCAATCATGACGGCGCCGATGGTGCCTCTGACAAGACGGCCGCTCGCGCTCGCGCGGGGCCTGTGGACCTCCCGGAGGACTGGCGCCTCATGCGCGAGCGGGAGGGCGAGTCGTATCGCTGGCCGCAGGGGCGCGATCGCTACAAGCCCTACCGCGTATTCATGGGCACGACCCGCGCTGAAGGCGCGGTGCAGATCGCACTTGGCGAGGCGATTCGCAAGAACAAGTGGGGACGCGACCGAAAGTACGTCGTCGCCTTCCTCAGCGGTGGATCCCCGCAGCAGCCGCTGGTCGAGTTCGTCGCAGCCGACGACTACGAGCAGACCCGCGAGCTCGTCGCGGTCGTCCGTGGCAGCGACGGAGGGCGGCGCATGTACGGCGCCGGCGACGCCCTTCCCGCCGCCTACACCGAACGCTTTCGAACCCAGATCTACAACGAGCGGGTCGTCCATCCGGGCGCCTGGAACAAGGTGGTGGTGGTCGCTCGCGAGGACGACGACGACGCGATGCTCAACCACGCGCTGATCCAAAGCCGACGGCGCTACCGGACCTAGGTCGTGGTTTCGACCGGCTCGCGCCGCTTGGTGCGGTGGGCCGGCATGAGCGCTGCGCCGACGATGACGAGGCAGAACGCGAGGAAGCGGGCGCCGATCTCGACTGTGCCGGAGCTGATCGGTTCGTCGAAGACGAGGATGCCGCCGCTGATCGCGGTGAGGTTGGCAGCCACGGACGTGAGGGCGATGACCTCGACTCCCGGCCCGAGTTGGAGGCTGCGGGCGGAGGCGTAGAAAGAGATCACTGCGGCAAGCATCGCGGTCAGCGTCCACGGGCTCACCAGCCCATGCAGCGCGCCTGGGGCGTGGGTGAGGTACTTGATGGCGACATTGGAGACGCCGAACAGCGCCCCGGCCGCCAAGCCTAGGAGCAGTCCTTCAGCGTGGTGCAGGACGCTGCGGTGCCTTGAGATCCCCAGGAGCGCGGCGCCGATCGCGAAGATCCCGCACTCGACGCTGATCAGCGCTGCCAGTGAGGAGTGCTGCGGCCGAGCCGCGCCCCCGCCGGTCAGCCCGATGACCACCAGTCCGGCCGCGGTGATCGTCACGCCGACCCATTGCCATGGTCCGAGGTGAAAGCCGAAGAACCGCTCGCCGAGCACGGCCAGGAACACGAGCCCGCCCGAGAGGACCGCCTGCACGATCGACAACGGCGCGAGCGAGAGCGCGCCGACGTGCAGGACCCAGGCGATGACCGCGACCATCCAGCCGACCGCAAACCACTTGGAGCGAAAGAGATCGGCCGCGCTGCGAAGCGGGTGCCGGACCCGTACAGGGGGGGCGAGAACCGCTCCCCGGTGCTTTAGCAGGAAGGCGACGTTGGTGGCCAGCGCCGAGGCGAGCGCCAGTGAAAATCCCAGGATCATGAGAAGAGAGCGGCCCGCCCCCCAGCGTGGGTGATCGGGTCGGGACCGACTCTACGTGCCAGGATCAGGGGGTGCAGGAGATCGAGATCCGCGGCGACATGATCCGCCTGGGGCAGCTCCTCAAGCTGTCGGACCTCGCCGGCTCGGGGGCCGACGCCAGGGCACTCCTCCTCGAGGACGGCGTGACGGTCAACGGCGAGATCGAGGTGCGCCGGGGTCGCCAGCTGCACCGTGGCGACGTGGTGGCTGTCGGCGAGCACGCCTTGCGGGTGGCTTGAACGGCTGGCGAGACAGGCCGCGCCGCAGTGCACGGGAGCTGGCGCGGGCGGTCGGGAACGGTGGCAGCGTCGGCGATGCCCTGCGGTACCTGGACGTCCACGGCTCGCAGCCCGACGCGGTCGTCCTCGCCGAGGCGCTGGCGCACTTCCTCGTCGATCGCTGCGAGTCGCATCATGCGGGCTGGCGGGCGGTGCGCCGGGTCGTCGTCGACTCTTCCTCCGACCCGCCCTGGGAGAAGTGCGCGCGCCGCGCCATACCGCACGTGGCCGGAGACCTCCTGAGTCTCTCGGGCGAGGGCGGCCGCACGCCGCTGGGGCGAGCGCAGCACATCGCCGCACAGCGCTGCGCCGAGGAGCTCGCCCGCCACCTCGACGCGCCCGCTTTGCTCGCCGAGCTCGGCCTGGACGCGCGCGTGGTGAGCGCCGAGCGCTGGCAGGCTGCCCTCGCCAGCGCGGTGAATGCGCGCTCCCGTAAGCAGGTCGCCCGCGCGGTCGACCGCGCGCTGCGCGACTGAGCCGCTCAGCGCAAGGAAGAGGGACGGGGACAGTGCTCCGCACGGCCCTGCCCCGTTGAGATGTAGGATCGACCGGGGAAAGGACTCGCCGTGCGCTCCACAACCCGCGTCGTTTCATCGTGCCTGGTCGCTTGTCTCGGCCTTCTGGCGACGAGGGTCTCAGCCGACGCGGCGCAAAGGCCGATCACCGGCAAGCTGAGCAAGCCCGGCTACACCGTGATCGCGCTGGCGGACAACGGCAAGGCGAGGTCGACGCGAGCGACGACGCGCCCGTTCAGGCTCGTCCCCCCGTCGGCGCGCGTGACCCTGCACCTGCGGGCAGCGAACGGCACGTACGCCGGCCCGATCATGGCCGGTGTCAGGCGCGGACGCGCGATACCAAGGGCCACCGCTATCACCGCGCCGCCGAACGCCGCCGGCACGACGGTCACGCCGAACGGCGCGGAACAGGGAAGGATCCCGGTGCGTAGCCCGCTGCCTACGAGGACCAACGCGATCATGAAGACGCCGTAGAGCGCGACGTAGAACGTGGTGAGCCCGCTCACGAGCTCGCGCCGCGCCATCCCCGAGCGCGACAGCGCCCAGCTGGT
>DASQEN010000314.1:0-6411 GCA_035633635.1 Gemmatimonadota bacterium | reverse complement strand
GGCCACGGCGAGCAGCCGGTTCTCGGTCTCCCGCAGGACGTGGGTGGTCGCCACCCGGTACCACACCATCGCGCTGGCGACCACGAGCACGGTCACCAGCAGGATGAACGTGACGATGAGCTTCGTCCGAATCCGGTTTCGGCGTTCTCTCATGGCAGCGATCTTCCTATCATAAGCTATGTTAGCCCCAATACCATGTCAAAACACTCGAACCACACCCGTTCCGGGCAACAGATTCTTGACAAAGCAGCAGGATGTTCAAAATGAGACGATTTCCAGGCGCGCGACGAGAGCGGGTACCCACCGAAGGTGGGTGCCGAGGCGTACGTCTGTACGCCGCAGGAAGACCCGAGGAGCGCAACGCAGAAATCGGCCATTTTCAACATCCTGCCCATTTTCAACATCCTGCTAGTGCGTAAGGGCGTAGATAAAGACATTCGCCCCCATCTCGAGCGCGGCCCTGCGCACGGCCGGCGGGTCACCGTGGACGTCGGCGTCCTCCCACCCGTCCCCCAGATCGGTGTTGAACGAATAGAAGATCACCAGCCGCCCGTCTTGGTATACCCCGTAGCCGTGGGGAGGACCCCCCGCGTGCTCGTGCACCTTGGGCAGGCCCGTGGCCATCGGAAAGGCGGCGCTGTAGATGGGGTGGTCCGCCGGAAGCTCGACGAGCGGCTCGTCGGGGAACACGCGGGCGATCTCGCGTCTCAGCGTGGAGTCGATGCCGAAGTTGTCGTCGGCGTGCAGGAACCCGCCGTTCGAGAGGTAGGCTCGTAGCGACGCGACCTCGGCCTCTGTCAGCCGGATCTCGCCGTGACCGGTCAGGTACAGGAGCGGATAGCGCCCCAGCTCCGGGTCGGTCGCCGCGACCACCGCCTCGCGCTCGGCCGTGGGAAGGGCGAGTTCATCGCGGACGAACGACAGCAGGTTGGGCAGCGAGGTCGGGTTTCCGTACCAGTCGCCGGGCGCATACCGCAAGCGGGCGATCGTCAACGGCGTCTCCGGAGGCGTGGAAGCTCGGCCTCCGAGCCCCTGGGCGCCCGCGGGAGCCGCCAGCGCGCCGATCGCCAGCGCGGCCGCGATCAGCCGTCCGATGCCGCGCACCTCCGTCATTCGTCCGTCTCCTCCTGAACGGCCCGATAGATCGCGTTGCGCTCCGCCGGATAGACGCAGGCCAGCACGTCCACCAGGCCACGTCCAGAGAGCGCGCTGCCGGTCCGGTCGCGGCGCAGCTCGCCCAGGGCCTCGCGCCAGGGGCGCGGCCGGCCAGCCGGCCCTTCCCCCGTCCCCGCCACCACGATCACGCACTCACCCCGCAAACGCTCGCCTCGGGCCGCGAGTTGATCGGCCACCGCTCGTGCGCTGCCGGTGACGAACTCCTCGTGGACCTTGGTGATCTCCCGGGCCAGGCACACCGCGCGCGCCGGAGCCGCGACCTCGATCGCCTCGAGCGTAACCTGGACCCGGGTCGGCGCTTCGTAGACCACCACGGTCTCTGCCCGGAGCAGGGCGTCGGCCCACCACGCCCGCCGGCCGCGCCGGGGGGCGAATCCCAGGAACGCGAAGCGATCGGTGGGCAGGCCGCTGGCGGCCAGCGCCAGGATCAGCGCGCTCGGTCCCGGAATCGGGACGACCTCGATCCGCGCTCTCCGCGACGCGACGACCAGCCGGTAGCCGGGATCCTGGATCGCCGGCATGCCCGCCTCGGACACGAGCGCGAGGTCCTCTCCCGCCTCGACGCGCGCCAACAGGCCCGGCAGGACGGCCTCCGCGTTGTGATCGTGGTACGCCACGAGCTCGGGGGTCGGGACGCCCATCCACGAAAAGAGCGCCCGGCAGGTCCGGGTGTCCTCGCACGCCACGAGTCCGACCCGTCCCAGCACCTCCCGCGCGCGCGGCGCGAGGTCGGCCCGGTTTCCGATCGGCGTCCCGACGAGCCACACGGTTCCCGGGGAGCCCCCGGCCGGGCTCATTCGGGCTCGCGGCGAACATCGGCGCCGAGCGCACGCAGGCGCTCGGCGATCCCTTCGTAGCCGCGGTCGATCTGGTGCACGTTTTGGATCACCGACCTACCGCGCGCGGCGAGCGCAGCGATCAGGAGCGCCATGCCGGCCCGGATGTCCGGGCTCGAGATCTGGGCGCCCGCCAGGGCGGCCGGCCCGGTGACCACGACCCGGTGGGGATCGCACAGGATGATCCGTGCGCCCATCCGCTGGAGCTGGTCGACGAAGAACAACCGGCTCTCGAACATCTTCTCGTGGATCAGGATCGTCCCCCGCGCCTGGGTCGCGACGACCACCATGATCGACGTGAGATCGGCCGGGAATCCCGGCCAGGGAGCGTCGTCGAGCTTGGGTACGGCGCCGCCCGCATCGTCCACCACGGTCAGCTCCTGCCCGCCCGGGACCCGGACGTCGTCCCCGTCGATCTCGAGCCGGACCCCGAGACGCTCGAAGCCCAGCCGGATCATGGGCAGGTGCTCGACCCCCGCGCCCTTGATCGTGAGCTCCCCACCGGTCACGGCCGCGAGCCCCACAAACGATCCGACCTCGATGTGATCGGGACCGATACGGTGCGTATAGGCGCCGAGCGCGTCGACACCGCGGATCTCCAGCAGGTTGGTGCCGATACCGCGGATCGACGCTCCCATCCCGACCAGCATGCGGCAAAGCCCCTGGACATGCGGCTCCGAGGCTGCGTTGGCGATGCGGGTGGTCCCGCGCGCCCGGACAGCGGCCATGATCGCGTTCTCCGTCCCCATCACGCTGGCCTCGTCGAGGAAGATGTCGGTCCCTACGAGGCCGTCCGGGGCCTGGAGCACGTATTCCCCTCCCTCCAGGGAGATCCGAGCGCCGAGGGCGCGAAAGGCGAGCAGATGGGTGTCGACCCGCCGGCGCCCGATGCGGTCCCCGCCCGGCGCGGGCAAGTGAACCGTGCCGCGACGCGCAAGCAACGGACCGGCGAGCAGAAACGAGCCGCGGATCCGCCGCGCCGTGTCCAGGTCGGGAGCCTCCGCGCCGGCCGCCCCGATCGTCACCGCGTGCGCCCCCGCCTCTACCGTGCATCCGAGATTCTCCAGCAGCTCGACCATCGTGCGCATGTCGGCGATCTCGGGAACGTTCTCGAGGCGAACGGGCTCCTCGGTAAGGAGCGCGGCGGCCAGGCACGGGAGCGCTTCGTTCTTGTTCCCGGCAGGGACCATCTCCCCGTGAATCGGCCGACCACCGACCACCACGAGCTGTTCCATCACGCCTCCCGTCCCGTAGCGAGCGCGAGGACGCCTCGCGCGACGCCGGACAAATCGTTGTAGCCGGTGAGGAACTCGAGGTCCGGGATCCCCTCGATCAGGCGCCTGACCGCGGTGTCCTGCCCGCGGCCGATCTCGAGCGCCAGCAAGCCGCCTTCGCCGAGTTGCCGGGGCGCCTCGCGCACGATCTCCGCGATCGCTTCCGTCCCTTCGGACCCGGCGAACAGGGCCTCCGGCGGCTCCCACTCCGCGACCTCCGTTGGGAGCGTGGAGCGCTCCGCCTCCGACACGTACGGCGGGTTGCAGACGATGGCGTCGAAAACGGGTCCGGACCGGAACGCCGACAGCCGGTCGGCGGCCACCCACGCGGTCCGGCTCGCGCCGACGCGCGCCGCGTTGGCACGGGCCAGCTCCAGGGCACCGGGGCTGCGGTCGCTGCCCACGATGCGGCGCACTCCTTCGAGCTCGACGGCGAGCGCGCACGCGATCGCCCCCGAGCCGGTTCCCAGATCGAGGATCCGCCACCCGGATTCGGGCGCCCTGCCCCGGGCCGCCCTGGCCCGCGCCCACTCCAGCACCTCGGCCACGAGCCGCTCGGTTTCGGGACGCGGCACGAGGACCCGCCGGTCCACCGCCAGGTCGAGCCCGCGAAACCCCGCCACGCCGGTGATGTACTGGACCGGCTCGCCGGCGAGGCGGCGCCTCACCCGTGAGCGGTAGGAGTCCACTTCATCGGCGCTCAGCGGTCGATCGTAGCGAAGGTAGAGATCGAGTCGACGGCAGTCGAGCACGTCGGCCAGAAGATGCTCGGCGGAAAGCCGCGGCTCGTTGATGCCGCGGCCCTCCAGGAATTCCGTAGTCTTGCGCAGGATCGAAAGCACGTTCCAGCCTTCGCTCACTCCGCGACCAGCCTCACGCCGTGCGCACGGCGAGGATTGCGTCCTCGTCGTCATCCTCGTCGGCCAAGATCCACTCGATCGTCAACGGATGATCCTGGTTACCGTTGACGTGCTCCTCGATCATCTTTACCTGGTCGGCGTCGATCTGGCAGGCGAATAGGCCGCCGGGACGGAGCCGGCGTCCCGCCGAGTCGGCGATGTGGCGCAGAAGATCGTCGCCACTCGGCTCGCCGAAGAACGTCTCCATCGGCTCCCAGCGCAGGCTCTCCTCGCTGAGATAGATCTCGTCCCCGGGATTGAGGTAGGGGGGGACGGCGACCACCATGTCGAACACCGGCGCGGGGGGCGACCACTCGAGCCAGTCCCCCGCCAGCGGCACGACCCGCTGCTCGAGCCCGTGGCGACGCGCATTCCTGCGCACCAGGTCGAGCGCCTGGAGCGAGACGTCCACCGCCCACACCCGCCGCGGAGCCAGCGGACCCGCGGCGAGCGAGACCGCGATCGCCCCGCACCCAGCGCCCAGATCCGCGATCTTCCATCCGCCGCGCGGACGCCGCCTTCCCGCGGCCCACTCCTCGATCTCGTCGCACAGCCGCTCGCTCTGGCTGCGTGGCACGAATACGCCGTGCTCGACCTCCATGAGTTTTCCGCGGAAGTCCACCGCGCCAACGATGTACTGGTAGGGCTCATGAGTTTCGCGGCGGGCCAGAAGCTCGCGGAAGCGCTTTTCGGTGGCCGGAGCGACCGGCTCCTCCCGTCGCGCGGCCAGCGCGTCGGGATCGTTCAGGTCCTCGATCGCCGCCGCGAGAAGCCACAGCGCGCTGGCATCCGGAAACTCGACCTCCTTCTTCTCGAGCCGCCGCTCGGCTTCGTCGAGGAGCGACCCGATCGTGTTCATCCGGTGATCCGCTCGGCCTGCTCGGCCAGCGCCAGCGCCTCGATCAGCTCGTCGAGGTCGCCCCCGAGCACGTCATCGAGCTTGTGAAGGGTAAGGTTGACCCGATGGTCGGTTACCCGGCTCTGCGGGAAGTTGTACGTGCGGATCTTGGCACTGCGGTCGCCGGTCCCGACCTGGGCGCGGCGAACCTGTGCCCGCGCCGTCTCCTGCTCGGCGATCTTCCTGTCGAGGAGTCGGCTTCGCAGGACCTTGAGGGCCTTGGCTTTATTCTTGTGCTGGCTCTTCTCGTCCTGACACTGGACGACGAGCCCGGTCGGCAGGTGGGTGACGCGCACGGCCGAATCGGTAGTGTTCACGCTCTGCCCGCCGGGCCCGGAAGAGCGGAAGACGTCGATCTTCAGCTCTCCCTCGTCGATCTCGACGTCCACTTCCTCTGCCTCGGGGAGCACGGCCACCGTCGCGGCGGAGGTGTGGATCCGCCCCTGCGACTCGGTCGCGGGAACGCGCTGGACGCGGTGCACGCCGCTTTCGTGGCGGAGCGTTCCGTACGCCCTCGTCCCGTGCACGAGCGCGACCACTTCGCGGAGCCCGCCGGTGTCCGAGGGGGAGATGTCGATGACCTCCACCCTCCAGCCTAGACGCTCGGCATAGCGCGAGTACATGCGGAAGAGGTCGCCCGCGAACAGGGCCGCTTCCTCGCCGCCCGTCCCGGCGCGGATCTCCAACACCGCGTCCTTCTCGTCCAGCGGATCACGTGGCACGAACAGCCGCTTGAGCTCCTGCTCGAGTCGCTCGACGTCGGCCTCGAGGCCGGGGATCTCGGCCCGCGCCAGCTCACGCAGATCGGGGTCCTCGGACTCGCGCAGCATCTCGCGGTCCTCGTCGAGGTGGCGGCGCGCTGTCTCCCATGCCCGGGCCGCGGCGATGACGGGCCCGAGCTGGCTGTGCTCGCGTCCAAGCTCGCGAAGCCTATCGAGATCGCGGCTGATCCCGTGGTCGGCGAGGGCGGCCTCTACCTCGGCGAAGCGGGCGCGCAGCTCTTCGATGCGGGGCACCAGATCCATTGGTCCGATCGGGTTGCGCGGGTCCGCCTGGAGGGCCGGACCCGCGGGTCCAGAAACGAGAAGAGCAGGGCGGCTTGCGGCCCCCTGCTCCATGCGGTTCGTCGCCGCGTCCGGCGCCGCGGCCGGTAGCTACGCCTCGACCGCGCTCTCGACGCTCTCTTCGGTGTTCTCTTCCGGGCTCGCTTCGGCGCTTTCGCCTTTGAGCCCGTACTTGGCGCGGAACTTCTCCACCCGACCGGCGGTGTCGATCAGCTTCTGCCGTCCGGTGAAGAAAGGATGGCAGCTCGAGCAGATCTCGACGTG
>DASQEN010000313.1:0-3262 GCA_035633635.1 Gemmatimonadota bacterium | reverse complement strand
CCTGGGCTAGCAGCTGATCGCGGGGGGGCAGCTCGGCGATCCGGCGGATCTCGTCGATCGAAACGACGCGGCCCTCGATCGCGCCGGCCCGGATCCGGGGCTTCTCCCGCTCCCTGGCGAATTCGGTCAGGATCTTCGCCGCCGTAACCACGTCTTCGCGCGACATGGCGAACGCGTTCGGACCACTCAAATGCTCGGCCAGGCCCTCGTAGGGGCCGCCGGCGAGAGCCCGCCGCGCGAGCGTGTTCTTGACCACCACGTACTCAACGCGGGCGCCTGTCAGACGGCGGCGGAGCTCGGTGATCGCCGCGACGTCGAGTCCCGTGAAATCCGTGAGGTAGAGACACTTCGCTTCGCTCAGCATCTCGCTGAGCTCGGCGACGACCTCGTGTTTCTCCGCCATCTGCATCGTACCGACTCCGTCCTCTGAGATTGCTACCGCTGGGCCGGGATCAGGCCACGCGGAACAGATTGATGTCGATCGGCACGCTCGGGCTCATCGTGCTCGAGATCGCCACGTTACGCACATACTGCCCCTTGGCCGAAGACGGCTTGGCGCGAACGATCGTGTCCATGAACACGCGAACGTTCTCCGCCAGTTGCTCACGGCTGAACGAGCGACGGCCGACCGGCGCCTGCACGTTGCCGGTCTTGTCGGTCCGGAACTCGATCTTCCCCGCCTTGACCTCTTTCACCGCGCGGGATACGTCGAACGTCACCGTACCGCTCTTGGGATTCGGCATCAGCCCGCGAGGGCCGAGAATACGACCGAGCTTCCCGACGTCCCCCATCATGTCCGGGGTCGAGACGATCACGTCGGTCGCGAGCCACCCCTCCTTGATCTTCTCCACCAGATCCTTGCCGCCCACGACATCCGCTCCGGCCTCTTCGGCCTCGCGGAGCTTGTCTGCCTGGCAGATCACGGTTACGTGCACCTTCTTGCCGGTCCCGTTCGGCAGCACGACCGTACCGCGCACGATCTGGTCCGCGTGACGCGGATCCACGCCCAGCCGCACCGCGACCTCGACCGTCTCGTCGAATCCGACCGCCTGCATCTCCAAGAGGACGCCCACTGCTTCCTCGATGTCGTACCGCTTCTCCGCCTCGCGCTTTTCGAGCGCGGCTGTATACCGCTTTCCGCGGCTCGCCGTCTTGGGGCTCACGACTCCACCACCTCCAGGCCCATCGAGCGGGCGGTGCCCGCGATCATGTTGGCCGCGGATTCGAGATCCGTGGCGTTGAGGTCCGGGAGCTTAGTGCGGGCGATCTCCCGACACTGCTCGCGCGTCACCCGGCCCACCTTGGTCCGGTTGGGCTCCGCAGAGCCCTTCTCCAGACCGGCCGCCTTCTTCAGCAGCACCGCGGCCGGCGGGGTCTTGGTGATGAACGTGAACGAGCGGTCCGCGAATACGGTGATGACGACCGGGATGATGAGCCCGGCCTGCTGCGCAGTGCGCGCATTGAACGCCTTGCAGAACTCCATGATGTTCACGCTGTGCTGACCGAGCGCCGGCCCCACGGGTGGAGCGGGGTTCGCCTGCCCGGCCGGGATCTGAAGCTTGATCAGCGCTAAGACTTTCTTGGCCACCGGATCTCCTACTAGGAAGTCTTCTTCAACTGCAAATAGTCGAGTTCGACCGATGTCGGGCGGCCGAACAGGCTCACCGTGACCTTGACCTTGCCCTTGTCGTGATAGACTTCCTCGACCGTGCCGCTGAAGTCGGAGAAGGGTCCCTCGGTGACGTCGACGGGGTCGCCCACGTCGAACGGGATGGTCACGTCCTCGACAGGCTCCCTCACCTCGTCGATGCGACCCAGGATCTTATTGACCTCTCGCTCCCGCAGCGGCTGAGGTGTCGAGCCCGCCCCCAGGAACTTGATGATCCCGCTGATCGAGTTGATGAAGTACTGGGTCTCCTCGTTCATCAGCGCTTCGACGAGGATGTAGCCCGGATACAGATTCTTCGTGACCCGGGTCTTCTTCCCTTGCTTGATCTCCATCACTTCCTGGGTCGGAACCAACACCTGGTGCACGATGACGTTCGAGTTCGTGTTCTCCCCGATGCGCTTCTCGAGCAGGTTCCGCACCTTGTTCTCGTGCCCGGAATAGACCTGCAGCGCGTACCAATGCGCGTCCGGGTGCTTTTCCTCGGTTGCCTGTGCGCCCTTGTTCCGTTCGTTTCGGGTCGTCACGTCGATGCCTTCCTTCGTCCGCGCCTGAGATCCGCGGCTTACAGTCTGAAGAACAGGCCGAGGACCCGGCTCACCAGGAAATCCACGCCGCCGATGAACGCCGCCAGAAGCAGGACCAGCGCGATGATGACGAGAGTCGCCGCCCGGACCTCCTGCCGTCCCGGCCAGGTGACCTTCTCCATCTCGACGCGAACCTCGCGCAGGAAATTCCGCAGCTTCTCGAGCATTCTTCCTTCCGTTCTCCTCGGCCCCGCGCTTCAGCGGGTGGCAGGGGTGACAGGGCTCGAACCTGCGACCTGCGGATTTGGAGTCCGCTGCTCTCCCAACTGAGCTACACCCCTATTCGGTCGAGCTAGATGGCGAATCTCTGCGTTGCGCTCCTTGGGGTTCCTGCGGCGTACACTCCGGTACGCCTCGGAACCCCCTCGTCGCGCGCCTTGACCTTCGCCATCTATCTCAACCTCCGCTCTGGTCGAGGCGCGCCCTTCTTGTAATCCCGCCGCGCTTGTATTTCTCCGCGCGCTCCGAGCTACTTGGTTTCCTTGTGCTCGGTGTGCGCGTTGCAGCGCGGGCAGAACTTGCGGTGCGCCACGCGGTCGGGGTGCTTCCGCTTGTTCTTCGTGGTGTTGTAGTTGCGCTCCTTACACTGCGCGCAAGCCAACACGATCTTGTCGCGGATCGCCGCCATCTCCCGTCGACCTTCCTACTTCAGGATCTTGGTCACGACGCCGGCCCCTACGGTGCGTCCACCCTCGCGGATCGCGAACCGCAGGCCCTCCGTCATCGCCACCGGCGTGATCAGGTTGATCACCATCGTCACGTTGTCCCCCGGCATCACCATCTCCACTCCCTCCGGAAGCTCCACCGTTCCCGTCACGTCCGTCGTGCGGAAGTAGAACTGCGGACGGTACCCCTGGAAGAACGGCGTGTGACGACCGCCCTCCTCCTTCGTCAACACATACACCTCGCCGCTGAACTCCATGTGCGGCTTGATCGAGCCCGGCTTGGCCAGCACCATCCCCCGCGACACCTCTTCCTTGTCCACGCCGCGCAACAGAAGACCCACGTT
>DASQEN010000312.1:0-9660 GCA_035633635.1 Gemmatimonadota bacterium | reverse complement strand
TCTCTCAACGGTTGCCGGATTGCTACGTAAAGGTGGTCGGGGCGGCCGGATTCGAACCGGCGACCCCTGCTCCCAAAGCGCGAGCAAAGGCCGCCGAAACGGCACGCCCTTCCGCCTCATAGAGTGAAAGCGGCACGCTCGATCCCTGTCGCTGAGACAGAGCGGAATAGATTTCCGGTCTGAACTGACCCGTTCAACTGACCCCTCTTGGCCGCGGAATTAGCACGGGATTTTGCCGGATGCGCCGGGCGAGAAGCAGGAAACCGTGCGAGCTGGCGGAAGCGGTGCCCGAAGAGCAGCGGAAGACAAAGGACGCCGTGCGCCAGCGCAAGCCTCGAAGGTGTCCAGCTTGAACGGGGATGGAGAAGCTGCAACGCGACTCCTGGCACCCGTCGGGTCGAGCATTCCTGTGTCTTGGCGATCTGGCCCGGCGAGCGAGTACTCCAAGAAGAGCCAGCGCAAACCATGCCCCAATCCCGGGCTCGATCGAAGCGGGCCGTATACACTCGCTTCGCCGAGTTCCTGGCACTCAGGATCTCTCGCCAGCAGTCCGGGTCGAACTCGGAGCCATCGCCTGGCGCGACGGGCTGAAGCAGCTAAGATCACATCGGACAGGCGAGACACTAAAGGGTTATCATGCGGCCGCTCGGGTTTGCTGAAACCAGTCAAGGAACAACGAGCACCCAAAGGAGATACCGATGAAGTTCATGATCACGTGGAAGGCCTCGCCGGCGAATTACAAGACGGCGGTCGAGCGATTCCTCAAGACGGGCGCTCCCGCACCGAAGGGCCTGAAAACCATCGGCCGTTGGCACACTGCCGGTTCGAGCAGGGGCTTTCACTTGGTCGAGGGCTCCGACGCCGCGCTCGCGGAGATCAACGCCGAATGGGCCGACCTCCTGGATCTGGAGGTTGTGCCGGTCGTCGAGGATGATGTGGCCGGCGAGGTCGCGACAAAGATCTACGGAAAGAAGTAGACAGACCCTGGACGCCCTCGCCGCGAGGCATAGCCCGTCGTAGCCTGCTGATCGCGCTGGAAAACCGCCGCGAAGCGGCGTTGCGACTTGAAGGTGGTCGGGGCGGCCGGATTCGAACCGGCGACCCCCTGCTCCCAAAGCAGGTGCGCTACCAGACTGCGCCACGCCCCGACCCGGCCGCCGCGATCGCGGCGGCGTCTCATCAGGTGGCCGATGATGCTCAGTACGTACCGGAGATGTACTGCTTCAGGTGGCGGTTCTCGTACTTGGTCTCGTGGAGCTGCGACTCGACCACGTCGCCGATCGACACCATGCCGAGGATCCCCTGCTTCCGGTCGACGATCGGCAGGTGTCGGATCCGGTTCCGGGTCATGATCCCCATGACGTAGTCGACCGAGTCCCCCGCTTCCCCGACGATGAGGTCGCGGGTCATCACGTCCGCGACCCGCGTGCTCGCGGACTTGCCCATCCCGTTCGCGCAACATCTCAAGATGTCCCGCTCGGTGACGATCCCCGCCGGGCGACCCTGATCCATGACGATCAGCGACCCGATGTTGTGCGCCACGAGCTGCGCGACCGCCTCCTCGACGGTCCTGTCCGGGGCAATGGTCCGGACCGCGTTCGACGCCTTCCGGGAAAGGATGTCCTGGACGTTCATGACCCCATTATCCCACGGCCGGGCCACAGGGGCAAATCGGGTCCGCGCCTCGATTCACGAGCCACGCGGCGAGCCCGGCAAACGCAGCGGCCCGGTGACTGACCCGGTTCTTCTCCTCCAGCGACAGCTCGGCCAGCGTTTCGCCGCCCGGGAGCACGAACACGGGGTCGTAGCCGAACCCTCCCACTCCGCGGGGCCGGGTGGCGATCACGCCCTCGAGCACACCATCGAACACGCGCTCGCTCCCGTCCGGGCAGGCCAGAACGACGACCGACCGGAAGTGCGCTCCGCGCAAGGCTCCGTCGAGGCCCGACAGGTCATCGAGCAGTTTCTGCACGTTGTCGGCGTAAGTGCAGCCCGGGCCAGCGTACCGGGAGGACTGCACTCCCGGGGCCCCGTCCAGGGCATCGACGAAGAGCCCCGTGTCGTCGGCCACCGCCGGCATTCCGGTAGCCAGCACGGCCGCGCGCGCCTTGAGCGTCGCGTTCTCCTTGAGCGTGTCTCCCGTCTCCTCGACGTCCCAGGCGTCGACCAGGCGGCCCACGGGGACCAGATCCACCCCCACCAGCAGCGGCGCGATCTCCTGCACCTTGTAGGGGTTCCCCGTCGCCAGGACCAGCCGGGTCAAAGCCCGAGCGCCGCCCTCTGGAGACCGATCAGCTGCCGGATGCCGAGTGTACCCAGCTCAAGCAGCGTGTCGAGCGCGCCGCGATCGAACGGCTCCCCTTCCGCGGTACCCTGGATCTCGACAAACCGCCCGCTCTCGGTCATGACCAGGTTCATGTCCACGACGGCGGCCGAGTCCTCGCCGTAGCAGAGATCGAGAACCGGGAACGAGCCCACGATCCCGACCGAGGTCGCGGCCAGGAACTCCGTGATCGGAATCGAGGGAAGGCGTCCCTCGGCCACGATCCCCCGAAGCGCATCGTAGAGGGCGACCATGGCACCCGTGATCGCCGCCGTGCGGGTGCCACCGTCGGCCTGGAGCACGTCGCAGTCGAGCCACACAGTCCGCTCGCCGAGCGCCTTCATGTCGACCACGCTCCTGAGGCTCCTGCCGATCAGGCGCTGGATCTCGTGGGTCCGGCCGCCCACCCGTCCCCGGCTCGACTCGCGGGGCGTCCGGGTGTGGGTCGCTCGAGGAAGCATGCGGTACTCGGCCGTCACCCAGCCTTTCCCTCTCCCCCGCATCCACGGCGGCACGCTCTCCTCGATCGAAGCCGTGCAGAGCACCCGGGTGAGCCCGACTCCGATCAGGCACGATCCCTCGGGGTGCTGAAGGACACCACGCTCGATCGTGATGGATCTCAGCTCGGCGGGCCCCCGGCCGTCCGACCGGGGGGCATCGAGCCCGGCGCTCAGTCCCTTCTCCATGGCCGCAATGTATGCCCGCGCGGCTCTTGCGGCTTCCCGCATTCGACAGGTATTCTGTGGTCGCCGATGACGACCGCCACTCTCAGCCGGCCGGTGAAGTCCGCGCTTCTCGGCATCCAGAACATGTCGATCCTCGTCGGGCGGACGTTCGCCGCCTTCGTGCGGCCGCCGCTCTACTGGCGCGACACCTTCGTGCAGATGGATGTCCTCGGCGTCCAGTCGCTGGTCATCGTCACGCTCACCGGGATCTTCACCGGCATGGTGCTGGCGCTGCAGTCGGCGGTCCAGTTGTCGAAATTCGGCGCCTCCCTCTTCGTCGGTCAATTGGTGGGCGCTTCGGTGATCCGCGAGCTGGGACCGGTTTTGACGGCGCTCATGGTTTCGGGGCGCGTGGGATCCGGCATTGCGGCCGAGATCGGGTCCATGCGGGTCAACGAGCAGATCGACGCGCTCGAGGCGATGGGCACCGACCCGGTCAAGAAGCTCGTCAAGCCCCGCGTCCTCGCGGGGATCGTCATGATGCCGATCCTCACGATCGCGACCGACTTCATCGCGATCATCGGGGGGCAGCTGATCTCCTGGCTCATGCTTCACCAGAGCGCCTCGACGTACTGGAACGCGGTTTGGAGCGGGCTCTACCTGAGCGACCTGTTCACCGGCCTGGCCAAGCCGCTCGTATTCGGGTTCATCATCACGATGGTGGCCTGCTACCGCGGGCTGAAGACGACGGGGGGGACCGAAGGGGTCGGCCGCGCAACCACTAACGCGGTCGTCCTCTCGTCGGTCCTCGTCCTGGCGTCCGACTTCTTCATGACCAAGCTGTTGATCGAGGTGTTCGGACACTGAGGCCGCGGGCCGGGGCACCCCGGCTAGCGATCGAATAGATTGGGGAGCGTCGATGTTCCGCAGCCGTCGCCAGCGTAAGTCGAGGGGTCACCCGGACCTTCATCCGGACCCGCGGTGGTCGCCCCGCAAGGTGGCGGGCCGCGACAGTGCGCCGGACCCGGAGAACCGGATGATCGACCTCGAGAACGTCCACCTCGCCTTCGGCGAGAAGGTCATCCTCGACGGGATCTGGCTCGAGGTCGACCGCGGTGAGACGCTGGTCGTGATGGGCGGGTCGGGTACCGGGAAGAGCACGATCCTGCGCATCATCCTGGGCCTGCTCGAGCCCGATGAAGGAAGTATGTACGTGCACGGGGTGAACATCGTCCACGCGAACCAGGAGGTCCTCGACCAGGTTCGCAGCGAAATCGGCATGGTGTTCCAGGGCGGAGCGCTCTTCGACTCCCTGACGGTCGGCGAGAACCTCGCCTTCCGCTTGCACGACGAGGGGAACCACTCCGAAGAGGAGATCGAGCGGCTGGTCGAGGAGAAGCTCTCGTTCGTCAATCTCGAGCCGGGGGTGAAAAACCTCATGCCGGCCGAGCTCTCGGGCGGCATGCGAAAGCGCGTGGCGATCGCCCGCGCCGTCATGGGCAGCCCACGCATCGTGCTCTACGACGAGCCCACGACGGGTCTCGATCCGATCACCGGGGAGACCATCAACTGCCTTATCAACAAGCTTCGGGACCAGCAAAACGTGGCCAGCATCGTCGTGACGCACGACATCGGCTCCGCCCTCACGGTCGGGAACCGCTTCGCGATGCTGAAGGAAGGTCACATCATTTTCGAAGGGGATGCCGATGCGGTGCGGAGCACGGATGACGACTACATGCGCGCGTTCATCGACGCGCGGATGAGCGGCTTATGAAGCAGTCGACCTTCGTCACCTGGGCCGAGCTGCGCGTAGGCATCCTGGTCCTCGCCGGTCTCGTGGTTGCCGCTTTCGCTGTCATGACGCTCGGCGGGCGCCTTGGCGTGTTCTCCGAGAAGTACCCGCTCTACACCTACATGCCGAGCGTCTCGGGCCTTCAGCCGGGGGCGCCAGTGCGCCTGGCGGGCGTCAACGTCGGCACGGTCGATGAGGTGGAGTTCATTGCCGCAGCGGACCGGGATTCGATCGCTGCGAGGTTTACGCAGGCCTACGGCGACTCGCTGGGAGAGCGTTCGCTCCTGATCCGGTTCACGGTCGAGGAGGACGTGCAAGAGAAAGTGACGCGCTCCTCGCGCGCGAAGATCGGGACCGTCGGGTTGCTCGGAGACAAATATCTCGACCTCGAAGTGGGAGATCCGCGCGAGCCCCCATTGACGTCAGGGGACATCGTCCTTAACGAGGCTCCACTCGACTACGAGGGCCTGATCGCGCGGGCGGCAGAGGGAGTCGAGGAGCTGGTCGGCTCGCTAGAAGGGACCCGCGTGGTGGTCGCGCGCATCAACAACGGCGAGGGAACTCTCGGGAAGATGATCAACGATCCGGCGCTGTACAATCAGTGGGTGCAATTGACAGAGCGGGGGACCACCCTGCTGACGTCGATGGAGTCCGGAGACGGGACCCTTCCCGCGCTCATCAACGATCAGGAGCTCTACGAGCAGCTCGTCCAGACGACCGCGGATTTCCAGCAGCTGACTGCGCAGATCCGACAGGGCGAGGGCACCCTCGGCAAGCTCGTCCAGGACCCCGAGTTATACGGCCAGATGGTGCAGACGATGCGCGAAGGTCAGCAGTTAATCGCGCAGATGGAAGGAGGCGAAGGGACGATCGCCCGGCTGGTGAACGACCCCGGGCTCTACGAGCGTCTGAACCGCTTCGTCGTCGAATCCCAGTCGCTGATCGCCGACATCCAGCAGAACCCTCGTAAGTACATCAACCTCAAGATCTTCTGAGCACGGGCGTGACGGCGCCGCTCCGCGCCGCCACTCCCATCCCGACCAGCCCGACCGCGGCCAGGCCCAGCGAGATCCACTGCGCGGCCGTAAGGCCCAGCGCGATCTCAGCGTTCAGCCGCCAGAACTCCACCACGAAACGCTCGATTCCCGCCAGCACGAGGAACTCCCAGAGCAGAAACCAGGGCGGCGCGTCCTTCCTGACCTGCCACGAGAGGAGCAGGAAGATCGGGAGCGTCATCAGGATCTCGTAAAGCTGGGTCGGATGGACCGGGACGCTCGTCGGCGGGCTGCCCTCGGGAAACGCGATCCCCCACGGCAGATCTGTGGGGCGCCCATAGTCGTCCCCGACCAGAAAGCACCCCAAGCGGCCCAGCATGTACCCTACGGGCACGGCCGGGGTCACTGCGTTGACCGCTTCTCCCAGCGGGTACTTGCGCCACCGAAGCAGCAGCACCACGCACACGATCCCGCCGACGAGCCCGCCGTAGTACGTGAACCCGCCCCGGGAGAACAGGATGCCGATCGGGTCGGTGACCAGCAGATCCCACTCGCTGAATGCCCAGTAGAGCTTCGAGCCGACCAGGCCTCCCAGCATCGAGGCCAGCACGACGTCCTGGCCGGCCCCGGGGTCCCAGCCGCGACGCTTGAACTCCCGGCCGACAACGACGCCCGCGCCGATGAACGCCAGGACCAGCATGACCCCATACGAGGTCACGGTAAATCCGCCGATTCGGAAGAGGACGGGATACATCGGCGCGCAATATAGGGACGGGGGGAGAGCGGCGCTCGGCCTCGCGGGGAATGCCCAGAAAGCAAAAAGCCCGGCTCTATCGAGCCGGGCTCGTCACTCTGGTGGAGGCGGTGGGAGTCGAACCCACGTCCGAAGAAGGCGCGATGTAGACCGCTACAGGCTTAGTCGACTGTTCGATTTCCCCGGACGACCTGCCGCCGACACGCCAGCCACCGGGTCAGCCTCCATCCCGACCGAAGCCGGGCTCTCGTCACGCGCCAGTAGGCCCGACGCGCGACCAGCCCACTTTTGTGACGATCCTTCTCCTGCCGGTGGGCGGCGACCTGGAGAGGATCGGGCTACCTAAGTTTCCTTACGCAGCCAGGGCGAAGTTGTCGTTCGCACCTATCGGTTCCCAGGACCGTTTTACGTGTGGACCTGAGATGCACGGCCTGCTGTCTCCACCCCGTCCGACCCCGTCGAAGCCGTATCGCCCCCACGAGAGCGAGGATGGAACACCCATAATATACCCGAATCTGCCCGCTGGTTCCACCGGACCGACGACCCCTGATGCCACCGGACCAACCCC
The DNA here is from genome assembly GCA_035633635.1 of Gemmatimonadota bacterium. Taxonomy (GTDB): domain Bacteria; phylum Gemmatimonadota; class Gemmatimonadetes; order JACCXV01; family JAHWKZ01; genus JAICNR01. The sequence goes on along the minus strand of DASQEN010000312.1, from coordinate 2,563 downwards.
TAAACGACGGCCGTACAGCCGACTAGCTGTCTCTTACGTGCCGATCGGGTTGGCGGGGTACGGGAAGTCGTCTGGGCACCGCGCGCCGAGGGCGAAGTTGTTGCCCGCTCCCACGTCCTCGTTCGGGTTCTTGAACCCCTCGTTGTTCCCCACGCAGAAGCCCCACGGATCGTTGGTCTTCTGGCAGAAAAACACCATGAGCGGCAACAGGTACAGCAGACTCTTCCAACGCAACATCCTCTTCATGCGCTTCTCCTGGTCGTGAAGTGAAAAAGGGCACGACGGGAGGTCCCGCATCCCGTGGCCTGGATTCCGAACACTAGGGCAAACGTCGTCAAAACGCCAGCGTCAAAACAAAGGCGCCCGGCACTTTGGCCGGGCGCCTTGCGAAACAATCCTCGCGAAACCTCAGGAGCTCACAATCCCGCGGTGTGGGCCTACAGCGGCTGCGGCGGGCCCGTTCCGAGCGGGAACTGCGGGTACGGGAAGTCGTCGGGACACTGCGCGCCCAGGGCGAAGTTGAAGGGCGCCCCGTATGGGACGTTCGTCTGGAATCCGTCGTTGTTGCCCACGCAGAAGCCCCACGGACTGTTGGTCTTCTGGCAGAAGAACACCATGAGCGGCAACAGGTACAGCAAACTTCTCACGCGAAGAATCCCCTTCATTGTTCCTCCCGGTCCGGTCATCCGGTGACGATGGTTGCGGCCCGCTTAGGTTTCCGGGACACTATCATGCGAGGCCGGCGTTGTCAACAGAGGCTGAGCCCCTGCCCCTATTTGCTGGAAGAAGTGTGCCAACCTCAGCAGGGCGCCACCAGGGATTGGAGTTCTGAGGCCTCCTGAGCCGTGATCAGGCCCAGCTGCGCCATAATGTTCAGGAGCAGCCCGTAGTTCCTCTCGGCGTTCGGGACCCCGGCCTGCATCCGGGTCAACAGAAAATTGAGGAGCCCCCTCAGAAAAGGCCGATCGGGGAGGATCTGGGCGATCCGGGAGCGCGCAGCGCTCACGCCCTCCGCGCAGGTCGCCGCTCCACCGCCTTCCGGGAAGATCACCATTCCCCCGATTTGCGCACCATCGCCCGTGTTCGTCCCGGGAATATCGAGTGCGCCGGTCGTCTGGTCGGGATGGAGGAAGAAACGGGCATAGAACTGACCGCTGGGGTCGGTGCAGTTCGCCGCCCCGGCAACGAATCCGTCAGCGGTCGCGTCGGCGTACGTGGCCGGGGGGCTCCCCTGGAAGCCCACGAGCAACCCACCGCCCGGGAACGTGAAGGGCGCCTGGGCCGTGTAGCGAAGCTCAAAGTTCCCCAGAACGCCGTCCCCGAAAGCGTTCTGCGGGATTTGTGTTTCCGAAACGACCTGCGTCCATCCCGAGGAAGTCGCTATGCCCTGCGGATTGGTGATCTGGCCGGTAAAGGGGTTGAACACGCACGCCGCCGGATTCTTGTTCGCGGTCGCGAAAAAGATCGTGCGCCGGATTTCGACGGAGTTTGCGCCCACGAGATCGAACGCGATCACGTCGCCGACCTCCAGCGAGAATGCCGAAACGTTCCGGTAGATGAACCCCGTGAAACTGAACTGAACATTGACCCCGAACGGAATGACGTTGTTCAACACCTGGGAGACCGCCGGGACGATTTCGACCTTCGACGACCCCAGGTGATTCGCCGGGGCAATCACCCGGCCGCCCAACACGAACGGGGTGTCGATCTCTCCGGCGAGGCGTGGAGCGGGGGGGAAGCCGATGTCGGCCCAGAAACGTCCTGACAGGCGATCGCAACCAACAGAGTGCAGCAGAGGAGGATACGGGAGGCCGGATGGGGGACCTCCGTGTGGTCGGTTCGAGCTAGAGCCTGAAAACGGACAGGAATCGATCAGGCTCGGCGACTGACGAGCGATAATCCGGCAAATCGCGTTCGTTGTCAAGCCGCAGAAAGAAGCGGGGGCGCTGAAGCGCCCCCGCTCTCTGGTGTGACCGTTGGGAGAGTCGGCCTAGTACATGTCTCCCATGCCGCCGCCGGGCATGCCCGGGGCCTTGTCGTCCTCGGGCTTCTCGGTGACAACCGCCTCGGTGGTCAGAAGCAGTCCCGCGATCGACGCCGCATTCTGCAGCGCGGTGCGCGCCACCTTCGTCGGGTCGATGACGCCGGCCTCCAGCATGTCCTCGAACTGCATCGAGACTGCGTTGAAGCCGACCGTCTTCTTCTCCGCCTTGATCTTCTCCACGTAGACCGCGCCCTCGAGTCCGGCGTTCTGGATGATCCACTTGGCCGGCTCCTCCAGCGCCTTCTTCACGATGCTGACGCCGAGCTGCTCTTCGCCGTCCTCCAGCACGAGCTTGTCGAGCGCCTTGATCGTGCGAATAAACGCCACGCCGCCGCCGGGCACGATGCCCTCCTCCACGGCCGCGCGGGTCGCATGCAACGCGTCCTCGACGCGCGCCTTCTTCTCCTTCATCTCGGTCTCGGTCGCGGCGCCGACATTGATCACGGCCACACCGCCGGAGAGCTTGGCCAGACGCTCTTGCAGCTTCTCCTTGTCGTAGTCGGACGTCGTCGCCTCGAT
>DASQEN010000311.1:0-3326 GCA_035633635.1 Gemmatimonadota bacterium | reverse complement strand
GCGGCCTTCTCCATTTCCGGGAAATAGTTGTGGCTGAGCTGCTGGTAGGACCGCAGGGCGGCGAAGAGGAGGTGCTCGACCTGAACCCCGTAGGTCCGGCCGATCTCGAGAAACGTCTGGAACAGCGCAGCGGACTTGGTGGGCATGTCGGCGACGAGCGCGAAGAGGTCCTGGGGTTCGATTCCGAAGAGCTCGAAGGGAAACTCGCGGACGAACTCCGAGCCGAGGAACGTCTTGAGAGGATCGAGCTCCCCGGCGACCTGGAGCGACACCAGCTCGTCGTAGGGGACCGCGAGGGCCTCCGCTAGGCGGATCAGCTTCGCCGGCTTCGGATGCTTCCGTCCCGCCTCGATCTCCGACAGATAAGAGACCGAGATCCCGGCCTTGTCGGCCAGGTTGGACAGGGACAAGTGCTTCTCCTGCCGCAGCTTCCGCAGCTTGAGCCCGAGGATGAACCGCAGGTTCTCGGCGTCGAGCCGGGCAGCCGGGACGAGCTTTTTCGCCATCAGCGAAGCATACCGCTATCCTCCCTGGAGCTCAAGTAGCGAAATTTCGCTTGCAAGAAATCTTCGCTTATGATACGATGGGCGCCCCGGTCGATTCCGGGGAGGGAGGGGTCGTGACCGAACTGGTAATCGCGGAGGGGCTGATCGAGGTCCGGAAGCAAGCGCGGACCGAGCAGGCCGCGCGCGTGCTGGAGGCCGGCGCGCTCGACCTGATCGCCCGACTCCACGCGCAGCTCGAGCCCGAGCGGCAGGACCTTCTGCGAGCGCGCGCGAGCCGCCAGCGGGAGTACGACGCCGGCGCCGTCCCCAAGTACCTGCCGTCGAGTGACGCCACTTCCGACTGGCGGATCGCCCCCCTTCCCGCCGATCTCCTCCAGCGCCGCGTCGAGATCACCGGACCGGTCTCCGATCCCAAGATGGTGATCAACATGCTGAGCCGAACCGATTCCGGCGACCGTGCCGATGCCGCCATGCTCGACTTCGAGGACTCGATGAAACCCTCGTGGGAGAATGTCGTAGCCGGGATCGAGAACCTGCGTCAGGCGGTCGAGGGCACGCTCACGTTCTCCAGACCCGGCCGGGCGGGACAGCCGGCCAAGGAGTACCGGATCGACCCCGACGACATGCCGCTCCTCATGGTTCGGGTCCGCGGTCTCCATCTCGACGAATCCAATGTTCAGGTCGACGGGTCGCCGGTCGCGGCGGGATTGTTCGACCTGACCTTGAGCGTCTGGCACACCGCCCGTCGACTGACCGAACAGGGGCGGACCCCGAAGTACTACGTCCCCAAGTGCGAGCACCATCTCGAGGCGCGCTGGTGGAACCGGCTCTTCTCGCTTCTCGAGGAGGCGCTGTCCATTCCCGCCGGCGCCCTGAAGGCGACGTTCCTGATCGAGACGCTGCCGGCTGCCTTCCAGATGGAGGAGATCCTCTACGAGATCCGCGGCCGCGCCGCCGGCCTCAACGTCGGCCGCTGGGACAAGATCTTCAGCGACATCAAGGTCCTCCGCGAGCATCCCGACCGGGTCCTCGCCGACCGCGGGAGCATTTCGCTGAACCGGCCGTGGATGCGGGACTACGCGATGCGGCTGGTCAAGATCTGCCACCGCCACGGCGCGTTCGCGATGGGCGGCATGTCCGCCTTCACCCCGGGCGGCACCGCCGAGCTGCGCGCGGAGCAGACCCGGAAGGTCGTCGAGGACAAGGCGTTCGAAGCGTCGATCGGACACGACGGGTGCTGGGTCTCCCATCCCTACTTCATCGGACCGGCGATGTCCGCCTTCCCCCACAAGAACCAGCTCGGGATCATCCCCGACATCGACGATCGTCCCGATCTGCTGCCACGTCCCGAAGGACCACGCACGCTGGAGGGGCTCCGCAAGAACGTGCGAGTCGGGATCGCGTACATGAACGGCTGGAATCGCGACATCGGCTGCGTGGCGTGGGACGACCTCATGGAAGACCTGGCCACGCTCGAGATCTCCCGCGCCCAGGTCTGGCAGTGGCTGCGCCATGGGACCCGGCTCGATGACGGAACGGCCGTCACCCCCGATCTCCTGCGGTGGATCTTCGACGAGGAGAGCGAGCGGATCGAAGGCGAGGTACGGCACGCGATGGAAGGCAAGGGCGGCGCGGACGTCGAGCGCGAGCTCCGCAGCTTCGCGGCCGCGCGCGAGGATGCCGAGCAGATCTTCACCGAGCAGCGGTTCCGTCCCTTTCTCACCGGCCGCTCGGAGCTGTCCGGGATCGAACTCGATTCACGGCGCGCGCAACTGCGCGCCGAAGGAACCAGCGGAACTCAGGCCCCGCTGTAGCAACCCCCAACGGGTCTTTCGAGGAGGCAAGCATGCTGGTCTTGACGAACGAATCCAACGGGAAGGGCCTGAGCCGCTGGGCGGGGATCACGCGGCCGTTCAGCTCCCAGGACGTCTCCCGGCTTCGCAACAGCTTCGAGATCCGCTTCTCGATCGCGGAGCGGGGCGCCGCGCGCCTGTGGCAGCTCTTGAACACCGAGGACTACGTGGCAGCACTCGGCGCGCTTACCGGAAACCAGGCCATGCAGCAGGTCAAGGCGGGCCTCAAGGCGATCTACCTGAGTGGCTGGCAGGTCGCGGCCGACGCCAATCGGTCCGGGCAGATGTATCCGGACCAGAGCCTCTACCCGTGCGACAGCGTTCCCGACGTGGTCCGGCGGATCAATCGCGCGCTCACGCGCGCCGACCAGATCCATCACGCAGAGGGCGACGACTCGATCGACTGGATGGTCCCGATCGTCGCCGACGCCGAGGCGGGCTTCGGCGGCCCGGTCCACGCGTACGAGCTCATGAAGGCGATGATCGAGGCGGGGGCGTCGGGCGTCCACTTCGAGGACCAGCTCGCGTCGGAGAAGAAGTGCGGGCACATGGGGGGAAAGGTTCTCCTCCCGACGAGCCAGTTCATCCAGACGTTGATCGCCGCGCGACTCGCGGCCGACGTGCTCGACGTCCCGACGATCCTCGTCGCGCGGACCGACGCGCAGAGCGCCTGTCTGATGACCAGCGACATCGACGAGCGGGACCACCCGTTCCTCACCGGAGAGCGGACGACCGAGGGGTTCTACCGCTTCAAGGGCGGCCTGGAGGCGGCGATCGCCCGCGGGCTCGCGTACGCGCCGTACGCGGACCTCGTGTGGTGCGAGACGTCGACGCCCGACATCGGAGAGGCCCGCGAATTCGCGGCGGCGATCCGCGCCGAGTACCCCGGCAAGCTCCTCGCCTACAACTGCTCGCCGTCGTTCAACTGGCGGGCGAAGCTCGACGAGCCGACGATCGCGAGCTTCCA
>DASQEN010000310.1:0-6555 GCA_035633635.1 Gemmatimonadota bacterium | reverse complement strand
CACCCCATCCGAGAGGTGACCCGATGAACAGTGCCATGAAACGGATCCTGGTGATTGTCTGGACGGCTGGCCTTGCGCTGGCGTGCCAGAGTCAGGAAGAGGCTACCGAGCAGGGTTCCGAGACGAGCCCGGCGATCGACGAGGCCGCCGTGCGTGAGGTGATCGCGACCAAGGACAAGGCATGGGCCGACGCTGCCGTGGCGGGTGACGTGGAGGCGCTGGTGCTAAATTACACGACGGATGCAGTGCTCATGCCTCCCGGTGCTCCGCGGGCCGAGGGCACCGAGGCGATCCGCGAGGCCTTCACCGGTTGGTTGCAGGAGGCGCCCCCCTCCTCCACGACCGTGACCAGCGAAACGATCACGTTCGCAGCCGCCGGGGACTATGCCCACGCGGTGGGTTCCTGGACGATGAGCGGCACCGGTCCGGATGGATCGGAGTACAGCGACCAGGGGAAGTTCCTCGCCGTCTGGAAGAGCGCCGATGGCGACTGGAAGATTGTCACCGACATCTGGAACAGCGACAACCCGCCCGCGGGGATGGCGTCTGAGGAGACCGCGCCCGCCGAGTAGACACCTGACTCAGGCCCCGCTCCCATTCCGGGAGCGGGGTCTCACGCCATGACGCGAATCGGCATCCTCGGCTGCGGCCGGATCGCCCGCATCTATCATCTTCAGATCCTGTCGGGGCACGGCGACGCTGAGGTCGGCGCAGTCGCCGAGTCGGACGAGGGGCTCCTCCGGGAGGCGCAGCGGGTGGTTCCCGCGGCGAGAGCGTTCGCGGACTGGCGTGCGGTGCTCGAGGACGGGTTGATCGACGCGGTCGTCGTCTGCCTACCGACCGGACTCCATTCCGGAGCGGCGGTCGCCGCATTCGAGGCCGGAAAGCACGTCTATCTGGAGAAGCCCATCGCCACGACGCTTGAGGCCGCCGGCGACGTCGTTGCAGCCTGGCGGACGAGCGGTCGCATCGGCATGATCGGGTTCAACCAGCGGTTCCATCCCCTTGTCATCAGCGCGCGCGAGGCCATCCGCGAGGGAAGGATCGGCCGCATCGTCGGCGCTCGGATGACGAGCGGTGCGTCCCCGCGTGACCTGCCCGCGTGGAAGCGGCAACGAGCGAGCGGGGGAGGAGCACTCCTCGATTCTTGCAGCCATCACGCGGACCTTGCGCGCTTCCTGTTCGACAACGAGGTGCGCGATGTGACCGCCTCGGTCAGCTCGCTACGATCCGAGGACGACAACGCCTGGACGACGATGACGATGGAGAGCGGCGTGCGGGTCGAGTCACGCGCCTCCTTTACGAGCGTTCAGGAAAACCGCTTCGAGATCACGGGGGAGGCCGGTGGTCTGAGCGTCGACCGGATCGAGGGGCGCATGAGGCTCCATCCGGTGGACGTCGCCTGGAGCAGGGTAGCCCGGCTTCGGCGCGAGATTCGACGACTCGCGAGCGTTCCCGATGGCGTTCGCGGGCTTCTCACGTCGCCGCGCGATCCTTCCTACCGGCTCGCGCTCTCGGCCTTCGCGCGAGCCGTGCGTGAGCGATCGCCTCTCGCTCCGGATCCGTGCGACGGGGAACGGAGCCTCGCGGTCGTGCTGGCCGCCGAGGCCTCGGCCCGGGACGGTCGGCGAGTGCTCGTCGCGCCGCCCCTTCCGTGAGGATCCTGATCCTCAACGACGTGGCGGTCACGGTCGGGGGAGCGGAGACGCTGACGCTCGACCTGCGCGACGAACTCCGCCGGCGGGGACACGACGCGCGCGTGTTCGCGAGCGACGCGCTGACGCGAGGCGGGGAGAGCCCTGCCGACTACGGCTGCTACGGCACGACCGGGAAGCTGCGGACGGTCAACCGTGTGGCGAATCCCCGGGCGTGGCGGAGCCTTCGCTCGGCGATGGCGGAGTTCCAGCCGGACGTGGTCCACGTCCAGATGTTCATGACCCAGCTCTCTCCACTCGTCTTGCCGCTGCTCGAGGACGTGCCGAGCCTCTATCACGCCGCCTGGTACGAGACGATCTGCCCAATCGGCACCCGGCTGCTGCCGGATGACACAGTCTGTGAGTTTCCGGCGGGCCGCGCCTGCCTCGAGCAGGGATGCCTCTCGAGGCGGGCGTGGGTGGCGCTCATGGCGCAGCGTTTCCTGTGGGAGCGTTGGCGGGACGTCTTCGCGCTGTTCGTCGCCAACAGTGCCGCTGTCGAGCGGCGACTCAACCAGTACGGGATCGGCCCCACGGCCGTCATCTGGAACGGCGTCCCGCGCCGGCCGCGCCGGCCGCCGCTGGCGAGTCTCCCGATCGTGGCCTACGCGGGTCGTTTCACCCGGGAGAAAGGGATCGGCGTCCTGCTGCGGGCGTTCGCCGAGGCGTGCTGCGCGCTCCCCGATGCCAGGCTCATCCTCGTCGGGGATGGTCCCGAGCGCGCGGGGCTCGAGAGTCTGGCAAGGGGGCTCGGCGTCGACGCGAGCATTAGGTGGACTGGCCACCTGAGCCGCGAGGCCATGGAGCGCGAGCTGGAATCGGCCTGGGTCCAGGCAGTGCCCTCGATCCACGAGGAGCCGTTCGGCCTCGTGGCGGCCGAGGCGATGATGCGCGGAACCGCGGTCGTCGCGGCCGGACACGGCGGCCTGACCGAGATCGTCCAACACGAAGAGACGGGCCTCCTCGTGACGCCCAACGACCCCTCCGCCCTCGGCACCGCCCTGGCGGGCCTGCTCTCGGACCGTGTGCGATGCGAGGCGATGGGCCGCGCCGGTCACGAGTGGGCGTGGGAGCGGCTGAGCCGCGAGTCGTGCGTGGAGAGCTTTCTCGAGGTCTATCGCCGAATCCGCGAGGAGGGATGAAGATCCTGATCCTCAACGACGTGGCGGCCACGGTCGGGGGAGCGGAGACGCTGACGCTCGACCTGCGCGACGAACTCCGCCGGCGGGGACACGACGCGCGCGTGTTCGCGAGCGACGCGCTGACGCGAGGCGGGGAGAGCCCTGCCGACTACGGCTGCTACGGGACGACCGGGAAGCTGCGGACGGTCAACCGTGTGGCGAATCCCCAGGCATGGCTTAGCCTTCGCTCGGCGATGGCCGAGTTCCAGCCCGACGTGGTCCACGTCCGGATGTTCATGACCCAGCTCTCTCCCCTCGTCCTGCCGCTGCTCGAGGGCGTGCCGAGCCTCTACCACGCCGCCTGGTACGAGACGATCTGCCCGATCGGCACCCGGCTGCTTCCCGACGATTCGATCTGCGAGTTCGAGGCGGGGCGGGTCTGTCTGGAGCAGGGGTGCCTCTCGAGGCGGGCGTGGGTGGCGCTCATGGCGCAGCGTTTCCTGTGGGAGCGTTGGCGGGACGTCTTCGCGCTGGTCGTGGCCAACAGCGCGGCCATGGAGCGGCGGCTCAACGAGCATGGCATCGGACCGACGCTCGTCATCTGGAACGGCGTTCCACGCAGGTCGCCGCGGCGGCCCCTCTCGCGACCGCCCGTCGTGGCCTATGCCGGGCGACTCACGCACGAGAAGGGGGTGGGGGTTCTGATGCGGGCCTACGCCGAGGCGCGCCGCGCCGTCCCCGAAGCACGATTGCTCATGGTCGGGGACGGTCCGGAGCGGTCCGGGCTCCGGCGCCTCGCCCGGGAGCTCGGCGTCGAGGCAGGCATCCGCTGGACCGGCCACCTGAGTCGAGAGGCGATGGAGCGGGAGCTCGAATCGGCCTGGGTGCAGGCCGTGCCTTCGATCCTGGAAGAGCCATTCGGGCTGGTGGCGGCCGAGGCGATGATGCGCGGGACCGCGGTCCTGGCCGCCGGACACGGAGGCTTGAGCGAGATCGTCCAACCCGGGGAGACCGGCATGCTCGTGATGCCCAACGATGCCCCGGCTCTGGCCACGGCTCTGGCCGCGTTGCTCTCGGACAGGGAACGTTGCGAGGCGATGGGCCGCGCCGGCCACGAGTGGGCGTGGGAGCGGTTGAGCCGCGAGACGTGCGCAGAGAGCTTTCTCGGAGCCTATCGCCGGATCCGTGAGGAGGGCGCCGCGTGACGGTCGACTCCCAGTCCGTCGAGCTCCCGCGGCACCTGCGCCGCCAGCTCGGCCTGCTGACCCCTCGCCGGGTCGGTCTCGACAGCCGGATCCGGCTACGGCCCTTCTCGGCGACCTGGTTCCTGACCAATCCGGACGATATCCAACACGTGCTGGTGACGGGGGCCGAGAACTACGTCAAGACCCCGTTCCTTTCGAGCCCCGGCGGGCGTCGTCGCGCGGGCGGGGGATTGCTCACGAGCACGGGCGAGGAGCACCTGCGGCAGCGGAGGTTGCTGCAGCCCCTCTTCCACCGGCGGGCGGTCATGAAGTTCGAATCCGCGATCGACGATCGCGTGGAACGTTGGATCCGCTCGACCGGGCCCGGTGCGGTGATCGACCTGGCCGCCGAGATGGCGGACCTGACTCAGCGGGTCATCCTCTCGGTCCTGTTCGGCGACGACCTCGCCCCGGAGGCGGAAGAGCGGCTGGCGCGCGCCATCCGCGTGCGCCGATGCTACACCGAGTACGTGTATCACGGGCGGCTTCCGTGGCGCGACCGGTTTCCGACCCGGATCCTGCGCGCCAACCGGCGCGCGGTGGGGACGATCGACCGGGAGGTATTCGCGGTCCTCGAGCGGCGCCGGGCGAGGCTCACCACGCAAAGGTCCGAGGAGGAATCCGATCTGCTCGACGCGTTGCTCGGGGCGACCTACGCCGACGGGTCGCGGATGAGCGACGCGCAGATCCGCGACGAGATCCTGACGTTCACGAGCACCGGTTACGAGACCCTCGGCGAGGCGCTGACCTGGACGTGGTACCGGCTCGCGGTCCACCCGGAGGCGGAATCCCGGCTCCTGGACGAGATCGGAGAGAGGATAGGCGACAGCATCCCGCGGCGGGCGGCCGAGTATGCCGAGCGGGTCCTCTCCGAGGCGATGCGCCTCCACCCGCCCACCTGGATCTTCGCCCGGATCCCGATCGAGGACGACGAGCTCCCGAGCGGCGGCACGGTGAACGCGGGAGCTACCCTTCTCATCTGCCAGTATGTCCTGCATCGCCATCCTGCGGTTTTTCCCGATCCCGAGCGCTTCGATCCTGACCGGTTCGCCGACGGGCGTCCATTGCGCTGGGCCTACCTGCCCTTTGGCGACGGGGCCCACAAGTGCATCGGCGAGCATCTGGCGCGGCTGGAGGGCGTGCGGATCCTCTTGCGGGTTGTGCCACGCCTCCGCTTCCGGTTGATGGATCCGAGCGGTGTGGAGCCCTACGGCGGCATCACGCTGCGGCCGAGGGGCGGGCTGCCTGCGCGTGTCGAAGTCCGATGACTTCCCGCTGAGAGGCGCGAGGTTGTGACCCGCCACCGGGTATGGGTCTCGGCCTTCATCCTCACGGTTCTCGGTCTCCAGGTCGTTCCGGTCGCGCGGGAGCGGACCGGGGCGCGCGAGACCCTCTGGCCTTTCCTCGCCTGGGGCATGTATCGCGATTCATCCGGCCCTCCTGTCGAAGCGATTCGCCGCCGGATCGTCGCCGTGACCGCGAATGGAAACCGTTTGGTGGGCCCTGCGGACGCCGGATTCGAGCGCTTCGCCTTCCGGCGCTTCTACCAGACCCCCATCGCGGAGGGCGACTCCGCCGCGGCCCGGGACCTCAGGCAACGGCTGGCCCGCCGCTGGGAAACGCCGGTCCGCGAGATCGTCGTCGAAGAGAGCGTGTACACGTTGTCGGATGATGGGCTTCAGGCACGGACGAGCCTCCGGCGGATCGAGTCGGGATCGCGATGATCGGGCGTTGGGAGCGCTGGTGGTTTCCGCAAAGCCGCGGAATCAACCTGGCCGTCTGCCGCATCCTCGTGACGGGCGCCCAGCTCTTCGTTTTCATGCCGTTCTTCATGGCGACGCCGTCTGAGCACGTGGCGCTGATCGAGCGGGGCGGGGGATTCGAGTCCCCGCAGTGGATGATCCGCGTCATGGCGGCGGTCCTGCCCGTCGACGTCGTCTCGTGGCCCGACCTCCTGCGCGGCGCGTATGCGGTCACCGTCGCCGCAGGCTTGACAACGCTCGTCGGACTGCGGACGCGCACATCGGCCCTCGTATTCGCCCTCGGCACGTGGTTCCTGGTTTCGCACGACGGATCCTACGGCGAGATCCACCACCCCGATATCCTCCTCTCGTTTTTCCTTTTGTTCCTCGCGCTTTCGCCCTCCGGGCGACGGTTCTCCGTAGACGCGATCCTGCACGAGGATGGCCCTCGAGAGGAGGAGACCGATCAAGCGGTCTGGCCTACCAAGCTGACTCAGGCGCTCCTCGCATGGAGCTATTTCTCGAACGCTGCTGGCAAACTCGCTTACTCGGGCCTGCAGTGGATGAACGGCTACACGCTCCAGCAGGAACTTCTATCCTCATCCCTCCAATGGGACCGGCCGCTCGGTCTCTGGCTCGCACAGCATCATGAGCTGTGCGTGGTGCTGTCGGTGGGGACGATCGCGTTCGAGCTATTGTTTCCGCTGGCGTTGTTCGTTCGGAGAGCCCGGCCTTTCCTCCTGCTTTCGGGGAT
>DASQEN010000309.1:0-18223 GCA_035633635.1 Gemmatimonadota bacterium | reverse complement strand
GGGGTCGAGCGCGATCGCGTCTACGGGATTGTCGCGCGTCGCGTCCGAGACGAACGGCCCCCGGATCGTAGCCAGTCCCGACCCTGCCGGAGCCATCGCGGCCAGCGGGAGAACGACGAGCGCCAACCCCGTGGCGACCGCGATCTTCTTGCGTCCGGTAAGCGCCTGACGCGCAACGCCTGGCTCGAGGATCGCCAGTAGCCGCCCTTCGAAGCTCGACTTCTGGGCCATCGGCACGGCTGCCGCGGGCGCGCTTCCCCGTCCCGCCGAGCGCACGATGTCGAGCAGGTGCGATGCGTACTCGGACGCTCGCGTGCCCGCGCCGAGCACGAGGTCGTCGCAGGCCCGCTCGCTCTCGTGGCGGAGCCGGCGCGCGGCGATCCAGGCGAGCGGATGGAACCAATACAGCGAGCACGCGACCCAGGCGATCAGATGGGTGGCGAGATCGCCGCGACGGACGTGCGCCAGCTCGTGGAGAAGGACCGCCTCGCGGCGCTCCTCGGTCCACTCTTCCGACTCCTCGGGCAGGACAACGGCCGGACGCAGGATCCCGCACGTGACCGGCATCGCGGCCGCGTCGCTGCGAACGACACGCACCGCCGTACGCAGGCCCAGCCGCTCGGTCACGCGCCCGAGCGGCAGCAGCCAGGCCGGTCCCGACAGGGGCTCCGCCCGCCGCGCGAGCCGCCACATCCACACCATCCCGAAGAGGATCCGCGCGAGGATCAGCCCGGCGATCGAGAGCCACGCGACGAGCGCGAGCCGCCACGGGTCGCTCGCGATCCGGGAGACGAGCCCGGTCACTCCCGGCGTCCCTTGCGGCTCGATCGTCTCCGGGGAGAGCACGGGCTCATCCGGTCTCGGCGAAGAACCGACATCCGTCGACCCGAAATCCGCAGTTCCCCACGTGGACGTTGTCGGGGTCGGAGTGGGCCTCGAGAGATCGGACGGCGGCGAGATCGCCGCTCCGTCGAAACCCGAGGATCCCCAACCCGCTGGGAGCACTCCCATCCTCCACGGAACGACGACCGACACGAGCGGGATCACGATCACGCCGATCAGCGCCGCACTCCAGACCGCGTGTCGAACCGCTGCCGAGGCTTCGCGGAGCAAGGTGGTCAGTCCGAAGGCGACGAGGAGGAGCAGCGTACCCTTGACGATCGATCCCACGAGCACGGATTCCATGGCTACCTGCCTTCCTTTCGCGCCTCTTCGATCCGCGCCGCGAGCCGCTCGAGCTCCTCCTGCGCGAGACCGGTGTCGGACATCCGGAGAAGCGCAACCGCCGCCTGCTCGGCGGAGCCGCCGAAGAACGTCTTCACGATATGCTGGAGCGCGTTCCTGCGGGCGCGCTCGGGTGCGACCGCGGGATGATAGACGTACTTACGCCCGTCCTCCTTGTGGCGCAGCCGTCCTTTCTCCTCCAGTACCCGCATGGTCGCCCGGACCGCCGAATAGCTCGGCGGGTCGGGCATCTCGTCCTGGACCTCCTGGACGGTGGCGCTGCCACGCCGGTAGATCACGTCCATGATCTGGCGCTCGCGCGGGCTGAGGCCGATGGGGGGCTTTTCGCTCATGCATCCTCCAGGGAGTGGAATCGGGGATTGCCCGTCCGGGCGCTTAACTGCTAGAATTCTAGCATAAAGCGGCGGGGCCTGTCAAGCGGCGGCTTGACCGCCTCGCGGACGCCGTGCTAGCGTGACAACCCTTTTCTCCACGCTACCAGGAGGCTCTCGTGCGCAACATCGTACGCTTCGTCGCCGCCGTCGCGGTTTTCTCCCTCGGATGCCAGCCTCCGCCCGACGATCCGATCGCCGACCAGCCCGCCGCCGTCGATACCACAACGGCCGTGCGCCACCGGGTCAGCCCGCCGGAGGCGTTCGACGGCTGCTACTTCCAGGGTCAGCGGTTCAGCATCGGTGCGGTGAAGATCCAGGACGGCGTGCTGAAGAAGTGCATCGAGAAAGGGATCTGGCACAACGTGGACGGGTTCGGCAACCTGACGCCCGAAGACCCGTCGGTCGAGGATACGCTCTCGACGCCCGACACGACCGCGACCGCCGCCACGACCGCGACCGGATAACCGGACTACCGGCGCGCAGCTCCTTGCCCGCGCCTGCTCGATTCCGAAGCCGTCGCCGCGAACAGCGGTCCCAGCACGCTCCCGTGGGCGACCGCGCGCTCGAGGTCGAGCAGCCGTCTCTTCCGCCACAGCCCCCCGCCGTACCCCGTCAGCCGCCCGTCGGCGCCGATCACGCGGTGGCAGGGGATGACGATCGCGATCCGGTTGTCGCCGTTTGCCCGCGCGACCGCGCGCACGGCCTCGCGGGGCTGCCCGAGCCTCCTCGCTTGCTCGCCGTAGCTCCGGGTCTCCCCGTAGGGGATCCTTCGCAGCTCCTCCCACACCGCGCGCTGGAACTCGCTTCCCGGCGTCTCGAGCGGGACCGTGAAGTCCCGCAGCTCGCCGGCGAAGTATGCGTCCAGCTCTTCGCCGATGCGTCGGATCACGTCGTTGACGCCCGGCACCGCTACCCGCCCGGTCCGGGCTCTCACCCGCTCGATCTGGGTTTCGAGCATCCTGCGGTCGGCGAACTCGAGGAGGAAGAGCGCGTCTTCGTCGGCGCCGGCGATCATCGGGCCGAGCGGCGTGGTCAGCCGACGGAGGAAGATCGGTTCCTCCTCGCCGGCCCGGCCGGGTGTGGTCCCGGTCTGGCGGCGGAACGCCTCGTGGAAGCCGCTCAGCGACTCGTACCCGTTCTCGAACGCTGCGCTCGCCGGGCCCGCGCCGTCCTTGAGCCGGCCGATCGCGCGCCCCAGCCGGCGCGCGCGGTGGTAGGCGTGAAACGTCATCCCGTGGTGGCGCTGGAACCAGCGCCGCACCCGCTCGGGTTCGAGCCCGAGCTTTCGCAGATCCTCGTCCTTCCAGCGGCGCGACGGATCCGCCTCGACCGCGTCCAGAAGACCCGCGATCCACTCCGGCGCCTCGCCGTTCTCCATCGGGCGGCACCGCTTGCAGGGCCGATAGCCCGCCGTTAGCGCCTCGCGTGCGACGGCGAAGAACTCGACGTTCTCACGGGCCGGCTTGCGGGCCGGACACGTCGGACGGCAGAAGATCCCGGTTGTCGCGACCGCGGTCACGAAAATCCCGTCGTACGACGGATCGCGGCGCTCGAACGCGTCCCACATCTCTTCGATGGGCGGCAGATTCTCTTGATCCATGCCCTCAGCCTACCCGATTCGCGCCCGCCGTTCCACCGAAAACTCGACGACGAATTCCCTGCCTCCGCGTCCGTTTCGTCGAAACCCCCGCGCCAAAAGGAACGCGGGGCCTCGACGACCAAAGCGACCAGGCAGGGGAGGCGATGCTACATCGTGGAATCGTCGCTTTCGGTCTCGGACTTCATGGCGGGACCGCCCTGGTTCCACATCACGCCGGTGATCTTCCAGGCGCCGTCGACGTTGCGATAGGCCGCAACCCACTGGTAGGTCTGGTCGACCGACTGACCCGTCGTATCGACCCCCGCCTGATGAAATGTACCCTGCCCGACCGCCATGTCGCCCGCCGGCGAAACGCTGTACTCCTCGCTCTCCAGGCTCCACGACATCTCCGGCATCGAGGCGTACGTCGCTTCCATCGCCTCCTGGATCGCGCCCACGCCCTCCACGCGAGGCCCGTCCGGTGGGAACCACTTTGCGTCCTCGACGTACATCGCGGCAATGCCGGCCGCGTTGCGGGCGTTGTAGGTCGACTCGTACTGATCCGCGAGCTGGTGCAAGGCCTCTGTGGCGGCGGCACTATCGACGACCGGCTCGGTCGTCGCGCCGGACTCCTCCGCCGGCTCGGTCTGGCACGCCAGCGGGAGGAGCGCGACGAGAATGGGCGCAAGAACGGTGCGCAACTTGCTCATGGTTCTCCTGTCGGTGCGGTGGGGTTTCTGCAGCGGACCAGGGCTATCAGCCTACCCGGCACATGGTACACTGTCAATCCGCCGGGCGGGTGCCCGCCTAAGCCAACCAATTGTGGAATTTGTACCCCAGACAGCGGTGCACTAAGCGCGCGATCACGAAGTCGGGGGCGTGGAGATTTTCGATCGGCGCCAGCTCGACGACGTCCATCCCGACCACGTTCTTCTCTTGAAACACATAGCCGAGGAAGCGCATGGTCTCGTGCCAGAAGCCGCCCCCCGGCTCGGGCGTGCCGGTCGCGGGGATGAGCGAGGGGTCGAGGAAGTCGACGTCGAACGTGAGGTAGATGGTGTCGGATAGCGTGTTGAGCACGGTGTCCATCCACTCCTCGCCATGCGCGATCCGGTGCGACCAGAAGACCGGCAGGTCCTCCTCGTGGATGAACTCCGCCTCTTCGACCGAGATCGCGCGGATCCCGACCGGGACCGCCGGGACGCCGAGCTCGTGGACGCGCCGCATCACGCACGCGTGGGACCAGGGCGTTCCCTCGTAGCTCTCGCGCAAGTCCGCGTGGGCGTCGAGCTGGAGGATCGAGAGGTCGTCAAACAAGGCCTTGGCAGCCCGTACGGGTGCTGTCGTCAGCGAGTGCTCACCTCCCAGGAAGACCGGGAACTTGCCGTCGGCGAAGAGGCGCGCGGCAACGGCCTCGAGCCGGTCGATGAACACGACCGGATCCCCACCCGAGACGTCGACCGCCGGCGCGGTGTGAATCCCACCCTTTTGATAGGGCTCCTCACGCAGCACTTCGTCGTAGAGCTCGACGTATTTCGACGCCTCGAGGATCGCCGCTGGGCCCTTCCCCGTTCCAGCACCGTACGAGACGGTCGCTTCCCACGGGACGGGTATCACGACCCCGCGCGCGTCCACGTAGCGGGTCTCGTCGTCTGGGAGACCGAGGAAGTTGACCGTATCGGGAACCATTCATGAGCTCCACGTCAGCAGTGGGAACGAGCCGCGGCCGTTTTCCGCGACCTCACTCCGGATCGATCAGGACGGCGGCTGCGACGACCGTCGTCCAGAGGCCGTTCTTATCTCCCACCGCCGACTGGACGATGTTGCGGGTCGTGACGATCTCGTCTGAGATTTTCCACTGTTCCTTGCGCTCGTCCCACGCGGCTTCGGGATCGAAGTCGACGCCCATCGCGGTGGCCAGCATCTGGGCCGCCAGGTCCTCGGCGTAGTCGCCGGCGATCTTGTCGGTCTGGCCGTAGCCGTGGTGCTCGGACAGGTAGCCGTAGTGCTCGACGTCGCGTGGGATCGCCACGCCGATCGACGAGGCGATCAGCCGGTGCGGCTCGTTCGTGGAAATCTCGGCGACCACAGTGAACAGCACCTGCCCGGCGTGTAGCTTCTTCACGCCCTCGTTCCGCGAGACCATCTTGCAGTGCGGGGGAAAGATGCTGGAGACCCGCACGATGTTGTACTCGGCGATGTTCGCGTCCCGGAGCGCGAGCTCGAACGAGGCCAGCTTCTCGCGGTGGCGCCCCACACCGTTTGTCAGGAACATCTCCTTGGCAACGAAAGGCACCCGTCTCCTCCTCAGCTCTGGGGACTGTTCAGGCGGATCGATTCGTCGTCTCCGCGCGGCTCGTCGGGCACGGTCGCGCCGGGCGCTTGCATGGACTCCAGCTCCCTTTTCATGAGCGCCTTCTGCTCCTCCTCGTAGGCCGCGAACAAGGGATCGAGGCGGGGATCGTTGGGGATCGAGGGGTCCATCCCGATCAGACCGCCTTCCACCCGGTCCACCGTCGCACGGCCCTCGGGCCCGTCGCCGAACGCAACCTCGGCCCGACCCAGGAAACGGCCCAGGTCCCCACTGGCGACGATCCACGTCCCTGGGTTCGCCACCTCGGGCCCCTGCAGGGTCTTGCCGCCGTGCCCCGAGACGATCAGGTCGATGCCGGGCACGAGTTGCGCGAGCGCTCGGTCTCCCTTGTACGAGAGGTGGCTCAGCACGATGACCATGTCCACGCCCTGCTCCTCGAGCTCTGCGACTCCGCGCTTCGCGCTCGCCACGATGTCGGACTCGACGACCACGCTGTCCCGCATGGCCGGGTTCAGCAGGATGGTCGGATTGAAGAGCCCCAGGAGGCCGATCCGGCGGCCGCCCTTCTCGACCACCAGAGTCTCGGTCCCCAGATCCTCGAGGCCGACAACGTCGTAGTTGGTGTGGACCCAGGCGACCGGGTTCCCGCTCACGATCCCGCGCAGGTATGCCGGCCCCTGGTTGAAGTCCCACTCGCCTAGCGTGAAGGCGTCGTACTCCATGAGCTCCATCGCATCGACCATCACGCGGCCGAGCGCGGCGCCGTACGCGCTTTCGCCCCCGGTGAAGTCGCCGGCGTCGACCAGCAGGATCGGTCGGTCCGACTCGCGCCGGAGCGAATCGACCACCCACGCGCGCTTGGCGAGCCCACCGGTCGAATCCGCCCGGCAGCCGCAATCGTCGAAGTAGCCATACGCGTCCGCTGTGTGAAGGACCAGCACCTCGTCGGCCGGGCCCCCACACGCGAGCAGGGCGAGCGCCAGGACCAGTGCCCCGACCCGTGAGGCGTGTCTCATCGGAATTGTGGGAATCTGCATAGGCTCACAAGGTCGCTCAAAACGGTCCAGCACCCACCTCCGGTGGGTACCCGAGGCGCGCGACGAGGGGATTCCGAGGCGTACGATTGTACGCCGCAGGAAGACACGAGAAGCGCAACGCCGAAGATGGACCGTTTTCAGCGACCGTTAGAATCGAATTCCGACGGCGAAATGCGTCTCGTCGCCCAGCTCCGACACCGACATCTCGCGCGCAATGTCGGCCTCGAACCGGTCGTACCGGATACCAATCCCGAACGCCCCACCGGTCGCGCGGTCGGCGTCGCCGGAATCCACGTACGGGTTGTCGAGAAGCACGATGCCTCCGCGCAGGACGAGCACGTCGTACGCGGTCAGCGAAACGCCTCCGTGCTGGCTCGAGTTCGAGAGCTCCCTCAGGTCGCTCTCGATGTCGAACGACAGCGAGACCCGGTACTCCGGCGGCAAACCGAAGAAGCGCTCCGGCGCGGCCTCGACCCCCACGCGGATGCGGCTTGGCAGGTTGTCGCTGCCACCGTCCCCGGGCGTGTCGTCCGTCTCGTCGTAGGAGAAGTCGGCGCCCAGGTTCCTGAGCGAGAGGCCGAACGACATCGGCACCGAACCCGGCCGCGGCAGATAGACGAGGCCCACGTCGAAGGCCGCCCCTCCTCCTGTCGTCACCCCGAGGTCGGAGCTGTACCACTTGGCCGTGGCCCCGTACGAAAGGCGGTCGCGCCAGTGATTGGCCCAGGTGATCCCCGCGGCCCAGTCACTGATCTCGACGGTCCCGATCTCATCGGGCGAGGTCTCGGTCAGCACGATCTCACCGTAGTCCTGGTAGACGAGCTGAGCGGCGAACGTCCCCCAAGGCGACACGACCGCCCCGGCCACGTAGTTGCCGCTGAACCCGGCATCGTCCGCGCCCTCGATGCGGCTGAACGTCAGCGCCCCGCGTTCGAGGCCGTCGACGGTGGCGGGGTTGTAGGGCATCGCCTGGAGCTCGGCGCGTGACGCCACCACTGCACGGCCCTGGCCGATCGCGCGTGCGCCGACCGGCAGCACGAGACCAACCAGCCCCCCGTCCGACTCGTCGCCGTTCGTCTGCGCGCGGGCGGATACACCCGGCAGGGCGACCAGCGTGAGCAGGCAGAGCGCGGAGAAGGCGAGGCGGGTGGGCATCGGGGGGGGAATCTGCCCTCGGCGTGAGGTCACTGCAAGCATCATCGCAGCCTCAGCGCACGCACGGCGGACGTTCCCTGCGGGGTCGTGAGCCGGATGACGTAAACGCCCGACGGGACCTCGCGCCCGTTGGACGAGCGGCCGTTCCAAGCCACTGTATAGGTCGCGGGCTCGCGATGCCCCACGGCGAGCGTGACGACCAGCTGCCCCAGCGCGTCGAACACGTCCAGGCTCACGTCGCCCTCCTCTGCGATCGAATACTCGATCGACGTCTCGTCGATGAACGGGTTGGGGTAGTTCTGGAGCACCACGTTCGCGTCTCCCGGCCCGGGCGGCTCGGGCTCCGTCGGGAAGTCGAGCAGCGCTGGCAGGTTGGCGAGCCGATCGTCGTACGCCTCGCGGACGGCCCGCACGGCGGCCACCAGATCGACGAGGAACGGGGCGTCGGCCGTGAGTTCGGGGCTTGACGGCACGAGCGTCCCGGGCACGTCACCGACCGCCTCCGCCCAGACCCAGGCGACCGCGGTGCGCACGACCTCGCCCTCGTCCAGGTCCACCGGGCCCATGCCGATCAGCGCGCGCAGATCGAAGAACGGCGAAGCGAACGTCGGCGCGCGGAGCCCCGAGAGGGCCTCGTACTGGGTCGCATCGAGCTGCGGCACGGGCTGTACTCCCGGCCGGTTGTCGCCGGTCATGGCGGTCATGTTCACTTCGTCTCGCTGGTTGTCGAGCGGCACCAGGGCCAGGAAGCCGGGGCGCCCCGTGAACCCGCCCTCGGCGAAGTCGCTGTCCCAGATCAGGAGTACGGGCTCGCCGTCGATCTCGAGCGGCGCGGCCGTGTCGTCGGTGGGCTCGCCGATGTCGGGGTCGACCACGATTCCTGTCCACATGTCCTGGATCGTGTACCCGGTGGCGCGGATCTGATTGGAGATGTTGAGGATGTCCCACTGGAACACGACCGCCGTGTCGAGCGCCGGCTCGGTGAACGCGAACGAGCGCTGCCGCACCTCGACGCCGAGCGGAATCGAGGGCTGCGAGATCGTGCCCACGCTGAACCGGTCGTCGAACACGGTGAACAGCTCCTGCTGCGCGACCGGCGTCGCGGGAAAGAGCTCCTGGTCGCTGGGCTCGGTCGAGTCGAGCACGCGGAACCGCGGGTCGTTCGGGCTCTGGCCGACCGCGCCCTCGATCCATTCGTTCTCGCCGGTCGACTCCGGGTTGTAGCCGATCGTCGTGATCGTGTCGGGAACGCCGTTGGCGTCCACGTCGCCGATGCCCCCGATCCAGAGCCCCGCGCCGAACAGGTAACGGTTTGGCGTGCCGCGCGGGAAGTTGCCGGGCGGGTTCGTGTCCGAGAGCCGCAGGCCGTAGGATCCCCGGTTGGTTACCCGGAGGAAGACGTCGTTGACGTCGTGGACGGCAAGCGAGGCCACCGACGGCTTGATCTCACGCTGGGCCTGCGCGGTGGCCGGCAGAGACCCGAGGGCGGCCAGGGCGATCGTCGCTGCCGCCGTCAGTCGTGGCATTCTTCGCACAGCCCGTAGATCTCCAGACGGTGTCGCGAGGGACGGAAGCGATGGAGCGCGGCGATCTCTTTCTCCAGGCCGTCGACCGCGTCGGACTCGAACTCGATCACCTTGCCACACCGGGTGCAGACCAGATGCTCGTGGCGCGGGCGGGAGGGCCGCGCCTCGTAGCGCCGGAACCCGTCGCCGAAATCGTGCTCCCGGATCAGCCCCGCCTTCTGCAACAGGTCCAGCGTACGGTAGATCGTGGCCTTCCCGATCGACTCTCCCCGCGCACGGAGCTTCTCGCCGATCTCCTCGGCCGAGACATGGCGGTGAGTGCCGAACAGCTCTTCGGCGACCCGTAAACGCTGCGGAGTCACCGGGTGGTTGTATGCACGAAGATATTCCTGGAAGCGCTCGACGCCTTCGAGGGTCACGACCCGTTCCCGACCGGAACCAGCAGCTCTGCCAGGCGCTCGAGCGGCCGCAGCGGGTCGACATCCCGGCCGGACAGCGGGATCTCACGGTACAGCGCCCCTTCGACCCCACAGCGATCGATGAACTCGGCCAGTATCTCCGGAAGGATCGCCTCGGGGAACCGCGCCCGTCGTACGAAGTCGCGCGCCGCGGTCCGCCCTCCGTCGATCCGCCCCCCCACCGCGACCATCTCCAGCCGGTCAGGCGCCAGCCGCTTGGTGACGAGCGCCAGCGTGAACGAGACGTCCCCGCGCTCCACCGGCTCGAACACATAGGCCCGCTCAAGCGCTTCGCCTTCCTCGAGGCTCACGGCAGCTTCGAGGTCCGCGACGAGCGCATCCCGACGGGTGTCAGCGGTCGGCTCGGCGTCGGGTGCCGGGGCTTGGGGGCTGTCTCGGGTTTCGCTCATCCGGGTTGACAGGAGTGGGGTACTGGCCTAGTCTCCGCGCTCACCGCCGGCGAATCTCGCGGCGCCTTCGCGAACGGTCAACCGCACGACCATCCCACCATGTCCGCTCCGCGACCAGAAAGCGAAACTCGATCGATCGCCGCGCTGGCGTACGTCCTCGGGCCGGTGACCGGGGTTGCCTGTATCCTGCTGTATCGCGACAGCCCGTATGTTCGCTTCCACGGCTGGCAGTCGCTGCTCCTCGGCGCGTTCGTGGCGCTGGTCGTAGCCGCGCTCGACGCGGTGCCGCTGCTGGGCCTCGGCATGCTGTTCTTCCTGTTCCTGGGGACCGTACTGCTGACCCTGCTGCTCGTATGGCAGGCGTACCGCGGCCGGTGGTTCCTGTTGCCGCTCCTCGGGGACGTGGCGCTCGAGCTTTCGACGCGCGGGCGGACGGCGGACTAACCGGCCGCCATCGCCTCGGCGGGCTCTTCCTCCGCTGTCTCCCGCGCGCGTCCGGCGGGCTCCTGCCTCTCCGAATCGCCGGAATCCAGTGACACCGAAACCAGCGAGCTCACGCCCGGCTCCTCCATCGTGATCCCGTAGAGATAGTCCGCCTCCGCCATCGTGCGCTTGTTGTGCGTGATGACGATGAACTGGGTCTCCTCGCTGAAGTGGTGGATCATCTTGAGGAACCGGCTCACGTTGGCGTCGTCGAGTGGCGCGTCCACCTCGTCGAGGATGCAGAACGGCGACGGCTTGACGAGGTAGATCGCGAACAGGAGCGACAGCGCGGTCAGCGCCCGCTCGCCACCCGAGAGCAAGCTGATGTGCTGGACCCGCTTTCCACGCGGGCTGGCCACGATCACGATTGGCGACTCGAGCGGATCGTCCGGGTCCTCGAGGCGGATCTCCGCATGGCCGCCCTCGAACAGCGTCTTGAACGTCACGTCGAGGTTCTGGCGCACCGCCTCGAACGTCTCGACGAAAAGATCCCGCGCGGTCGCGTTGATCGTGCGGATCGCCTCCTCCAGCTGGCGCTTGGCCTGGACGAGGTCGTCCCGCTGTCGCACCAGGAACTCGTGACGCTCCGCCTCCCGCTCATACTCCTCGACTGCGAGCATGTTGACCGGGCCGAGGTTGGCGCGTTTGCGCCGGACCTCCTCGACACGGCCGCGCAGCTCCTCTGTCGGCAGCCCGGCTTCGGCTTTCTCCAGCGGATGAAGGGCCGCCAGCTCGTCCAGCGGCCGGGCGTACGTCTCCGCAAGGTGGTCGAGCAGGGCCTGACGGCGGAACTGCAGGTCCTGACGGGCGAGCGCAAGCTCGTGGCGCCGCTCGGTCGCGAGGTCGTGCACCCGCCGGAGCTCCCGGAGCTCGGACTCGAAGCCGGCCCGGCGGGCTTCGGCTTCGCGCAGCGCCTCGCCGCCCGCGACCCGCGTCTTCTCGATTCCGTCGAGGCTTGCATAGAGGGCCTCGATCTCGGACAGCATTGCCTCGCGCTCTTCCTCCAGCTGGACGCTGGCCTCGTCGAGGCGGCGGCGCTCCGCCGCCCGCTCCGTGCGGCCGGTCGCCAGCCGGTCCTCTTCGGCGACGAGATGCTCGAGCTCGCGCTCGATCGCCCTGAGAGCCGCCTCCGCCTCGGCGCGCTCCAGCTCGATCGCGTGCCGCGCCGAGATCCGCTCGGTGCGCACTTCGTCGTGGCGCTCGAGCGCCGCGCGGACGTCTTCGAACCGCGCGCGCGCCCGCGCGAGGTCGCCTTCCAGCTCCTGGATCGTCTCGGCGATCGCGCGGCCCGCCGAGATCGCTCGTTCGCGTGCCTCGCGCTGGTCGGCGGCGTGCAGGTCGAGCTCGGTCACCCGGCGCGTGGCCTGCCGCTCCTCCTGCTCGGCGACAACTGCCGCCTCCCGCGATTCGCGATAGCGCGCCTCGGCATCGACGGCCTCGGCATGGGCGGCCGAAAGCGCGCTTTCGGCCGCGGCCAGCACGGCATCGCCCGCGGCGGTGACCCGCGCAGCGTCCGCGGCGTCGGCCCGTCGGTTCTCGACCTCCATCTGGGCCTCGTGCAGCAGCCGACGCCGGGCCAGGAGCCCCGCATCCCCCTCGTCGCCGGCCGTCCGCCAGCGACCGGTCGGCTCGATCAATGTGCCGTCCATCCCCGCGATCACGTAGTGGCGCGCGGCCTCCGGCCATCCGTCGAGCGCCTCCCGGCACGCGAGCGCGTGGTCGCGATCGGCCACGATCAGGAGCCGGGCGAAGAGCGGCCTCAGCGCCTCGCCAATCTCGGGATCGGCGGTCCAGCGGAGCGCCCGATCCCCGCGGGCCACGACATGGGCCGCCGCCGCGTCGGGGATCTCCGGCGGCGGTCCGACGGCCACCAGACCAGGCACCACGAAGTCCGCGCGGCCGAGCAAGCCGGCGGCGAGCCGGTCGGCGCCCCTGACCGCGGCTTCACGGTCGGCGGCCACGATCGCGTGGCCCAGACTCTCCAGGTACCGGTCGAGGGCGGCCTCGAACGCCGGCTCGCTCGCCTCGACGGCCTGCGGCAGCGCGCCGGCCAGCCCGTCCCGCGGAGCGTTCTCCGAGAGGAGCGCACGGGCCCCGCGGGCGTAGCCCTCGAATCGGGCCTCCATCGCCTCCAGGGACTCGAGCCGACCCGCAGCCGAGTGCTCGCTCGCGCGCGCGGCGGCCAGGCTTTCGCGGGCGGCCTCGAGCTCGTCGGCGGCGCGGCGCACCGTGGCCTCGAGCGTGGCGATACGGGCCCCCCGTTCCCGACGCAGCGCGTCCGCGCCGTCCGTCGCCACGCGCACACGGTCGCGGGTCTCGGCAGCCTCAGCCGCCTCGCGTCGGCGCACTTCGAGCTCGGCCTCGATCGCGTCGATCCGCTCCGCCGCGCTTTCGACGGCGCTCCCCTGGCGGGCGGCCGCCTGGCGCGCCTCGCCGAGCTGCTCCTGGAGACGCTCGATTTCGCCGGCCAGATGCGCGCGTTCGGCGCGGAGCTCGGCCTGGTGGGCCTCGTCGGACCCGATCTCGCCCTCCGGCCCCAGCCTG
The DNA here is from genome assembly GCA_035633635.1 of Gemmatimonadota bacterium. Taxonomy (GTDB): domain Bacteria; phylum Gemmatimonadota; class Gemmatimonadetes; order JACCXV01; family JAHWKZ01; genus JAICNR01. The sequence continues at coordinate 5,098 of DASQEN010000309.1, read as the reverse complement.
CCGATGACCCCCTGCATCCGCTCGGCGGCCGCGTGGCGGTCGACTTCCAGGTTGGCGCGCCGCTCCTCGAGGTCGTCCGCGCGTGAGGCCGAGCGCGCGTCCTCCACTCCCAACGCCTCGAGCCGCTCGGCGTTGTGGCGCAGGGTCTCGCCGGTGACGAGCTGCGAATCCTCGCGCCGCGAGATCTGGCGCTTCAGTCCCTCGGCCTGCTCGCGCACATCGTCCTCCCGCCGGCGCGCGTCCACGATCTCGAGCTCCAGCGTCTCGAGCCCCGCCTCGCGATCACCCAGCCGGGCGGCCTGCTCGGCTTCCTGCGTCACGAGTTGCTCGAGCTCCTCTCCGACCGGCCCCTCCCGCTCGGCGAGCGCGGCCAGCTCGGACCCGGTCACGTGGACATCGAGCCGCGCCTCCTCGACCTCGTACTCGCGCCAGCGCCGAGCCTTTCCGACCTGACGCCGCAGCGAGGCGACGTTCTTCTCCACCTCGCCGACGATATCCTCCACACGCCGCAGATCGCCGGTCGTGGCCTCGAGCTTTCGCTCGGTGGCTTTGCGCCGGTTCTTGTAGCGCGTGACCCCCGCAGTCTCCTCGAACATCATGCGCCGCTCCTCGGTCTTGTCCGAGAGAATGCTGTCGACCATCCCCTGCTGGATGAGCGAGTAGGTGTGGGTGCCCACGCCGGTGCCCATGAAGAGATCCTGAATGTCCTTGAGTCGACAAACATGCTTGTTAAGACTGTATTCGCTCACCCCCTCGCGGAACACCCGCCGGGCGATCGCTACCTCGGAGTACTCCAGCGGGAGCCTCCCGTCCTCGTTCGAGAACCGCAAGACGACCTCAGCCAGGTTGATCGGCTTGCGGTCCCGGGTCCCGGCGAAGATGACCTCGTCCATCCGGCTCCCGCGCACCAGCGTCGGCCGCTGCTCGCCGAGCACCCAGCGGATGGCGTCGGAGATATTGCTCTTGCCGCAGCCGTTGGGCCCCACGATGGCCGTGATCCCCGGGTTGAACTCGATCGCCACCCGATCGGCGAACGACTTGAACCCGTACATCTCGAGACGCTGGAGTTTCACGCCGGATTCCTCCGTCGGTGAGGGTTGGATGTCAGGTGACGCACCGTCATCGCTCGCGTCGCGAAAGCCGGATCGTCTCCTCCGACAACTCCGCGTCGAGGGCGGATGCCAGCAGACGGGATTCCGCCTCGTTCTGAAACGCTCCGGCCCAGACGCGGACCGGCCCTTCGCCGAGTGCGTATGCCGGGATCCCCCGGACCGCGAGATCGGAGATCCGCCGGGCCGCCTCCTCCGAGGTCGGGTACACCCCGAGCAGGAATGCCAGCGGCGTATCGCGGACCGCGCCTTCCTCCACGACCTCTCCCGACGTGAGCTCGGAGAGGGTCGCGCGCGCCTCGACGGTGTCGCCGAAGGCACCGACGTACACCCGCACCCATTCGCCCTTCTCGGGCAGGACGACCGGCGACAGGAACGCGGTCATCCCCCTCCGGGCGAGCTCACTGACCACTCCCTGCGCGGCCTCGGCGGTTCGGTACGACCCCACGTGGACCGAGTACGGCGCGGCCTTTCCGAGCGCAGAGGCGGACGTCGCGGACGCGGCCCCGGCAGGGATTGAATCCGCCGCCGCCGAATCCCCGGTCGCCGGCTCGACAGGCACCCGGACGACGGGACCGGACAGCGGGATGACGGTCCCCGGCCCGCCGCCGGCGGTGGCCGAAGCCCCGGACCCCTCGTACAGGGACTCGAGGTCGTCGCCGGACCAGCCGGCGAAAAGGGGCGCGAACAAGCGGGACCCGAGCGCGAGCGCGGCGATCGCGGCCAGCATCACGGTCGCCAGCGTGAGCGCCCGGCGATCGATCGGACGGCGCCCACCGGGCGCGGGCCGCGAACTCCGCCGCGCCTCGCTCTTCGCCCGCGAGGCCTCCACGACCTCCTCCAGACGAACCCGGCTGGTCTCCGCGAGCGCTGGCCCCGCCGATGGCGATGGCCGGCCCTCGAACGCGCTCAGGAAGTCGAGCTCCTCGGACACGGGCTCCGAATCCGCGGACGCATGCGCGGTCGTGGCCCAGAACGGCTCGGCCGCCGAAGGCGGGGCCGCGGGACGCGGGGTGGACGGCCGCACCGCCGGGGCCACGGGGGCGCCCGGAGACGCCAGCAGCGCCGGCAGCGGACCAAGGAACCGGTGGCAGAGCCGGGCCAGCTCCCGCGCCGCGCGCGGGTCGCCCGAGAGCCGTACGATCGCCCGCTCGGTCCCGAGCGGGCCGGCTGGCCCCTCGGTGTCCTCGATCGTCACGACCGCGTCGCAGAGCGCGGGAACCCCGGAGCCATCGGCGCTCTCGGCCGGCGGTGGTAGCGCGACGACCACCGCGTCGCGTCCCTGCTTGAGCGAGAGGAGCGCCGCGCGGAAGCGAGGCGGATCGTCGAGCGGCGAGCCGGCCAGAAAGGCCGCGCCGCCGCTCATCGCCTCGAGCCCCGCCACGGCGGTCGGTCGGATGCAGCGCTCGAGCGGCATGCCGAACTGCAGGTGGTCGACTACGCCCTCCTTGAAGTCCTCCCCCAGCACCTGCTCGAGCCAGCGTACCTCGGGATCGAGGTCGAGGAGGAGCGTTCTTCTCCCGCTGCGGGCGAGGAAAATCGCCGAGAGGAGCCCCAGGAGGCGCGAATTCTCGTCCGCGGCCGCGTGGCGGAAGCATAGGAGGACGGGCTCACCGGCGGCGTCGAGCGCCAGCTCGCCGATCAGGTCCGCGTATTCGGGGTAACGGTCGGACAGCGCCTCCACCCGCTCCCCGGCCTGGAGAACGGTGAGCGCGTCGCGCCAGAATCGATCGTCGAGCTCGAAATCCCGCATGGCAGTCGAGGCTGGGGTTTAGCGCGTCGCGTCGACCCCAAAGATACGGGCGCGCGAGCATCTCCGTCAACGATCACACCACAAGATATAGGGGTCCCGCCGCTCCCGACCCCCATCCCTCGATCACGAAGGCGCAGAATTGGTGGGCAGGTCGCGGGAGGACCCTGCGTGCTGGCGCAACTCGGATGGGGGAGCCGGGCCGTGCGGATGGGTGGCCGCCAGCGCACCTGCCGGCGACATGCTCAATCTGGTCGAATCAGAACTCGGGCGCCAGGGTGAACAGGACCTTGCTCTTCTGGAGTCCGGCCATATCGGTCTGCTTCGCCCAGTCGAGGCGCATGACCGCGAAGCCGAACAGGTTCATCCGCAGGCCCGCCCCGAAAGACGCCCGGCCGTCCGCCAGCCGGAAGCCGAGCGGACCCGGATCCTCGGACGTGGCGAACTGAAACGGCACACCCGGGATGCGCGCGAACCCGGCATCGAACCACACCGCGCCGCGGATCGGGGGTAGCCCGCCGCTGCCGAGAGCCGGCCGGTCGATCAGCGGGAAGCGGAACTCGACGTTCATGAGGCCTACCTGGCTCCCGATCAGCTCCGGATGCGGGTCGTCGCTGTTTCGCGCGTCGTAGCCGCGCAGGAGCGTTGGACCAGCGATCGACCGAAAGCGCAGGTTCTCCTCGCTCTCGCCGAACTCGCCAAGGAACAGGAACCGGGTGGCCAGGGTCAGGCTCTTGCGGAACAGCCAGTACTTGCGCGCGTCGCCGTAGAGCTGCGTGAACCGGCGGTCGCCGATCGCGCGCAGAACCTCGAGCCGCTGGCGGCTGCCACCGATCGGCCCCGTCGAGCCGTAGAACGCGGTGTCGTAGACATAGGCGGTCGACGGCGCCGCGTAGGCTTCGTTCGGCAGGTCCACCTCGATGTCGGGCACCGGATCGAAATAGTCGAAGCGGGCGATCCGCCGGTCGACGTGCGTGGCGACCGCGCCCACTTCGATCCGGGTGAACCGGCTGAGCGGATACGAGCCGAACACCTGGAGGCCGCGCAGCACGTCGCTCCGGTACAGGAACAGGTCATCGGACGTCGTGCTGGCCAGCGGTGCGAAGTCGTTCCGCAGCTGGAATACCGCCGCCCCCCAGTTCATCCGCTTCTTCAGGTTCGCGTACGTGAACAGGAGGTCGCTGTCGCTGATCGATCCATAGACCGATGCGGCGATGTACATGTTGTGGTCGCCGAGCAGGTCGCTGAACGCGAGCTGGGAAGCGCCGAACGCGCCGACTCCGGAGACGAACCCGACCTCGGGCTGCCCCACCAGGTCGGGTGAGAACTTGACCTTGTAGTCGCGCTTCTGGAATCCGTTCGTGTCCCGTGGCAGCCCGATCGTCGGGTCGGAGAGCAGGGTCGCGATATCGACCGGCTCCACGAAGCTCGGCATGTGCTTCTGCACGGCCATCGCCGCCTGGGCCCGGCGCGGGGGCTCCCGCTCCCCCAGGTAGTACGACACCGCATCAGGCTCGGCGGGCGCCTCGGCAACCTCTTCGGTCTCCTCTGGCGCCCCGGGCTCGTCCGCCCCGGGCTCGTCTTCGCCCTCCGCGGGCTCCCCCTCGGGAACCGTCTGCTGCGGCTCCGCGCCCTGCCGGGAAGCCACCTCCCCGAGCGCGATCTCGCGAGCCGGGACGACTCCCGCGTCGGCCGAAGGAGGACGCACGAACGCATCCGCCGCGAGATCGTATTCCGCCCTCTCCCCCGGCTGCCAGGGGTCCTGCTCCAGCGCGAGCGGATCGTCGAGCCGGTAGATGTCCCAGCCGCCGTCGCTGAACGCGCTGAAGACCATCCTGCTTCCGTCACGTGACCAGGCGAGCGCGGGGCTCGACTCGATGATCCCGCTCACACCCGTCAGCAGATCGGTGATCTGAAAGGTCTGTTCCCGCTCGAAGTCGTACAAGAATACGTTCGGGATGCCCGTTCGATCGCTGACGAACGCGACCGTCCGCCCTCCCGGGCCCCACTGGGGATTGATATTCTTGCCGGCCTGCCCGGGCAGGTACGTGACCTGCCGGGTGGCCACGTCGTAGAGGCCGATCTGATAGTCATCGTAGGACAGCAGCTCGAAGTCGGTGCCGGCTCCGAAGTCCGTCGTGAATGCGATGCGCGAACCGTCAGGCGACCACACCGGATCGCGCTGCGCGTAGCGATCGTTCGTCAGACGCTGGAGCCCGCTGCCGTCCTTGTTGATGAC
>DASQEN010000308.1:0-4623 GCA_035633635.1 Gemmatimonadota bacterium | reverse complement strand
GCTGCTCGGGCCGCAGGCCCCTGTTCGTCTCGGGTATCGTTGGCGAAGGCTGCCCCTCGAGATCGACGACGAGCCGGTGACGGAGTGGACGGCATCGCTGGGATACGGACGGACGCTGGGTCCTGCGGGACGCAGCGGTGTGGATGTCGTGCTGGAATACGGCCGCCGCGGATCGGTGGAGGACCACGGTCTCGAGGAGTCCTTCCTCCGTTTCGGCGTGGGGTTCGGGGCTTTCGAGCAATGGCGGCGTGATCGGCCCGACAGTTGATTGACAGGCTCTGGCGCGGCGTCTACCTTTCGCCGCCTCGTACCGCACTTCACCGGCTCCAGGCCATCGTTTCTATCCACAGCCCCGCTTCGGGGCGCTTCGTCGGGGCGTGATGCGACGCAGACTCCAAATCCGATGGCTCATCGTGGGCCTGTCCATCCTTGCGGCGGCGTGGTACCTGTGGCCCACGATGCGTTACTACTCGATGTCCAGTGAGGAGCGAGAGGAGCTGCGGCGCAACGACCCCGCGGCATGGGATCGGCTCAAGGAAGGGGCGATCCAGCTCGGCCTGGACCTGCAGGGAGGCATGCACCTCGTCCTTGAGCTCGACGAATCGGACCGCTCTTTCACCGGCGAGGAGCAGAGCGACGCCATCGACCGGGCGCTCGAGATCATCCGTAACCGTGTCGACGAGTTCGGCGTCTCCGAGCCCCTGATCCAGAAAGTCGGCAACGACCGGATCATCGTGGAGCTGCCAGGCATCCAGGACGAGGATCGCGCCAAGAGCCTCGTCCAGCAGGCCGCGTATCTCGAGTTTCAGCTGGTCGTCGACGGGCAGGACGCGATCGACCAGATCCGGGCGGTCGACGCCGCCCTTGCAGGTCGAGCGATCCGCGCCGACACGACGAGCGCGGTCCCGCCAGTGGCGGCCAATGCAGACATTGTGGCTGCTTCGGATACCGCGGCCGCCGACACGACTACTGGCAGAACGCTGGAAGAGCTGACCGGCGGCGGAGACACCGCGGGCGCCGACACGACGGGTATCGGGGAGCTGACGGCCGGCGACCGGCCGCTGTCCTCTCTGCTCCAGACGATCCCTCGCGGCAACGACCAGAACGATTTCCTGGTCCCCGAGAACGAGGCCCCGAACGTCGAAGCGATGCTCGCCGACTCCGTGGCGGTGGCGGCGCTGGGGCCCGGATTTGAGTGGCTGTGGAGCGGCGAAGCGCAGACGTTCTCGGATGGTCGCTCCTACAAGACCCTCTACCTCTTGCACGCGGAACCCCTGATGACGGGCGAAGCCGTCGCGACCGCCAGCGCCGCTTTTGACACCCAGCTCACCAACCAGCCGATCGTTTCGCTGGACCTCACGAACGAGGGGGCAGGGCAGTTCGGCGATGTCACGCGGGCCCATGTGAACGAGCGGCTGGCCATCGTGCTCGACGAGGTAGTTCGCATGGCGCCCAACATCAACCAGGCGATCACCACGGGGCGGGCCCAGATCGAAGGATTCGACTCCGTGGAGGAGGCGCGCGACATCGGGATCGTGCTGCGCGCCGGGGCTCTTCCCGCGCCGCTCCAGATCATCGAAGAGAGGACCGTTGGCCCTTCGCTCGGCGCCGACTCCGTGCGCGCCGGGAAGGTGGCGGGGATTCTGGGTTTCTTCGGAGTCGTGGCGTTCATGATCTTGTACTACCGCGTCTCGGGACTGGTCGCGGACATCGCGCTCCTGCTCAACGTCGTCCTCGTTCTGGCCGCTCTGGCGGCCTTCGGGGCCACGCTGACCCTGCCGGGCATCGCGGGCCTCATCCTGACCGTTGGCATGGCCGTCGACGCAAACGTTCTGGTCTTCGAGCGCGTGCGTGAAGAGCTGGAGATAGGGAAGACCGTCCGTGCCGCCATCGACACCGGATACGACCGGGCCTTAGTGGCGATTCTCGACTCGCAGATTACGACGCTGATCGCCGGGGCCGTGCTGTTCCAGTTCGGGACCGGACCTATCAAGGGTTTCGCGGTAGTGCTTTCGATCGGAATCGTTTCCTCGATCTTCACCGCAGTGTTCGTGACCCGAACGATCTACGATACGTGGATGCGCCGCTCCTCCGCGACGGGGCTCAGCATATGATCTGGCTGTTCAAGGACGCGAATTACCCGTTCCTCCGGTACAAGAACTGGGGGTATGCGATCTCTATCGGGCTCACCGTCCTGGCGATCGCCGTGATCGCCGTGCGCGGCGGACTGCAGTACTCGATCGACTTCACCGGTGGCACGCTGGTTCAGCTCAAGTTCGAGGAGCCTGTCGAGAGCCAGGTGCTGCGCGAGGCGCTGGCATCAGTGGAAGGGCTGAGCTCGAGCGAGGTCCAGCGGTTCGGCGACCCGACGGACGTCGTCATCCGGGCTTACGTACCTCCCGGCGAAGAGACCCTCTTCGGCGACCGCATCGAAGCCCATCTCCAACAGGCGCCCGAACTCGCGGGTAAGGATTTTCAGGTGGTCCGTACGGAGGCCGTGGGACCGAAGATCGGGGAGGAGCTGAAGACCCAGGCGGTTCTCGCGGTCCTCTATGCGTTGGCGCTGATCCTCGTCTATGTCGCGATCCGCTTCGACCTGAAGTTCGGAGTGGCAGCGATCGTTGCCACCATCCACGACGTCATCATGTCGGTGGGCATCTTCGCCCTCGCCGACAAGGAGATCTCGCTGGCGGTCGTGGCTGCCTTCCTCACGATCGTCGGCTACAGTCTGAACGACACGGTCGTGGTGTTCGACCGCATACGCGAGAATCTGCGCTCCATGCGCCGCGAGTCGTATTCCGCGGTGGTGAACGCCTCCGTGAACCAGACCCTGTCACGCACGATTATCACCGGCGGCGCCACGCTGATAGTAGTGCTCCTCCTGTTCTTCATCGGCGGTTCGGTCATCCACGACTTCGCGTTTGCGCTGCTGATCGGGATCCTGATCGGAACCTATTCCTCGATCTTCATCGCCTCTCCACTCGTAGTCGACTGGCATCGCCTCTTCGAGGAGGGGCGCACACCTGCTCCAAAACCGGGCAGGACGAAGGCGGGCGCGCGCTAGCAGCCTGCCCATCCGCCGCGCATCCGCGCATGCCCTCCCTCCGCTATTTCGACTCCCACTGCCACCTTCAGGACGAGCGCTTCGACCCCGATCGGGGGGAGGCGATCGCCAGGGCCCGGGATGCGGGGGTTCGAGAGATCGTGGTGGTCGGCGCCGATCCGGGAAGTGCCGCTGCAGCTCGCGCCCTGGCCGAGGAAGCCGCGGGTCGCGAAGAATGGCCGGACCTGTGGTTCACCGCGGGGCTCCACCCCCACGAGGCCTCCCGCTGGGATCCCGCCACTCGACGCGCCGTCGAGGAGGAGCTCGATCGCGGGGCGGTCGCGGTGGGGGAGATCGGCCTCGATTATCACTATGACAACAGTCCGCGAGCGATCCAGCGGGCCGCCTTCAGCGCGCAGCTCTCGATCGCCCGGGAGCGCGACCTGCCGGTCGTCGTCCACTCGAGGGACGCCGAGGACGAGACGCTCGAGATCCTCCGGGAATCCGGGTTGCCGGCGCCCCGGGTCGTGCTGCACTGCTTTACCGGCTCCCTGCGCATGCTGGAGGAAGCGGTCGATCGGGGACACTACGTGTCGTTCTCGGGGATCGCCACCTTCCAGTCGTTCGACGCCGCAGCGCTCGTGCCTCGCGTTCCCGAGGATCGATTGCTCGTGGAGACCGACGCCCCCTACCTGGCTCCCGTCCCCCATCGCGGGCGCAGGAACGAACCCTCGTTCCTGCCCGCCACCGTGGCTGCCCTGGCGGGGCATCGCGGCGCGGCGCCCGCCGAGCTGGCCGCGGTGACCCGGTCCAACGCCCGCGCTTTCTACCGCATCCACTGAGGTGACCTCCGCTCGCCGGGTCTTCGTCAGGGCGTTCGAAGCTCCGGACCTGCTCGAGCTGTTCCTCGTCGCTTCCGTTTCGACCGTGCTCGTCGTGCGCCTGGCACTTCACCTGACCGGCTATCCTTCGGTGGGAGGCGAAGTGCTCCACGTGGCCCACGTCCTGTGGGGAGGGCTGCTCATGCTCGCCGCCCTGATCGTGGCGCTTTCGTTCCTCGACCGTCCGGCGATGCGCATCGCGGCGGTCGTCGGGGGGGTGGGGTTCGGCCTCTTCGTGGACGAGATCGGCAAGTTCGTGACCCGCTCGAACGATTATTTCTTCCAGCCCGCAGTCGCGCTCATCTACGTCGTGTTCGTGAGCGTGTTCTTGATCGTCCATACGATCCATAGACGACGGGCGAGCACGACAGAGGAGTATCTGCTCAACGCGCTGAGGGAGCTCCAGGAGCTGGCGCGCAGCGATCTCGACGCACGCGAGCGGGAGCGCGCGCTGGAGTACCTGTCGCGGAGCGACCCCCGACACCCGCTGGTCGGTCCACTTCGCCGCACGCTGACCCGGATCGAGCCGATCCCGTGGGGGGGGCCGCCGGCGTGGCGGCGTGCTGGGAGCCGGGTCCGCGAGGCCTACCGGCGGCTGGCGTCCGCGCCCGGGTTCGACGCCATGGTGATCGCCTTCTTCGTCGGTCAGCTCGTCTTGAAGCTGGCATACGGCGCGATGCTGATCTTCGTGGTGGGGCT
>DASQEN010000307.1:0-2918 GCA_035633635.1 Gemmatimonadota bacterium | reverse complement strand
AGCAACGTTTTCCCGCTTCGCTACATCCCCATCATCCCGTCGTGCCGCGGACGGCCTGTGCCGGACGGTACGCCTGGTAGCTGTTCGCCGGTGCGCACAGCGGCAGGAAGATTTCCGTGTACGGCCGGGTGGCGTCGGTCTGCACGTACACGGGTACACCGTCATACTCGCCGATCCGTGTCAGCTCACCCTCGGTAAGCGTCCGCGTGGAGCCGAACTTGATCCAACTCCCGGCCTCGACCGAGATCTGGGCGTCGGTGCGATACCAGTCGCGGCCGTCGACGCACGCGGCCGGCGCTTCCTCGACGATCTCACAGCCGTTGGAGTCCACCTCGGTTCCCGCCGGAGTGTTCGGACACTGGTCGCGGTCGTCCGGGACGCCGTCGTTGTCCGAGTCGACCGGGATCGGGCAGCCCGTGGAGTCGACCCGTGTACCCGCGGGTGTGTTCGGGCAGCGGTCGAAGTCGTCGGTGACCCCGTCGTTGTCGCTGTCGCCGACCGGCTCGGGCTCCTCATAGCTCGGACCTCCGCCGAAGAAGAACGAGACGCCGCCGGACAGCTCGAAGTTGTCCTCCCACTCGGAGTCCTTGTTGCCCCCGAGGGAATCGGCGACGTCGCGGATTACCGCGTTGTCCCGCACGTCCACGCGGAAGCCCCAAGTCGGATCCACGGGATCGTTCACGATCTTGAGGCCGACCGCCAGCGGGATCAGCGGGTCGGTAAAGCTCTCGTCGCCACCCGGCAGATCGTGGAACTGGACCGTGTGTCCGCCGAACCCGGCGCCCGCGAAGAGCTGGGCGCGGCTGGCGATGGGGAAGACGTAGTCGAGCTCGATGCTGTAGAGGTAGAGGTTGACGTTGATGTCGTCGTCCTCGGCGGTGGCCGGCAGGTCGATCTTGTCGGCCAGTACCCAGTCGAAGTTCCCGCCGATCGCGAACCCGCTGGACGTGTTCCGGACAAGCCGGGCGCCGAGCAACACGTCGGTGTCGTCGCTCTCGTCGTCGCCCTCCACATCATCGTCGTCGCCGAACTCCAGATCATAGCGAAGGGCGCCGCCGTGGAGGTTGAGCTCCCAGTTGCTGACCTGGGCCTGCGCCGGTCGGGGCAGGAACAGAACCCCCGCGGCCAGGGTGAAGACGGCGAACAGAAGCTTCTTCATGGCTGGGAATATCCCCCGTTTCCTAGGCAAAAGTCTCCATATCTCTCAGGTTGATCGTTGCCCTAAGTATCGCAACGCCCTATAGCTGCGTCTGTCAGATCCCTACGTCAAGGGGCGTCCAGAGGAGTGGGGGTCTCGCTTGGCGGGAGCGGACGCTCGGAGCGGAGCCAGAGAAGCCCGGTCAGGATCAGCGCCCCGCCCGCGTACTGAACGAGGCCGATACGCTCGTCCAGGAGAAGGGCGGCCAGCAGGACGGTGATTACCGGCTCGATGGTCGATAAGACGGCCGCGCGTCCGGCTCCCACGTGTCGGATGCCGACCAGAAATAGTGTGATCGGAAGCGCGGTCGAGACCACCGACAGGGCGATCACGAGAAGTAGCCCGCGCGTTCCGCCGCCGAGGGCAAGTCCGCCCGAGGCGAGCGACACGGCGGTCAGGATCAGCGCGGTCGAGCCGAGCGTCACGGCGGCGCTACCGTGGGCGGGCAGCGACTGCATGATCGGGCGGCTCACAACGATGTATACCGACAGCGCGAACATCCCGAACAGGACGAGCGCGAAGCCGAGCGGCCGCCCGCCCGAAAGCCCCGCGCCCACCGTCAGCGCGCAGCCGACCAGCGCGGCCGCTGTGGCTGCGAGCTTTCGCGCCGTCAGCCGCTCGCCGAGGAACGCCGCCGCGAGCAGGACGACGACCACGGGATAGACGTAGAACACGAGCACCGCGGTCGCAGCGGGAATCCACTGGAGCGAGACGAGGAACGCCAGCGAGTCGATCGAGTACAGGGCCCCGAGCCCGGCAAGGCCGGGCCACCGCCGGAGAGGAGGGAGTGGGCGGCGTCGCGCCGCGAGCGCCAGCCAGACGAGCGTCGCGCCGAGGACGAACCGCCACGCGGCCAGGGGAAGGACGTGCACGCCGGCCTCGAACGCGAGTTTGACCAGCACGCTGAGGAAGCCGTAGCCGACCGCGGCGATCAGGATGGCCACCGTTCCCCTTCGCTCCTCGGCTCGCATGGCGCGTCAATCTACCGGTCCCCTACATTCCCCGCGAATGCTCGAGCATGAGACGACGATAGCGAGCCCGCGCGGTGAATGGCCCCTCGCCGGTAGCGTGAAGCCGTATCATCGTCACGCGTTCGCGTGCACGGGCGGCAGGAGCTGGCCGGGGCGCATCGAAGAGGACGCGGGCATTCTGGGGACGATGGCGCGAGAAGTGCGCGAGCTCCGGTGCGGCGACGGGCCGATCCCGAAGCTGACCGCCACCGACGAGCCGTCGTCCGGCGCCGGGATCGACCTGCTCGTGTTCCCGGAGGCCGTCCGCTACCGCGTCCTCGACCTGGACGGCTGGCGCGCCGTGCTGAATGAGCACCTGCTGGGCGGTGAGCGCGCCGGCGTCGAGAGCGAGCCGCTGCCGGGCCGTCACGTGTTCGTCTGCGTTCACGCCGCGCGGGACGAGCGCTGCGGGCGCTGTGGCCCGCCGCTCCTGGCGGCGCTCACCGCGGCGGTCGAGCGCGCCGGCCTCGAGGACGTGACCGTCCGCGCAACCAGCCACGTCGGTGGCCACAAGTATGCCGGCAACGTCCTCATCTACCCGGAAGGCGTCTGGTACGGCTACGTCCGGCCCGCTGACGCCGAGAGTCTCGTCCGCAGCCACCTCGCCGGAGGACGAATCCTAGAGGATCTCTGCCGCGGCAGCATGCTGGGTGTGCCCCGCACAGAGCTACCGGTCCAATGAGCGAGCCGCTCACCCAATTGTCCGACGA
>DASQEN010000306.1:0-1801 GCA_035633635.1 Gemmatimonadota bacterium | reverse complement strand
CGGAAAGGGTTCGACCCCGGAAGCGTTCGATCCCGTCGGTCGCTGGCGCTCGTGGAGCGAGCGCGATAGCCGTGTGTTTCTCTCGGCGGCGGCGGGGGAGCTGCGCCACTGGGGCTATCTCGATTCCGAGGACTCCCGGTGAGCGGCGCGGCGCGATCCTTCCTGATCACGGGTCATCCACGATCGGGAACCACCCTGCTGACCCGCGTCCTGAACACGCACCCCGAGATCGGGGCGACCTACGAGCTGGGCACGTTCATCAGGCTCGACGCGCCGTATCCGGAGTATCGGCGCGGCCTGCGGCTGGGATACCGGGAGCGGCCCGTTTTGGACGTCGGCCTGGGAACGCCGCGCGGCAGGAGGTGGGCCAGCCGGCGCTTTCTGGCCCGGTTCCGCTACGGGTTGTGGCGACGACGGTACTCACCGATCACGCTGGAGGCGCTGACCGATCTCCTGGGGCGCATCCTCGAGAGAACCCTCGTGGGCGACAAGCTGCCACGGTATGTGTTCGCGCTAGACGAGCTCGTCCAACGCGAAGGCCTTCGCCGCATCGTCATCGTCCGGGACTGCCGCGCGGTCACGGCATCCGCGCTCGATCGCGTTCGCACGGGCTGGAGCGGACAGGGCTGGACGGAGCGTATCGATACGCCGGAGAAGGTCGCGGGCAACTGGCTCCGCGCCGTCGCCAGCGTTGAGCGGCACGCGGAGCGGCTTCACGTAGTGCGGTTCGAGGACCTCGTGGGGGATCCGAAATCTTCCCTGAAAGACGTGGCCGCATACCTCGGCGTGGACCCGGATGGCTTCGACACTATGCTGATCCGGCGGCCGGACGGGAAGAAGATGCGCAGAATGCTCGACGAAGGGGATCTGGCCGCCGTGGAGGAAGTCGCGGGTGAGGCCATGCGCCGGTGGGGTTATGAGCCCGCATGAGCTTCCTCACTTCCTGGGCATCGGTGCCCAGAAGGCCGCGACCACGTGGCTGGACCGATGCCTCAGGGTTCATCCCGGGCTCTGGCTCCCGCCGATCAAGGAGCTTCATTACTTCACGCATCGCCGCGAGGATCTCCGTCCGGGCGTCACGGGCAGGCTACTGGGGACGGACTGGGTGAATCAGCGGCTGCGTCGCATCCTCGGACGCCGGCTTCTCTCCGACGTTCGGTTCCTCGATCTCGCCGGACTTCGCTGGGACCTGCGTTTCTTCCTGGGTTCTAGAAGCGATGCCTGGTACAGGTCGCTGTTCCAGGACGGCTCGCCTCGGTTGACCGGGGAGATCACGCCCGAGTATTCCTCGCTGTCTGCGGAGGAGGTGGGCAGGGTTCGCGAAGCGTTCCCCCATCTCAAGCTCCTCTACATGATGCGGGATCCGATCGACAGGGCATGGTCTCAGATCAGGATGATCGCCAGGCGTCGGAGGTGGCCCCTCGCGACGATGCCGGAGGAAACAGCGCTCGAGCTGGCGCGGGATTCCGTGGTCCTCGTTCGGAGCGGCTACCGCTCGACGCTGGAAAACTGGGGTCTTCACTTTCCCCCCGACCAGTTCTTCGTGGCATTTCTCGAGGACGTTCAATCGAGCCCCCGTGAGCTCCTTTTCGACCTGTTCCGTTTCCTCGGCGTGGAGAGCGACGATTCGTTTCTTCCGTCCGACCTTTTCCGCCCGGTCCATCGAGGCATCGACCACCCTATCCCGAAGCTCTTGGAGCTCGAGCTCGCGAGGGTTCACCTCGACGACCTGCGCGTCCTGGAGGGACGTTTCGGCTTCCCGGTGAGCGCATGGAGGGAGCGGGCGGAAAGGGTGCTGGAG
>DASQEN010000305.1:0-2830 GCA_035633635.1 Gemmatimonadota bacterium | reverse complement strand
GTCAACGTGACCCCCGACTCGTTCTCCGACGGCGGTGAGTTCCTGTCGTCCGAGAGGGCGATCGAGCACGGCATCGCGCTCGCCGCCGCGGGCGCGGACATGCTCGACGTGGGCGGCGAGTCGACCCGTCCGGGCGCCCGGACGGTCGACGCGAAGGAGGAACTCGATCGGGTGCTTCCGGTCATCGTCGGCCTTGCTGCTCACGCGGGGGTGCCGCTCTCGATCGACACGACCAAGCTCGAGGTCGCGCGGGCCGCGCTCGAGGCGGGCGCCACGATCGTCAACGACGTAAGCGCGCTACGCTTCTCGCCCGGCATCGCCGAGCTGGCCGCCGAGACCGGGGCCGGGCTCGTCCTCATGCACATGAAGGGGGAGCCCCGAACGATGCAACTCGATCCGCGGTACGAGGATTTGCTGTCCGAAGTGGGTGGCCACCTGCGCGAGGCCGCTCACCGCGCCCAAGCCGCGGGAGTAGACCGGGAGTCGATCGTGGTCGACCCGGGCATCGGTTTCGGAAAGACCGCGCGCGACTGCTGGCGCCTGCTCGCGGGGCTCTCCGAGCTGGCCCCTGGATACCCCGTGCTGGTCGGTCACTCGCGGAAGTCGTTCCTGGATCCAGGCGGAAGCAGGCCGCCATCGGATCGCCTGCCCCAGACTCTGGCGGCCGGGCTTCTCGCGGCGCTCAACGGGGCGGCGATCCTCCGCGTCCACGACGTGGAGGCGCACGTCCGCCTGCTCGAGGCGTATCGAGGCTACGAGGGCGCAAGGGGATGATCGAGCACTGGTCGCGCATGCGGTTCCTACACCCCTCGGTGAGCGACGTCATCGACATCGCGGTCGTCACGTTCATCATCTACAAACTGTTCACGCTGGTCAGCGGGACCCGCGCGCTGCAGATGATGATGGGCTTCGTGGTCCTCGTGATCGCGGCGTACGCGGCGCAGGCCCTCCAGCTGGAGGCCCTCAACGAGATCTTCCAGGCCGGCCAGCTGGTATGGGTGATCGCCATCCTCATCGTCTTCCAGCCCGAGTTGCGCACGGCGCTGGCGCGCATCGGCCGCACGCCATTGCTCAAGTTCTTCGTCAAGGTCGAGGAGAGCCCGGTCGTGGGCGAGGTCGTCGAGGCGGCGAGCCAGCTCAGCAAGGACAAGCGCGGCGCGATCATCGCCATCCAGCGCGAGGTGGGCCTCATGGAGTACGTGGAGAGCGGCAAGCGCCTCCAGGCGGAAGTCTCGGCCGAGCTCCTGGCCACGATCTTCGCGCCGTATACGCCGCTCCACGATGGCGCGGTGATCATCGACGGGAACAACATCGTAGCCGCCGCCTGCATCCTGCCGCTGACACAGTTCCCGGTCTACGATCCTTCGATCGGCACGCGTCACCGTGCCGCCATCGGCCTTTCCGAGGAGACCGACGCGGTCGTCGTCGTGGTCAGCGAGGAGACCGGCAACATCTCCCTCGCCGTCGGCGGGCGCCTCGAGAAGAGCCTTTCGCCCGAGCAGCTGACCGGCCGGCTCGAGACACTCACCCAGGCGCGGGCACCTGCGTGAGCGCGCTTGCCGACCCGCCGCCCGGATTCTAGCTTTGTTGTTCGATCGCATGTCCAGGGGCGCTTCCGCCCGTTTCCCCAAGGAAATCCGGAGGAGATCCGACCTAGATGCGGACGCTTAGCCGCGACCGGCTGCTCTTCGCGGGTCTCACGTTCCTGCTGGTGTTCGGCTCCTACGCGCTGACGCTGGCGCCTACCCTGACGTTCTGGGACGCGGGCGAGTTCATCGCGACGTCCTACAGCCTGGGCATCCCACACCCGCCGGGAACCCCTCTGTTCGTGCTGCTGGGACACGTCTTCGGGATGATCCCGCTGGGGATCGGGTTCGCGGCGAAGACCAACCTGATGAGCGCGCTGGTCTCGTCGATCGGGGCCTTCTTCTATTTCCTCGTCCTGGCGCAGGTCATCGGGCGGATCGACCGCCACCAGGGATGGGAGCTGCCGAGGCCGCTGATCCACGTCGCGGCGCTCGGCGCGGTGTGCCTGTCGGCGTGGGGGCTGACCCAGTGGTCCAACTCCACCGAGACCGAGGTGTACACGGTCGCGCTCATGACGATCGCGCTGGTGACGTTCCTCGTCTTTTTCTGGGCCGACCACCTCACGGAGGGCAAGGACTGGAACCTGATCCTCCTGGTCATCTACCTGATGGGGCTGTCGATCGGCAACCACCTGATGGCGCTCCTCGTCATGCCCGCCGTCGTCGTCTACGTGGCCTGGGTCGCATGGGCAGGGTACAGGGGCTACGTGCTGAGCCTTCTGGCTGGCGCCCTCGGCCTCTATCTCGTCGTTATGAAAGGGATCTCGGTCGA
The DNA here is from genome assembly GCA_035633635.1 of Gemmatimonadota bacterium. Classification (GTDB taxonomy): domain Bacteria; phylum Gemmatimonadota; class Gemmatimonadetes; order JACCXV01; family JAHWKZ01; genus JAICNR01. The sequence goes on along the minus strand of DASQEN010000305.1, from coordinate 472 downwards.
CGGGCTGATCGGCGGGGGACAGATCGTCAATCCGGGTCCCATGCTCCTGGGGCTCCTGGTGCTGGCGGCGGGCGCCTGGTGGATGCAGCGCGAGGGGGCGCTGACGTTCTTCCTCGCGGCGGTGGCGGTGTTCGTGGCCGGCGCCTCGGTGATCCTGTACCTGAAGATCCGCGCCGGCCTCGATCCCGCGATCAACGAAGCCAATCCCGAGACCTGGCGCGAGCTGCTTGCGGTGCTGGCGCGGAAGCAGTATGACGTGCGCCCGATCTTCCCACGCTCGGTCGACTTCCTCAGGTACCAGATCCCGCTTTACTTCGACTACCTGTTCGGACGCGTGGGTCCGTTCCAGTCCATGGTCTCCGCCCAGTTCGGCTTCCCGGGCCTTTCGATCCTGGTCTTCCTGCTGGCGATCGGGGGGTCGGTGTTCCACTTCCTGTCCGATCGACGGACGTGGGCCTACTTCCTGCTCGTC
>DASQEN010000304.1:0-6093 GCA_035633635.1 Gemmatimonadota bacterium | reverse complement strand
CGCCGCGAACGCCGCCGCCTTTACACCTGTGGCCATGAACCCGGTCACGGGCGCCGGCGCCCCTTCGTAGACGTCGGGCGACCACATGTGAAACGGAACCAGCGCGACCTTGAAGCCGAAACCCACGATCAGGAGCCCGACGCCGGCTAACAGGACGGGGCTAGCGGGCGGGACCGACACCGCGTCCCGGATCCCGCTCAGGTCGAACGTTCCCGCGGACCCGTACACGAGCGCCATCCCGTACAGGAAGAAGCCTGTCGAGAACGCCCCGAGGACGAAGTACTTGAGCGCCCCCTCGACCGAGCGCAGCCTCGTCCGACGGAAGCCCGTCAGGACGTAGACGCCGACCGACATCAGCTCGAGGCCCACGAAGATCATGATCAGGTTGTGAGCCTGGGTCATGACCAGCATCCCGACCGCGGCCATCAGGATCAGATGATAGTACTCGGCGAGGTGGATGTCGTGGCGCCGGCAATACCCCAACGTCAAGAGGAGGGTGAGCAGCGTACCCGCCAGCACGACGCCCGAGAGGAACACGCCGAACCCGTCGAGCACGATCATGCCGTTGAAGTACTCGCCTCCGGCGGCCGGAAGACGCAGGGCCTGCCAGAGGACGGCGCCGAGCGCCAGTACGGTGCCGATCATCGCCAGGTACGGCGCCATGATCGGGGTTCCCTCCTCGTCCTCCGCCGGCCCTCGCGTGCGGCCCAGCTCGAAAACGTCCACGAGCAGCACGATGAGTCCGAAGAGGGTGAGGATCGCGCCCGGCAGCACGGGGAACAGCGCGGGGCGAACCGCGCGGTAGGCGTCGACCAGCTCCTGGAGCTCGGGGCTCACGGGTCGACCTCGGCGGACGCGGTCGGCTGCGAGGCTCGCGTAACCCGCTCGACGAAGCGCTCGACCGAAGGCTCGGTGCGGGCCAGGAACGGCGCCGGATAGACGCCGATCCAGACGATCAAGGCCACGAGCGGCAAGAGGACGGCGAGCTCCCTGCCCGAAAGGTCGGGCAGATGCCGGTTCGCCTCCCGATCGATGTCCCCGAACATCACGCGCTGGAACATGCGGAGCATGTAGTAGGCTGCCAGGATCACGCCGACGGTCGCGATGCCCGTCAGCCACGGATGGCTCTGGAACATGCCGACCAGGATCAGGAACTCGCCCACGAAACCGTTGAGCCCCGGCAGACCGATCGACGATAGCGTCACGATCATGAACAGGACCGCGAACACGGGCATGACCGCGGACAGGCCGCCAAACTCTTCGATCTCGTACGTGTGGCGGCGCTCATACAGCATCCCGCAGATGAAGAACAACGCGCCCGTAGAGATCCCGTGGTTGATCATCTGGATGACCGATCCCTGAACGCCGGTGGCGTTCAGCGCGAACAGGCCGAGCATGACGAATCCCAGATGACTGACCGACGAGTAGGCGACCAGCTTCTTCACGTTGGGCTGAACGAGCGCAACCATCGCGCCGTAGATGATCCCCACGACGGCGAGGCCCGCGATCCAGGGGAGCGCGTCCCGCGCGGCCTCCGGGAAGAGCGGCATGGCGAACCGGTAGAAGCCATAGGTCCCCATCTTGAGCATCACAGCGGCCAGGATCACGCTGCCGGCCACCGGGGCCTGGACGTGCGCGTCGGGGAGCCAGGTGTGAAACGGAAACATGGGCACCTTGATCGCGAACGCGATCGCGAACGCCAGGAAGAGCGCGAGCTGGAGCTCGCCCGGGATGTCGACGGCCATCAGGTCGGCCAGAGAGGTCGTGTAGGCACCGGTCACCTGCTGGTGATGGAAGTAGAGCGCGAGGATGCCGACCAGCATCAAGAGTCCTCCGAGGAACGTGTACAGAAAGAACTTGACCGCCGCGTAGACCCGCTGCTCCCCTCCCCAGACGCCGATGATGAAGTACATCGGCACCAGCATCAGCTCCCAGAACACGTAGAAGACGAACAGGTCGAGCGCGAAGAACACCCCCAACATCCCGGTGGTCAGGACCAGCAGCAGGATATGGAACTCCTTGACGTGGTGGTCGATGTAGCGCCACGAGCCGAGCACTGCGAGCGGGGTCAGAAAGACGGTGAGGAGCGTCAGGAGCACGCTGACCCCGTCTACGCCGAGATGGTATTCGACGCCGAGGGATTCGATCCAGGGGACGCGCTCGACGAACTGATATTCGGCGCCGCCGGGAGCGTAGAGCCACCACAGCGGCAGCGCGATCAGGAAGTGGATGACCGCGATGACGAGCGTGGCCTGCCGGATCGCGGTGCGATTGTCGCCCGGGATCCCGGCGATCAGCACGGCCCCCAGGATCGGAAAGAAGAGGATCGTGGTCAGGTAGGCGGTCACCGGGTCACCCGAAGAGGTAATAGACGAGGATCGCGACCACGCCGCCGAAGAAGACGGTCACGTACGTCGGGATGGCGCCGGACTGCCAGCGGCTGGAGATTCCGCTCTGCCATTTGATGACCGCCGCGGTACCTCCCACAAGGAGCCCGTCAATGAGCCCGTCGTCCACCACGCGCCAGGCGAAGCGAGACAGCGCGTTGTAAGGCCGGACGACCACCGCATCGTAGAGCTCGTCCACGTAGTACTTGTTCGAGAGGATCGCGGCGGGCGCCTGGAGGCGCTGAGCGATTTGCCGAGGCAGCTCGGGCCGCTTCACCCAGAGGTGCCGCGCGGCCAGGATGCCGAGGACGGCCACGGCGATCGTGGCGGACATGAGCGCGTACTCGGCGGGGGGCGCCGCGTGGGTCGCCTCGCCGGCGTGTCCGCTTTCGAACACGGGGTTGAGCCATAACTCGATCGCGTTCGTCACGCCGCCCAGGGCATGCCCGATGGACAGCGGAATCCCGATCCATCCGCCCACCACCGAGAGCACACCGAGCACGGCGAGCGGCACGATCATGCTCGGCGGCGACTCGTGGAGGTGTTGACGCTGCTCCCGCGTCCCCCGGAATTCCCCGTGGAACGTCAGGAAAAACAGCCGAAACATGTACAGAGCTGTCAGCCCCGCGGTGCCAAGTCCGATCGCCCAAAGCACAGGATGTCCGGAGTCCCAGGTCCGCCACAGGATCTCGTCCTTGGAGAAAAACCCCGCCAGCGGCGGGATCCCCGCAATCGCCAGGGTGGCGGCCAGCATCGTCCAGTACGTCACCGGCATCGATCGCTTCAGCCCTCCCATGCGGCGCATGTCCTGCTCCCCATGGAGCGAGTGGATCACGCTGCCGGCGCCGAGGAACAGAAGCGCCTTGAAGAACGCGTGCGTCACCAGGTGGAAGATCCCCGCCGCATAAGCCGCCACACCGACGCCGAGGAACATGTAGCCGAGCTGGCTGATGGTGGAGTACGCCAGGACCTTCTTGATGTCCGTCTGGGCGAGTCCGATCGTGGCCGCGTATAGCGCGGTCGCGGCGCCGATCCCGGCCACGACCGCCAGCACCGCGGGGGCCATGTCGTAGAGCGCGTGGGAGCGGGCCACCATGTAGACCCCGGCTGTCACCATCGTGGCCGCGTGGATGAGGGCCGAGACCGGCGTGGGACCCGCCATCGCGTCGGGCAGCCACACGTAGAGCGGGATCTGGGCGCTCTTGCCCACGGCACCCACGAACAGGAACAGGCAGATCCAGAATGCCAGAGGACCGCCGGGCTCCAGCACGGACGCCGCGGCGGGCAGGACGTCCGCGAACGCCACCGAGCCGAACGTCCCGAACATCAGGAAGATCCCCAGCAGGAAGCTAAAGTCTCCGATTCGATTGACGATGAACGCCTTCTTCCCCGCGGTGGCGTTGTTCTCGTCCTTGAACCAGAACCCGATCAGCAGGTAGCTGCAGAGCCCCACGCCCTCCCAACCCACGAACAGCAGCAGGAAGTTGTCCGCCATGACGAGGAGCAGCATCGCGAACGTGAACAGGTTCAGATACGTGAAGTAGCGCGCGAAGCCACGCTCGTCCTCGGCGTGCATGTAGCCGGCGCTGTAGACGTGGATCAGGAAGCCGACCCCCGTGACGACCAGCATCAGCGTCGCCGACAGCGGATCCACGAGGAACCCGACGTTGGCCTGGAAGTCGCCCGCGGTCATCCACGAATACAGGGTCTGGCTCAGCGCACGGGCCTCCGGTGCGCGCTCCGCCAGATCGACAAACAGGGCCAGCGCAACCGCGAACGCTCCGCCTACTACACCCGGGCCGACGATCGAGACGACCCCCTTCCCGAGTCGCCGCCCCAGCAGCCCATTGAATAGGACACCGGCCAGCGGGAGCGCTGGGACCAGCCAGATCCAGCTCGCCATCGTCACCCTCGCATCGTGCGGAAGGCATCGACGTTCACCGTCTCCCGGTGACGGAACATCGCAACGATGATGGCCAGGCCCACGGCCGCCTCGGCGGCCGCGACCGCGATCACGAACAACACCATGACCATCCCTCCAAGGTCGCCGATCGCGGTCGCGAACGTGACGAAGGTGAGGTTCACGGCGTTGAGCATGATCTCGATGGACATGAACACGATGATCGCGTTCTTGCGGGTCAGCACGCCGGTCACCCCGATCGTGAATAGGACCGCGCTCAGCGTGAGGTAGTGGCCCACGCCGATCTCGCTCATCGCTCCCTCCGCGCCAGCACGACGGCTCCGACCATCGCCACCAACAGGAGGAGGGCGATGACGAGGAACGGCAGGTAGTAGGCCGAATAGAGACTCGTGGCGATGGCTTCCGTCGATCCCAGCACGTCCAGGCCCACCGCCGATGCGGGGCCGCGCGCTGAAGGCTCGAAGTCACCCACCCCGGCGGCAACCAGTGCCGCGACGAACCCGACTCCCAGGACGAGCGCCGCGGCCTTGAGCGGCGTAGCGGCGATGTCGAACCATTGGGGAGTGCCCAGGTTGAGCAGCATGACGACGAACAGGAACAGCACCATGATCGCACCCGCATACACGATCACTTGGATCGCCGCGAGGAAGTGGCTGTGCAGGGTCACGAACAGGCCGGCGATGCAGAAGAATGTGACTACCAGGTAGAGCACCGACGCGACCGGGTTCCGGCTCGTGATCACGAGCAGCCCGCACAGGACCGCACCCGCGGCCAGCACCCAGAACGCCACCGCCACTCCGCTCACAAAGTCCCTCGGGACATCCGGGACTTGTCTATCTCCCCCTCATACGGCTGATACCCGTCCTCGACCACTTTCTCGTCGCGCCAGTTGAGCAGGTATTCCTTGTCCCAGATGAAGTCCTCGCGCTCGTATCCCGCCCACTCGTACTCCTTCGTCATCGCGATCGCGTCCTCGGGACACGCGTCGACGCAGTAGCCGCACATGATGCAGCGCAGACCGTCGATGTCGAAGCGCACGGGGTACTTCTCGATCGCCGGGTCGGGATGCTCGGCAGCCACGATGTAAATGCAGTCCGCCGGGCACGCGGTCGCGCACATCATGCACGCGACGCAGCGCGGCTCGCCGCTGGGCCGCTTCTTCAGGTAGTGGCGTCCGCGGAAGCGGTGGCCGTAGTCGCGACGCTCCTCGGGATAGCGGATCGTGGGCAGCCCTCCCGGGTTGAGCAGGTTCTTGACCATGTTCCGGATCGTGACGCCCAGGCCCATAACGATAGCCGGCAGGTAGAGCCGCTTCCACCAGGCCTCGGTATCGGCTCTCTCCCGGATGATGTCGTCGGCTTTGAGGACCTTGACGTGCCGCGGATCGATGGGCATCGGATCACATCCTCATGTGAAGTAGAGGACCACGCCGGTCACGAATATGTTCGCGAGCGCCAACGGCAGGATCGCCTTCCACCCCAGGCGCATGAGCTGATCATAGCGAAAACGCGGCAGAGTCCAGCGCACCCAGATGAACAGCCAGAGGAAGAACAGGACCTTGGCCGAGAACGAACCGAGCTGGAGAAGCACCGCGGGTATCGGGCCGATGGCCGCACGCAGGTCCGCGCTCTCGACCCAAGGGATTTGCCAACCGCCGAAAAACAGCGTGACGATAAGCATCGCACCCGTCACCATCGCCATGTACTCGGCCATAAAGAAGATCGCGAACTTCATGGCCGAGTACTCGGTATGGTAGCCGACCACCAGCTCGTTCTCGGCCTCGGG
>DASQEN010000303.1:0-20965 GCA_035633635.1 Gemmatimonadota bacterium | reverse complement strand
CCCGTGCTGATGAACGCGAGTGCTGACACCATGAAACGCCGGACCATCCTGCTGGCCGCGACGCTCGCCCTGGCGGTTTCGCCGGTCGTTGCTTCCGCGCGCCAGGATCCGGACGCCATCGCCGCTCGCGCCGACAGGGCTCTCGCCTCGCTGGCCAGCCTCCAGGCTGGTTTCGTCCAGCGGGTCGTGAACCCCGTTCTTGAGAAGACTGAGATCGGGCACGGGACACTCTATTACCGGGCGCCGGGGCAGTACCGCATCGACTATCGCTACCCGAAGGGGGACGTGGTCGTCGACGACGGGACGTGGATCTGGATCTACCTCCCGTCGAGTCAGCCGGGACAGGTGATCCGCCAGCCGGCCAACGGCTCCGGGGGTGCGAACCCCCTCACCTACCTCCGTGACCTGCGCTCGATGTACGCGCTCGGACTGGCTGGGAGGGAGATGATCTCCGGGGAGCTGAGCGACCATCTGTCGCTCGAGCCCAGATCGGAGGATGCCCCGTTCACGCACCTCGACGTGTGGGTCGGTCGGGAGACCGGCCTCATGCGCCAGGTGCGAACCCGCACCCCCGACGGGGTCGAGAAGTCGTACACGTTCACGTCGCTCCGCCGCGGGGCGGTGGTTCCCGACTCCCGCTTCCACTTCTCGCCGCCGCCGGGTGTCGAGGTCTACGACCAGTAGGCGGCGCTTCTCGTCCCATCCGGATCCGTCGCTCCGCTTAAGAGGGGCGGTGCGGCCCGGCGGGCTCGGTGCTCATATCTTCATCTTCATGCCGAAGTTCGAGCTCGTCACCGATCTCACCCCGAAGGGGGACCAGCCCGCGGCGATCCGGGAGCTGACCGAAGGCCTGGAGCGCGGCAACCGGTTCCAGACCCTGCTCGGCGCTACCGGCACGGGCAAGACGTTCACGATCGGGCACGTGATCCGGAACTACGGTCGTCCCACGCTTGTCATGTCCCACAACAAGACCCTCGCGGCGCAGCTGTACGGAGAGCTCAAGCAGCTGTTCCCGAACAACGCGGTCGAGTACTTCATCTCCTACTACGACTACTACCAGCCCGAGGCGTACATCCCCGCCACGGACACCTACATCGAGAAGGACGCCTCGATCAACGAGGACATCGATCGGCTGCGGCTCCGCACGACCTCTTCGCTGATCGAGCGCGAAGACGTGATCGTCGTTGCTTCGGTCTCGGCGATCTACGGGCTCGGCAGTCCGCGCGAGTACCGTGAGTTGATGGTGGTCGTGGAGGCAGGTCAGCACGCCACCCGTGAGCGGCTCCTGGAGGAGCTCGTTCGGATCCAATACCGGCGCGATGACATCGGGTTCGAGCCGGGCAAGTTCCGGGTTCGTGGCGACGTGATCGAGGTATTCCCCGCCTACGAGCAGCAGGCGGTCAGGATCGAGCTGTGGGGGGACGAGATCGAGCGGATCGCCAAGTTCGACCCCATGCGGGGCACGACGATCCAGACGCTCGAACGGGCGGCGATCTATCCGGCCAAGCACTTCGTGACTACCCGGCCCACGATCGAAGGAGCGGTCAAGGACATAATGGCCGAGCTGGAGGAGCGCCTGGCGGCCCTCCGTGCCGAAGGCCGCATGCTCGAGGCCCACAAGTTGGAGACCCGCACTCGGTTCGACATCGAGATGATGCAGGAGATGGGTTACTGCGCGGGCATCGAGAACTACTCCCGCCACCTGACCGGGCGGTCCCCCGGGGAGCGGCCAGCGTGTCTGCTCGACTATTTCCCCGAGGACTTCCTGCTGGTGATCGACGAGTCTCACGTATCGATTCCGCAGATCGGGGGCATGTACGCGGGAGACCGCTCGCGCAAGGAGACCCTGGTCGAGCACGGCTACCGCCTTCCCTCGGCGCTGGATAACCGGCCGCTCCACTTCGACGAGTTCGAGAACTTCGCGCGCCGCGCCATCTTCGTGTCGGCGACGCCGAGCGACTACGAGCTCAAGAGATCCGGCGGCGTGGTAGTCGAACAGATCATCCGTCCGACCGGCCTGCTCGATCCGGAAGTCCTTGTGCGGCCTGTGCGCGGACAGGTAGACGACCTGCTGGAGGAGATCCGGAGCCGGGAAGCGGTCGGGGAGAAAGTCCTTGTCACGACGCTCACCAAGCGCATGGCTGAGGATCTGTCGGATTACCTCAACGAGGTCGGCGTACGGGTCCGGTACCTGCACTCGGACATCGACTCGATCCAGCGGATGGAAATCCTGCGTGGCCTTCGGACCGACGAATTCGACGTTCTGGTGGGGATCAACTTGCTACGTGAGGGGCTGGACCTGCCCGAGGTTTCGCTGGTCGCGGTGCTGGACGCGGACAAGGAGGGCTTCCTGCGGTCGACGACTTCGTTGATCCAGACCGCCGGGCGGGCCGCCCGCAACGCCAATGGCCGCGTGATCCTGTACGCCGACCGCGTCACCGATTCGATGCGCCGCATGATGGACGAGACCGCGCGCCGGAGAGAGATCCAGGCTGCCCACAACGAGCAGCACGGAATCGTCCCGCAGACGATCTACAAGACCCGCGAGCAGATCCTGATGACCACCTCGGTGGCGGACTCGCGCGGCGGCGGGTCGACAAGGGTCCGGGCCGTGCGGGAGAGAGTGCAGGGGCTGGCCGGCGAGATCGAGCGCGAGGAGCTCGCCCGCTCGCTGGAGGCGGAGATGAAAGCCGCCGCCGAGCGGCTCGATTTCCAGACCGCCGCCGTTCTCCGCGATCAGCTGTTCGAGCTGCGTGGCGAGGACCCCCGACGCAAGGCGGCCACGACGCTCAGGCAGCGGATCGGTCTCGACGAGGCGTGAGCGGCGAGCCGGCGCCCGATCGCTGGAGCGCGCGTTCGCGCTGCGCGGAAGAGACGGCAGCGATCGGAGAGGCGCTGGGGCGCGCGGCGCCGGACGGCGCCGTAATCCTGCTCGAGGGTCCGCTCGGCGCCGGCAAGACCACGCTCGCCCAGGGAGTGGGCGCCGGCTGCGGGGTACGCGACCCCGTCACCAGCCCCACCTACAACTTGATCCTGCACTATGCGGGCGATCGGCCCTTTACCCACGTCGACCTGTACCGGCTGGAGGACCAAACGGAGCTGGAGACCCTCGATCTCGAGGAGATGCTCGGGGGGAGCGGGGTAACGTGCGTCGAGTGGCCGGAGCTCCTCCGGGGCGAGCAGGAGATCCCCTGGGCGCGGCTCCGGATCTCGCTCGAGTCCGGCCCGATCGGTCCGCGTCGCGTTTTCGGCGAGCTGGCGGGAGTGGGGTGGGAGGCCGCGCTCGCGGCGCTCGCCGAGCGCGGAGCCCGACCCGCGTGAGGGCGCGGGAAGCTGAGGCAGCGGGCCCGCGGATCGTGCTCGCGATCGACACCGCCACGGGGCCGGGCTCGGTCGCCCTGCGCGTGGGGGAGCAAACCCGGGAGAGAGCGCTCGACTGGCGGGCCTCGTTCCGCGCGATGGCGCCGGCGATCGAGGACCTGAGGAAGGAGGCCGGCCTCGCCTGGAGCGACCTGGAGGGCATCGCCGTGCCCGCGGGTCCCGGCTCGTTCACGGGACTGCGGATAGGCGCCGCCCTGGCCCTCGGGCTCTCGCGGATCGCGGGCCGGCCGCTGTTTGGTGTTCCTACGCTGGCGGCGGTGGCGGAGGCATTTGCCCCCCAGGACGCGCGCCGGGTCTGTGCCATCCTGGACGCGCGGCGTGGCCGCCGGTACGCCGCGCTCTACGAGCGCGCAGGCCCGGGTCGCTGGGAGATCCTAACGGGTCCGCTGGACGCGGAGCCGTCCGCGGTCGAGGCCCTGGCTTGCGGCGCTCCCCAGGTCGGCTCCGATCCGTCGGCTGCCAGCTCCGACCGCAGGGGGCTCGCAGGCGCGATCGCCCGGCTGGCCGCCGCCGATCCGGGACGGTACGGGCTGCCTCCGCGAGGCCTGGAGCTCGTCTACGTGCGTTCCGCCGTCGATGTCCGGTGATTCGCGCTCCTCAGGAGTTCGCGCCCGGAGCCTCAGCGATCGAATTCCGCCCGTGCAGAGAAGGGGACCTCGATGCCGTGTGCGCGATCGAGCGGCGGACGTTCGCCGCGCCGTGGACCCGCGACCAGTTCGCCGGTCTGATCGCCCATCCGGCGGGCCTGGGATGGGTGGCGACGCTCCCGCCCATCGGGGTCGCCGGGTATGCGATCGGTTGGGTGGTGGCCGACGAGGCCGAGCTGGCGGACCTGGCAGTAGCCGAGAACGTCCGCGGCGGGGGACTCGGGACCGGGCTCGTGCGGGCGTTCGCGCGCGAGGCGGGCATCCGTGGGGCGCGCCGGCTGTACCTCGAGGTTCGGACGTCGAACGATAAAGCCCGACGATTCTACGAGCGGCTCGGCTTTGGGGTCGTCGGACGCCGCACGGGATACTATCGGCACCCGCGCGAGGACGCGCTGGCGATGGGCGTAGACCTCCCACTGGAGTGTTGAGCGACGCGGTCGTCCGCGGTTGACCGGCCTAGGACGGCCGGGTAGCCTTATGCCTCCCATGAGCTGGTTCAAGCGCGAGCGCAAGAAGATCGAGACCACCGAAAAGAAGGAGATTCCCGGCGATCTTTGGCAGAAATGCCCATCGTGCGGGGACATCCTCTACCGCAAGGACCTGGCCCAGCGCGCCTGGATCTGCTCGAAGTGCGGCCATCACTTCCGGGTCGCAGCCGACGACTACCTCGAGGTCCTTCTCGACGAAGGTTCCTTCGAAGAGCACGATGCGGAGCTCGAGAGCGTGGACGCACTCGACTTCGTGGACACGCGGCCCTACCGAGAGCGGCTCGAGCAGTACCGGGAGCGGACGGGACGCAACGACGCGGTGGTCTGCGGGATCGGCGCCATCGACGGGGTCGAGGTCTCGATCGCCGTGATGGACTTCAACTTCATGGGCGGCAGCATGGGTTCTGTGGTCGGTGAGAAGGTGGCGCGGGCGATCGAGCGGTCGCTCCAGCGAGAGATCCCGCTGGTCGTCGTGTCGGCTAGCGGTGGGGCCCGGATGCAGGAAGGTGTGCTGTCGCTCATGCAGATGGCCAAAACCAGCGCGTTGCTGGCGGCCCTCGACCGGCAGGGGCTCCCGTTCGTGGCCGTAGACACCGATCCCACGACCGGGGGCGTGACCGCTTCCTACGCGATGCTCGGAGACGTCGTCTACGCCGAGCCCGGGGCGCAGATCGGCTTCGCCGGGCCGCGGGTCATCAAGCAGACAATTGGCCAGGACCTGCCCGACGAGTTCCAGACGGCGGAGTTCGTGCTGGAGCACGGCTTTGTCGACGCGGTGGTCCCGCGCGTGCGCCTCAAGCGCGTGGTTTCGCGGACACTGCGCTGGATGCTGGGGCGGGAGGCGCTGCCCGAGGAGTCGTGACCGACTACCGTACCGCGTTGTCGGCGCTTTACGGGTTGGAGTCGTTCGGCATGCGGCTGGGCCTCGACAACGTCGTCGCCTACTGCGCCGCGGCGGGACATCCCGAGCGCGCTTGGCCGGCGTTCCACGTGGCGGGGACCAACGGCAAGGGCACGACCGCGTCGTGCCTGGCGGCACTGGCCCGCGGCCACGGCCTCCGGACCGGCCTCTACACTTCGCCTCACATCATCGACTTCCGGGAACGGATCCAGGTCGACGGTCGACCGATCCCGAAGTCTGCGCTCGCGAGCGTCTGGGATCGGGTCGGGCCGTTCGTCGAGCCTCGATCGATGACGTTCTTCGAGGCCGGGACTCTGATCGCGTTCGAGTGGTTCGCCGAGCGCGGGATCGACCTCGGAGTCATCGAAGTCGGGCTCGGTGGCCGTCTCGATGCGACCAACGTGGTACGGCCCGAGGTGACGGTCGTGACCAACGTCGCGCTCGATCACGAGCGACACCTCGGCCGGGACCTGACAGAGATCGCGCGCGAGAAGGCGGGCATCTTCAAGCCCGGCGTTCCCGCGCTGGTGGGTGAGGCCGGGCCGCCCGCTGTGCGCGACGCTCTGGCCGCCGCGGCTCTCGAGCGTGGTGCGCCGCTCGCATGGCTGCGCGAGGAGGCGGGCTGGGAGATCCGCTCAATGGAGGCCGGATCGTCGGTCTTCGACTACGCGTCCGATCGCGGACGGCTTGAGGGGCTCGCGCTGCCGCTCGCGGGCGAGCATTTCGTCGCCGACGCCGCGCTCGCGCTGAGGGCCTGGGAACGATCGCGGGGACCGATCGAGCCCGCGGTTGCCCGGGCCGCGCTGGCAAGGGCTGTTCCGCCGGGACGCATGGAGTGGCGGTCGGTCGGCGACGTCCCGATCCTCCTCGACGTGGCTCACAACCCCGCCGCGCTGGAGCGGCTGATCGCAACGCTGTCGCGGCTCGGGTCGCACCGCTGGACGTTTGTTGCCGGCATCCTCGCCGACAAGCGGTGGCAGGCCATGCTGGACGCGCTGCTCGGGCTCGCTCGGCACGGCAGGCTCTGCGCGCTCGCCACCGCGAGCCCGGGACGACGGCTCTCGGCCCGGGACGTCTCGGCGGCGCTCGAGGCGCGGCCGGGAATCGCGTGGGTGGAGAGCGTGGAGGAGGGGCTCGAGGCTGCCCGCGCCGTTGTCGCGGACGGGGATGCCGACGCGATCCTCGTCACCGGCTCGTTCCACACCGTGGGGGAGGCGCTCGTCGCGCTCGGCCTGGCCGCGCCCGACCAACCGTACGAGCCGTCCGCGCCGGAGCTGCCGGCCCGTGCGGCGACTGCGCACGGAGGAGCAGGATGACCCGGGTGGACGCGCTCAAGGGGATGCGCGACCACTATCCCGAACAGATGCGGATCCGGCGCTGGATCGAGGATCGCTGGCGCGAGACCGCGCTGCGGTTCGGCTTCGAGGAATATGACGCGCCTGTCCTCGAGGCGCTCGAGCTCTACACCCGCAAGTCGGGCGAGGAGATCGTCGGGCAGCTCTACGCCTTCGAGGACAAGGGTGGGCGCCCGGTGGCGCTCAGGCCGGAGATGACGCCTTCGCTGGCACGGATGATCGCGGCCCGAAGTCAGGGCCTGCCCAAGCCGATCAAATGGTTCTCGATCCCGCGGCTCTTCCGTTACGAGCGACCCCAGCGGGGACGGTTTCGCGAGTTCTGGCAGCTGAACCTGGACATCGTGGGTGTCGAAGGCATCGAGGCGGACGCCGAGATCATCGCGGCCGGGGTGGAGGTCCTCCGGGCCTGCGGCCTCGGCGAGGAGGATTTCCTCGTGCGATACTCGGATCGCCGGCTCCTGGAAGCGGTGATGGCGGCGCTGTCGGTCCCCGAGGAGCGGCGCCCGGCGGCCTACGCGGCCCTCGACAAGCTGCTCCGGGGCGGCGAGGAAGCGGCGATGGCCGGGCTCGGGAAGGCCGGGATCCCGCCGGACGCGGCACAGACGCTGGTGCGCGCGGTGGGGCGCAGAGACCTCGCCGGGCTCCGCCAGGAGCTGGCCGGGACCGGTATCGATCTGGCTCCGGAGGCGGAGCGGCTCGTGCGGCTCGAGGGATATCTCGAAGCTTATGGGGTTGGCCCGTATTGCGAGTTCGACGCGGCGATCGTTCGAGGACTGGCCTATTACACCGGCATCGTGTTCGAGATGTACGACCGGGGCGGCGAGCTGCGTGCCCTCTGCGGAGGCGGACGGTTCGACGATCTGATGCGCGCCGCGGGGGGCGAAGACCTTCCGGCGGTGGGATTCGGACTCGGGGAGGCCGTGCTGCTCGAGCTGCTCGGTGAGCGTGGGCTATCTCCGCGCCCGGAGCCGCACTGCGACGCCTGGGTGATTCCGGTTTCCACGGACGACAGGCCGGCCGCGATCCGGACCGCCTCCCGGCTCCGCGCCGAGGGGCTCAGAGTCGATCTCGCGCTCAAGGACCAATCGGTCGGCAAGGCACTCAAGCGCGCCGGCCAGTCGGGAGCCCGCTTCGCGGTCGTGATCGGATCGAGCGAGCGCGAAGCTGGTGCGCTGACGGTCAGGAACCTCGCCAGCGGCGAGGAGGAGAAGATCGACCTCGAAGGGCTGGCCGCCCGGCTGCTCGAGCGGAGGCGGGTGTGAGGGTCGGGCTGATCGGCGACACCCACGACCACGTGATCCGGATCCGGGAATCGGTGTCGATCCTCAACCGGGCCGGCGTGGGGGTCGTGGTCCATGTCGGAGACTACTGCTCGCCGTTTGCCGTCCGCGAGCTGCAGGGGCTCGACGCTCCACTCCATGGGATCACAGGCAACAACGACGGGGACGTCTACCAGATCCAGCGCGCGTTCGCGGAGATCGGCGCCCGTCTGGAGACGCAGTGGTGGGAGACGCGGCTGGGCGAGCGTCGCGCGCTCGTCATGCACGAACCGCGCGGCATCGTGGATGTCGCTGCCGGGGGAGAGTACGACCTGATCGTCTACGGCCACACGCACGAGCGCGACGAGCGGCGGATCGGCGAGACCCTGGTGGTGAACCCGGGAGAGGCGTGCGGCTGGCTGGGAGGCATCGGCTCTCTGGCCATCTACGACACCGACGACCACGAGGTGACATTCCATGAATTCTGAAGCGACGGCCGCGTCCCCTCGAACCGGATCCATGGCCGCGCAGCGCGAGCCGGGGCAGTGGATTCTGGTGTTGGACTTCGGTAGCCAGTTCACCCAGCTTATCGCCCGGCGGATCCGCGAGATGCGCGTGTACTGCGAGATCCATCCGTTCGACCTGGACCCCGAGCGGATCCGCGAGTGGCGCCCCGCGGGGATCGTGCTGAGTGGCGGGCCGATGAGCGTCCACGAGGAACGCGCGCCGCATCCGCCTCCCGAGCTCTTCGACAGCACCGAGCCGATCCTCGGGATCTGCTACGGCATGCAGCTGCTCGCGCTGGTCGAAGGCGGCGAGGTCCTTCAGGGGCATTCACGGGAGTACGGACGTGCGCCCCTGCTCGTCGAGAATCCCCTCGGGCCCTTCGCCGGATTCAAGACGGGAGAGGAGATCTCTGTCTGGATGAGCCACGGGGACTCGGTCCTCTCCGTGCCACATCGGTACGTGCGCTATGGTGTGACCACCGACGGCACGATCGCTGCGTTCGGGAACCCCGAGACCCGCCGCTACGGCGTCCAGTTCCACCCCGAGGTCGCGCACACGGACCGCGGCGAGGAGATGCTCGCGAACTTCGTGTTCGACGTCTGCGGCTGCGCGCCTACCTGGACGATGGCCTCCTTCATCGATCGGGCCGTGGAGTCCGTACGGGATCGGATCGGCAGCGGACACGCGGTATGCGGCCTCTCGGGCGGAGTGGACTCCGCGGTCGCGGCGGCGCTCGTCCACCGTGCGATCGGCGATCGGCTGACGTGCATCTTCGTAGATACGGGCGTGCTGCGGAAGGACGAACGGGAGCAGGTGGAGCGCACCTTCCGCGAGCACCTTCATTTCCCGCTCGAAGTGGTCGACGCTGGCGATCGCTTTCTGACCGACCTCGAGGGTGTCATCGATCCCGAGGAGAAGCGGAGGCGGATCGGACACCGGTTCATCGAGGTGTTCGAGGAGGCGGCGGGAAAGCTCGGCGAGGTCGACTTCCTCGTGCAGGGAACGCTGTATCCGGACGTCATCGAGTCGCTGTCGGTCAAGGGACCTTCGGCGACGATCAAGACGCACCACAACGTCGGGGGCCTGCCCGAGGAGATGCGGCTGGCGGTCGTCGAGCCGCTACGCGAGCTGTTCAAGGACGAGGTGCGGCAGGTTGGCCGTGAGCTCGGGTTGTCGGAGGAGATCCTCGAGCGCCATCCCTTCCCAGGGCCCGGCCTCGCGATCCGCGTGCTCGGCGAGGTGACGCGCGACCGACTGGATCTCTTGCGGGAGGTCGATGCCATCTACCTCCAGGAGATTCGCGCGGCCGGCCTCTACGAGCGGATATGGCAGGCGTTTGCGGTCCTGCTCCCGGTCAGGGCGGTCGGCGTGATGGGAGACGCCCGCACGTACGAGAACGTGATCGCCCTGCGCGCTGTAACCTCGCGCGACGGGATGACCGCGGACTGGTTTCCGTTCCCGTACGATGTCCTCGGCCGGATCTCCAACCGGATCATCAACCAGGTTCGAGGGGTGAACCGGGTGACGTACGACGTGTCCAGCAAGCCGCCCGCAACAATCGAATGGGAGTGAGGCAGGACGTTGAAAAAGCGGGGTACCCGCGAAGCGGGTCCTGCGGCGTTTCGCTCCTCGCGTCCTCCTGCGGCGTACAAATCGTACGCCTCGGCACCCACCTTCGGTGGGTACCCGCTCTCGTCGCGCGCCTCGGGTACCCGCCGAAGGTGGGTGCTGAGGCTTTTTGAACGTCCTGCGGTTTCTGAACACCGAGCTATAAACCCTATACAGGTTGTTGACAAGACCACAGGATGTTTTCCACATCCTAGGGCGTGAGGGTGTCGGGGGTGGCGAGGGCTCCGATCAGCGTGTCGATTCCCGCCGCCTGCCCTGTCGGATAGAGGGAGTCCAGCCGCGCCGCCACCCGGGCGTAAGCCTGGGTCATCAAGTCGTCGTTCTGGCCGTGGACCTGCACGAACGCTCGCAGCTCCTCCTCGGAGACGCTGTGTCCGCGGAGGATCTCCTCTGACCGGCGCTCGTAGGCACCTGTGTCGGGCAGGAGCTCGATCCGCGCCACGACGAGGTCCGATAGCGCCCCCGTGAACGTCCCGGCGTCGATGGTCTGCCGGTCGGGCTCGGGCGGCGCGAGCTCCTCGCTGCAGGCGCTCGCGGAGGCCAGCCCCGCGAGCAGGGCGAGCGGCAGGATGCGGGAGATCCACATGGGCGCACAAGATGCGGGTCGGGGGACGGCGTTGCCACGGTTGGCCGGTCAGGGACCCGGTTCTATCTTTCCCGCGTGAGCCGCTTCTGGCCGATTTTCGCCATCCTCCTCTGCTACCTCGCGGTTCCACCGGCGGTATCGCCGGCCTCTGCGCAACAATCCGGCCAGCTCGATTCGGATATCACGAGCGAGAGCCTGTTCCACCTCGCGCTCGAGGCGCGGCGACGGGGGGACGAGCGTCTGGCTGCGGCGGTGCTCGAGCGCGTCGTGCGCCTCGACCCCGGCGCCGTGCTGCCGCGCCTGGAATTGGCCGAGGTGCTGCTCTCCCTGCGCGAGTCGGGGATGGTGGAGGCGCTGCTGGCCCCGGTCGCGGCCCGGATCGAGGCCGAGGCGAAGGAACGGCCAGACTCGGCGGCTAGGTTCTACCGGCTACGAGGCAACGCCGCCGCGCGCGCGGGAAGAAACGCCGATGCGCTGACCCTATACGAGCGCTCGATCGACCTCGCACCCGAGGACCTCGGGCTGCGAGGTCTGGTCGTGTCGATGTACAGGTCGAAGGGGGATGATGTCGCCGTGGCCAGGCATCTGGTGGCGGCCGCGTCACTGCGACCCGACAATGCCGACCTCAGGGTCGAAGCGGGATGCGCCCTTCTGGCGGTCGATCGCTTCGAGGAGGCAGAGGTCGAGTTCCGCGTCGCGCTGCGGATCGACCTCAGGGCGGTCCCCGCCTGGCAGGGCCTGGGCCAGTCGTTGGCGGGGCAACGCAAATGGGCGGACGCCGAGGAGGTGTACCGCGGGAGTCTCCGGCTCGCGCCGGAGTCCGCCTCGCTCCACGAGCTGCTGGGCGACGTGCTGCTGGCCGCCGGACGATCCAAGGAAGCGCTCGTCTGGTACAATCGTGCAGCCGCGCTCGAGGGGGCCGACGCCCCGGTGCTGGCGCAGAAGATCGAGCAGGCCCAGGCGCAGCTCCGACCGTGAACCTGGCGCGCGCGTGGAGTGTCCCGCTCGCTGCGCTCGCTGCGTCCGCCGCCTGGGGATGCGTGGCCTCGTTGACCAGCGAGGCGGGACGCGCGCTCGAGGCGGGTCGTGATCCGGGACCCCTGATCGCCGAGCTCGCCGACATACACGACACGATCGACCGCACCAAACGCATCTTCGACGTGACGCTGGTCGAGGGTGGCCGGCGCTTCCGGGGCGAGGGCGCGTTGTCCTACCGTGCCCATCCGCGCGCCGCCCGCGGGGACGTGTTCGGACCGCAATCCACGCCGGTCCTGCGCTTCGCCCTGTTCGACGACACGCTCACGGTCGTGCTGCCGCGGGAGAACGAGGTCCTTCATGGGCGCCTTGGAGATCCGCGCTTCGCGGAGCTGACCGGTGAGAGGGCGCTGGTCACGCCGGAGGTCCTGGGCGCCCTGCTGGGTGCCTACGACGTCGGACGCTGGGTGGAGCGGGCAGACCGGGTCGCGTCCGAGACCGACGATGGCCGCCGGACGCTTTACATTTGGGAGGGTGGTGCGCTTCACGCCCTGACGGTCCGCGATGGACGCCTGGTCGAGTATCGGCAGGGCCGCGATGGGAAGCTGACGTACCGGGCGGAATTCGAGGAGTTCGAGCGCGTGGATGGCAGGGAGAGCCCGATGCGGGTGGTGGTGCGGGACTATGCGCGGGGCCGCTGGCTCGTCCTGGATGTCACTCGCGAACACGAGGAGGTCACGGATGCCGCGTTTTCACCGCTGCCGTAGCAAAGCACCGATTCCCGCGCGTGCTCTGGCCACGCTGGTCCTCGCAGGGATCGCTGCATGCGGCTACTCGTTTCGCTCTCCGGTCCCGGCCCATCTCGACACCGTGTATGTCCCCACCTTCGAGAACGAAACCCGCGAGTTCCAGCTAACCCAGCAGATCACCGAGCGGGTGATCGGGGAGTTCCTCAACC
The DNA here is from genome assembly GCA_035633635.1 of Gemmatimonadota bacterium. GTDB lineage: Bacteria > Gemmatimonadota > Gemmatimonadetes > JACCXV01 > JAHWKZ01 > JAICNR01. The sequence goes on along the minus strand of DASQEN010000303.1, from coordinate 8,279 downwards.
AATCCCGACTGCGCCTCGTCGGGGAAGAGGAGGATGCGGACCTGGTGGTCGTGGGCACGGTCAAGAGCTACGAAGAGGAGGCGCTGTCGTACGATCCGGGGCAGGCAGCGAACCCCGACGTCTTCAGCCGACGCGTCTTGTTGATGGTGGATGTCCGTCTTGAGGACCAGGTGAAGGAGGAGACCCTGTGGGAGAACGCCTCCCTTAGAGAGTGGGGCGAATTCAGCGAGGAGCGCGGCGAGACCCGCGAGGACGGCATCCAGCGAGCCGTCGACAAAATCGCCGAGGAGCTCCTGCGTCACGTCGTGGAGGAATTTTGAGGAACTCCGAGAGCTGCTCATGATCCGCGCGCTGGTCTGGTTGGCCGTGTTGGGAGGCGGCATCTACATTGCGAGCCGCTACGCCACCCCGCAGATTCGGGCCTGGCGATTCGAGGACGCGATGTCGCAGACCGTCCGGCTGTCCGAGGCCGCGGGCGAGTCGGAGATGCACCGCGCGTTGCTCGAAACCGCGGGAGAGCTCCACGTCCCCCTGTCCTCGCGCCGGCTGCAGGTCCATCGCGATCGCGACGGCCGGACCCTCATCTCCGCATCATGGGAGGAGATCGTCAGCCTGGACGCGTGGAAGCTCGGGGAATGGGTGGACACGCTCCACTATTCGTACGAGATCCAGGAGGAGCCGGAGAACCGAGTGCCGTGAGCCCGCTGTTCGAGAAGAAGGTCCTGGTGCTCAACCAGAACTACGAGCCGCTAACCGTGTGCCACGCGCAGCGGGCGGTAGTGCTCGTCGTGTTGGGGAAGGCCGAGATCGTCGAGCGATACGACGGTGTGGTCCGGTCGGTTTCGTGCGCTGTTCCGCTCCCGTCCGTGGTTCGACTCAGCGTCTACATCCGCGCTCCCCGGCAGCCGGTCGCGCTCACCCGCCGCAACGTCCTCAAGCGGGATGGTTACCGCTGCCAGTATTGCGCCACGCGAAGAGGACCCATGACCACCGACCACGTCGTGCCTCGCTCGCTGGGTGGGAGCGACAGCTGGACCAACCTCGTCTGCGCATGCATCCGCTGCAATAATCGCAAGGGGAGCCGCACTCCCGAGCAAGCGGACATGCCGCTCCTGCGGCCTCCGCGCCGGCCTCACCGCTACACCCAGATCACATTCTACTCGGCGATCCCCGACAAGCGCTGGAGACCGTACCTGTTCCTCGACTGACGATCCGTGACTCGAAACCGGGAAGGTCATGGAAGGAACCGCGCATCTCGTCGACGTAGGTCACTTCTTCTACATCCTCATCGTCATCCTCCTGGCCGCGAAGCTTGCCGGGGAGCTGTTCGAGCGCATCGGACAACCCGCCGTGCTGGGCGAGTTGGTGGCGGGCGTCGTCGTGGGCTCGTCGGTTCTGGGCATTGTCCCCGTCGACCCGGTTGATCCGTACGGGTCGATCGTTCATGTGATGGCCGAGATCGGGGTCGCGATCCTGCTCTTCGAGATCGGGCTCGAGACCGACCTCCGAGAGATGTTCCGGGTCGGCTCGGCCGCGTTGACGGTCGCCGTCGTGGGAGTCGTCCTTCCGTTTTTCTTCGGATACTTGTTCTGGCACCTCTACCAGGGCGGCGCCAGCCTGGTGGCGGTCTTCGTCGGGGCCACCCTTACCGCCACTTCGGTTGGGATCACCGCGAGGGTGCTCACCGACATCGGAAAGATCAACACGTCGGAAGCCCGGATCATCATCGGCGCAGCAGTGATCGACGACGTCCTGGGCCTGCTGATCCTGGCGGTGGTCGAGGGATTGGCCGAGACCGGGCATGTCTCGCTCGTCGGCGTGGGAAAGCTGTTCGGCCTGGCGGTAGGCTTCCTGGCCGCCGCCATGGCAATCGGTCTTGCCACTGCCCCATTGCTGTTCGAGCTCGTCAACCGCATGCGCGTGCGGGGGGTCCTGGTGACCGTCGCGCTGGTCTTCGCGCTCCTGCTTGCATACCTCGCGGACCTGGTAGGGCTCGCCCCCATCGTGGGCGCGTTCGCCGCAGGCCTGATCCTGTCGCGGACCAACCAGTTCGACACGATCGTGGAGCAGATCAAGCCGGTGGCGGACGTCTTCACCCCGCTCTTCTTCGTGTCGATCGGTGCCGCGGTGGACATCTCGATTCTCGACCCGCGAAACCCGGCCAACCATGAGATCCTGATCATCGGCGGTGCGCTGTTCGTGATCGCGGTTCTGAGCAAGGTCGCAGCGGGCTTCGCGGTCTTCTGGCGGAAGCTCAACCGGCTGGCGGTGGGAGTCGGCATGATTCCGCGCGGCGAGGTGGGGTTGATCTTCGCCCAGCTCGGGCTCCTTGGCGGAATCCTGTCCCAGGACGTCTTCTCGGCGATCCTGATCATGGTCATGGGCACCACGCTGATGACGCCTCCGCTTCTCAAGCCCCTGTTCAATCGCACGACGACCCCGGAGGACGATGTGACGCATGTCGCGCCTGCGGGAATGGACGGTCGGGTATGAACGGGGACGCGCCGCTGCTGTCGGTCGTGATCCCGGTCTATAACGAGGCGGGGACGATCAAGGTCATCATCGCGCGCGTGGCGGCGACATCTCACGACAAGGAGATCGTCGTGATCGACGACGCCTCGATCGACGGCTCGCGCGAGTACCTCGAGTCCATCGATCGCGGGGAGGAAGTCGTGCGCGGCCCATCCGGGGAGCCTGCCCGGGTGCGGGTCCTGTTCCAGCCGGAGAACCGCGGCAAGGGCGCCGCGCTTCGCCGCGGCTTCGCGGAAGCGCGAGGGCGGATCCTGCTCGTCCAGGACGCGGATCTCGAATACGACCCGCAGGACTACGACGACCTGCTGCGGCCGATCCTGGACGGGCTGGCGGACGTCGTATACGGGTCTCGCTTCACCGGCGGGCCGCAGCGCGTGCTCTTGTTCTGGCACTACCTCGGAAACCGCACGCTGACCCTCCTGTCGAACATGCTGACGAACCTCAACCTGACCGACATGGAGACCTGCTACAAGGTCTTCCGCCGCGAGGTGCTGGAGGGGATCGGTACTCTGCGCTCCGATCGCTTCGGCTTCGAGCCGGAATTCACGGCCAAGGTCGCCCGGTACGGCTTCCGCGTATACGAGACCCCCATCGCCTATCATGGACGGGACTATACGGAGGGGAAGAAGATCACCTGGCGTGACGGCGTGGCGGCCCTGTGGCACATCGTGCGGTACCGCGTGGCGGACTGATGCAGGTTCCCGGTCTCCCCGGCGGCGGTCAGGACTCGCCGACCCCCCCCGACACAACCGCCGCGCTGGGTCAGCTCGGGAGGGCGGTCGAGCGGGTCACCGAGGTACGCTCGTTCGATGACGTCTGGCGTCTGGCCGGCGAGTTCCGCGAGGACCTCATCCGCTTCGCCTTCCAGGCCGTCGTCGCCGTCGCGGTGCTGGCGGTGTTCTTCGGCGTGTATCTGGTCGTCAGGGCTACCTTGCGTCCCGTGTTCGAGCGATCGCGCCTGGAGGAAGACGCCCGGAACCTACTGGAGTCGGTCGCGAAGTTTTCGATTCTGGGCTTCGGGGTGATCCTGTCGCTCGATCAGCTGGGACTCAACGTGACCAGCCTGGTGGCCGGCCTGGGGGTGGCCGGCCTGGCGCTCGGTTTCGCGGCCAAGGACACGCTGGCGAACTTCATCGCCGGAGTGACGATCCTGTGGGATCGCCCGTTCCGGGTGGGCGACCGGGTAGAGGCCGACGGGGAGTTCGGTCAGGTGAAGAAGATCACACTCCGCTCCACCCGCATCCATACCGGGGACAACAAGGTCGTCATCATCCCCAACCAGAACATCGTAAACAACAAGATCATCAACCACACGATGCAGGCCTCGCTGCGGACGGTCATCGCTTTTGGGATCGCGTACGATGCCGACATGGGGCACACCCGCGAGGTGGTGCTGGAACTGGTGCGGGGCGACGACCGTGTGCGCGAGCGGCCCCCGGCGGAGGTTGCGGTGACCGAGCTGGCGGCCTCGTCGGTCAACATGGAGCTTCGCTTCTGGTTGAAGAATCCGCACCAGGAGCTCCCGCTGGAGTCCGAGTACCTGGAGAAGATCAAGCTGGCGCTGGACGCAGCGGGGATCGGGATCCCGTACCCCCAGTTGTCGTTGAGGGTGGAGCAGATGCCGAGCGTGCGCGTGCTCCCGCCACCGGCTCGCGAGCCGGGGGCCGAAGCCGCCACGGAAGACTCCTGAGCGCGCCGGGCGTGTCTTCCAGCACTGTCCGCGAGCGGTTCATCGAGGGGGATCTGCCGCGGTTCGAATCCGCGTTCGCGGTGGGTCTAACGGCGGCGGTCACGGCGCGCGGGCTGGACTTCGGCCGGAACACCGAGACGCCGGCGCGGGAGGTAGCGGCCGCCTATCGCGCGCTGCGCGCCTGGGCAGCCGACCGGTTTGATCTCGTCGTGGGCGGGTCCCAGGTCCATGGGGCCCGGCTGTTCCACGCCGACGGGGTGCGTGTGCCGGAGCCCGGGGGCCGACGGGCGCTGGCCACGGTCCGGGTGGCGAGCTACGACGGGTTTCTCACGTCGCGCAGCGGGGTTCTCCTTTCCGTCGGGATCGCCGACTGCGTACCGGCCTTCCTGGCGGCGCCGGAACGTGGAGTGGTGGCCCTGCTCCACGCCGGCTGGCGGGGCGTAGCGTCGGAGATCGTGCCGCGGGCGGTGGAGGCGCTGAAGCGCGACCTCGGGGTTGCTGCGGGGGAGATCCGAGCCTGGTGGGGTCCCGCCATCGGGCCCTGCTGCTATCCGGTCGGTGGGGAGGTCGTGGAGGCGCTCGGCGCGACGGAGGCAGGGGAGCGCCCGCGGGCCTGGCTGCAAGAGGGCGGCGAGGGTTCGGCGCGCGTCGATCTGCGCGCGGCGCTGACCGTGCAGGCGGAGGCGGCTGGCGTTCCGCCGGAGGCCATATCTTCCTCGCCGCTCTGTACCTCATGCGACGAGCGCCTGCACTCCTACCGTCGCGAGCGCGGCGGCGGGGGTAGGATGCTGGCCGTGGCGGGCTACGCCAGCGAAGTTCGATAGACGCGGAAGGGATCGATACCCTGCCTCGAGGGTTTGCCGCGGGGCAATTATGGGGTATATTCGATTCGAAGTGGGGCGAAAACCCCACTTTTTTTCTTCCGCGGCCGTCGAGAGCCATGCCTGACCCAAGCCGCCTGATCGCCGTGGTCGAGTCGATCGTCGAGCAGGCGGGCGCCGAGCTGGTCGAGCTGCAGGTCGCCGGATCGCACGGCCGTCCGGTCGTGCGTGCCTACGTGGACACGGTAGAGGGGATCACCCTCGACGAGTGCGCCCGGCTCTCGCGACTGCTGGAGGCGGAGCTCGAGCTCTCTGGTGCGGTTCCGGAGCGGTACGTCCTCGAGGTATCGAGCCCCGGGATCGACCGGCCGCTCACCCGGCGGGCGCACTTCGAGCGGTTCGTCGGGCACGAGCTGGATGTGCGGCTCTACGCGAAGCGCGATGGCCGGAAGAAGTACGTGGGAACGCTCGAGGAAGTGGAGGACGGAGAGCGGGGGTTCCAGATCGTGGTCCGGGACGGAGAGGAGCGGTGGACGTTCGCGAAGGACGAAATCGCGCGCGCAAGGCTCCACGTCAGATGGTAGAACCGATCGAATAGGAGTCACGACGGACATGGCGATGGAGATCCTGGAAGCCTTCGGTCAGCTCACGCGCGAGAAGGCGATCGACAAGAGCGAAGTCATCGAGCTGGTCAAGGCCGGCATGCTCGCTGCCGTGCGCAGAAACCATGGCGCGGAAGCCAACGCAGACATCCTCGTCGATCCGGCCTCGGGCGAGATCAGCATTTATCTGCTGAAGGAAATCGTTGAGGACGACGAGCATCTCGAGGATCCGTCCAGGCAGATGACGGTGGAGCAGGCGAAGGCGCTGCCCTACGTCAACGAGCCTTGGGGAGACGGAGATCCTCAGCCCGGTCAGATCGCCGAGATCCCGCTCGACTTCCGCAAGTTCGGCCGCAACGCCATCCAGGCCGCGAAGCAGATGATCATCCAGAAGGTGAGGGAAGAGGAGCGCAACAGGATCCGCGAGGAGTACGAGGGCCGGGTCGGGGAGCTCGTTTCGGGCACCGTCCAGCAGGTCGACCGCGGCAATGCCCTCGTCTTCCTCGATCGGCGGACCGAAGCGATCATGCCGGCTCGCGAGCAGGTTCGGCGGGAATACCTGCGGCAGGGCGAGACTGTTCGCGCGCTGCTGCTCGACATCAAGGAATCGACCAAGGGTCCGCAGCTGATCCTCAGTCGGACCCACCCCGACTTCGTGAAGGCACTGTTTGCGCTGGAGGTCCCCGAGGTCTACCAGGGAATCGTCGAGATCCGAGCGATCGCGCGGGAACCCGGCAGCCGCTCGAAGATCGCGGTGTGGTCGCGGGACCAGCACGTGGATCCCGTGGGGGCGTGCGTTGGGCTTAAGGGTAGCCGGGTGCAGGCGGTGGTAAGCGAGCTGGGCGGCGAGCGGATCGACATCGTCCCCTGGACCGACGACTCGCGTCAGTTCATCGCCCAGTCGCTGTCGCCGGCCGATGTGTACAAGATCATCCTTCACGAACGCGGGGAGGTGGACGACGGCGGGCTGTTCTCCGAGCTACGCGGCTCTCCGTTCCAGTCCAAGCCCCGCTTCCGCGGTCCCACGGCCGCGCCGGCGCCGTTCCAGCCGGCCAGTCCCGAGGAGACCGCCGCGGCGCTGGAGGCCTCGAAGGTCGCGCGAGCGCGTCGCGAGGCTCGCAAGGAGAGCGCGGTGCCCGAGGTGGAGGAGCCAGCGGTCGAGCACGAAGCCGTGAAGAGCGCGGAAGCCGAGACGGGATCCGAGGAAGCGGCGGAATCGGAAGAGACGATCGAGCGCTCGACCGAGAGGCGGGCGACCGTGGTGTGCGCCGAGGACCAGCTTTCGCTGGCGATTGGACGCTCGGGGCAGAACGTCCGGCTCGCCTCGAAACTCACCGGCTACAAGATCGATCTCGTCAGCAAGCAGGAGTACCTGGCCAAGGAGGAGGAGATCCTGTTCGGTCGGAAGCCGGAGCCGACCGAGGCTTCCAGGGCCGAAGCCATGGCCGAGGCCGCGGCGGGCGGCGAGGACTTCCCGCTGAGCGAGGTTCCGGGCGTCACCCCTGCATCGGTTACGGCCCTTTCGGCGGCCGGATACGGCACCTTCGAAGACATCATCAACCTGGAGCGTGAGGACCTGCTCGGCATTCCCGGGATCGACGACACGACGGTCAACGTTCTGATGCGCATGATCGACGAGCTCACCGTCGAAGTCGACGAAGAGTGGGACGAGGAAACAGGCGAGTATATCGAGAGCCCGTCCGAGGAGCCGGCGGTCGCCGAGGAAGCAGGAATAGTGGAGCCCCAAGCTGAGGCGATAGAAGAAGAGAAAGGCGAAGAGAACGGAGAACCAAGCGCAGGTTGAGAGGATCCCGGAACCGCTCAAGCCACGCGTCGCCGGGCTGCTGAGGCTGGCGCGCAAGGCCGGGCGGATCGTCATCGGGATCGCTCTCACGCGGGCCTGTGTGCGCGAGGGTCGCGCTCGCGCGATTTGGATCGCCGATGACCTGTCGGATCGGCGCGGCGAGGCGTTGCTCGATCGCTGGCGGACGAGCGGCGTCGCGATCTACGGAGGTTGGACGAAGGACGAGCTGGGTGATTTGGCCGGCAAGCCCGCAGTGGCGGTGCTGTCGGTGACGGATCCGAACATCGCGGCCGGAGTATCGCAGATCGTCTCGGCTGCGCTATCAAGCGAGAAAGAACGGCGAGGAGGGGAGCAAGGCTAGTGGCGAAGATCCGTGTATACGAAGTGGCGCGTCAATTCGATGTGTCGAGTGAGGCGATGGTCAATCTCCTCCGGGAGATGGATCTCCCGGTGAAGAACCACATGTCCTCGATCGACGAAGAGACGATCGAGCGCATTCGAGGCAAGTTCGACCAGGAAAAAGAAGCGGTCAAGCACGCCGAGGAGGAGAAGAAGAAGAAACTCGAAGAAGGTAAAAAAGCGCGGCGCGTAGAGAAGGCCAAGACGAAGACTATGCCCGAGGCGGAAGTGACGACAGTTGTCCAGCAGGGGACGGAACCCGAGGAGATCGCGGAGGCAGAGACCGGCGATCGCCCGACCGGTCGCCATCGCCGCCGGCGTCGTCGTCGCAAGGTCGACCAGGCCGCGGTCGAAGCGAACATCAAGAAGACGCTCGCCAAGATGGAAGGAAAGTCCCCCCGCCGTCGCAAGCGGGTGCGCAGGGAGGAGAG
>DASQEN010000302.1:0-1829 GCA_035633635.1 Gemmatimonadota bacterium | reverse complement strand
GCGTCTCCGCTTCCTTCGTGACGGACTCGCCGTACTCGAGGACCGACCTCGTCCCGGCCACGCACCGAAGTTCACCCCGTGCAGCGTCTCGAGATCGTCGCGCGGGCGTGTGAGTTGATCGTTCGACCGAACGAAACACCTGAGGATGGCAAGACGACGCGCACCATCGAGGAGTTGATGGACGAGGTGATTCGTCGCGGCATCGTGCCAGACATCAGCTGGAGCAGCGTGCAGCGGATCTTGGCCGGCCTCGAGGTGAAGCCTCACAAGACGGAGCAGTGGTTCCACAGTCCGGACCCCGAATTTCGCCCGAAGGTCACCGCGATCTGCGACCTCTAGCTGAAGCCGCCGCAGCTCGCTGCTCGGACGTTGCGGCGCGCACCCTGCGCTGGAGCTCGGCACGTACGCCATCGGCGATCGTGACGGTAATCGGCGGTCGCCCTCGACGAGCCACGCTGCCACAAGATCACCGCGTTGATCGCCGAGCAACTCCTTTGCGTCCGAACGCGCGATCGCCGAGATCACTCCCTGTGAACAACGGACGACAAGCGATCGATTTGCCTCCCGTTTCAGCGTCGCGCGGGGCCTTTGATTTTCGGCCGAGTTTTCCAGCGGGATCAGCGGATCGGACCACTAGCCAGGCTTGTCGAATACGCCCTGGATGAACACCGTGCGCCCGGCGTCGGTGTTGCGCCCGGAGTTACTCATCTTGACGGCTGCCTGTTCTCCCAGCACGAGATGCATTCCAAGCGGAGGAGGGGCGCTGGAGCCGCTCGCACCCGACGCTTGCGCCTTCGCCTGCTGTGCCTTGCGCGCCGCCACGATGTCGGCGGTAATGTCGCGCCAGGTGCGCTCCAGGAGACCTGCACCGCGGATCAACCCGCGGAGGGATTCCGCATCGGCCAGATGGCTCTGGTTGGGGCGGCTCGCCCATGGGACCGGAAGCTCGATCGGCTCGCCGTTCCCCGCGCAGATTTCCTGGCAGACGAACAGCCCGCCCGGCCTGAGTACCCGGGCGATTCCGGAATACAGGCGGCGCTTGTCCCGGATGTTCATCTGCATTTGTATCGTCCACACCACGTCGAAGCTGGACGCGGCGAACGGAAGCTCCAGGGCATCACCCGCCTGAAAGCGGGTGCGATCGGACAACCGCGTCATCCGAGAAAGGGCGTTGGCCACCCCGCAGAATTCAGGCGAGAGATCGATGCCTGTCACGTCGCAACCCAAAGTTGCGGCGAGGTAACGCGCCGGGCCGCCCAACCCGCTGCCCACGTCGAGCACTCGCGATCCTGGCGGAATCTTTGCAAGCTCCACCAATGCGCGCGTGGCCGAACGTCCCGCGGAGTGAAACTCGTCGGCCGGCGCGAGATCTTCGTGCGTGACCGAGTCCAGGTCCTTGCCGAGAGCTTGCAACCCCGCCACGATTCGCGGCAGAAGTCCGCCCGGCTCGTAGTGACGAAGCATTTCCTCGTGCGACTCGCCCATGGACGCAAATCCTGCGCGGATTTCGGGGAGCCGTCAAGTAAGCGCTTGCTCCCACCACCCCGTCACCTGCCCTCCTCCGGCAGGAGGGGATTTTTTACGCGGCGGCGCGGGAGGGGGCCCTCTCCTTGGTCGAGGTGCACCCGGCGCCCAGAACAATGAAGGGCACGATGAAGATGCGAATGCTGGACATGGATCGAGTATCTCACTCTTCCCGTGTATCAGCCGGGACTTCAGTCCGCACGTTCTCGCGCAGGTGACCGCTCACAGTCGTGCCGTTCAGGAGCGGTGGACGCTCGGGCGCGCGGCGACACTATGGGCGGTGTCCACAGTCACGCGCGCGGTTC
>DASQEN010000301.1:0-14226 GCA_035633635.1 Gemmatimonadota bacterium | reverse complement strand
CGAGCCGGCGGTCTCGCCATCCCCCGGGCTCTTCGCCGTGACGATCGCGCCCCATTGGGATCGGCGGCCGACGTTTCGCCGCACGCGCGCGACGCTCCAGTTCGTTCTTGGCTGCCCCGCGTCTTCCGCGGTCACGACGTCCAGCAGCCCCACCGACCACGGTCCGACGCGGCCCGTCAGCCGCGTTCCTCCGAGCAGCTGCACCTCGCCTTCCGGCGAGATCCCGATCCGTCGGCTGAAGAAGAGCAGCAGGGACGGCGGTCCGCCGAATCCACGGCTCCCAAACTCGAAGATCCCCGCATTCTCGAGAAAAAACCCGCGTTTCTCGGGGAAGAACAGGCTGAAGCGGGTGAGGTTGATCTGCGCGACGTCGGCCTCGACCTGAGCGAAGTCCGTGTTCGCGGTCAGATCCAGCGTCCAGTTCTCGTCCAACCCCCACTTGGCGTCGCCGCCGACCTTGAGCTCGAGGCCCTCGTCGAACGGGTCGACCTCGTGGTCGGCACGGCGCCCCTCGCCCAGCGCGTAGGGCTTGAGCTGGAAATCCGCCGGGCGATCAAGATCCGCCAGACCGTGGAGCTCGCCGGCGCGCGCGATCTTGAACAGGCCGCCATTGTCGCGCCCGTACGATGCCCACAGGGACTCCTCGGTGCGACGCTTGATCACGCGCGTGAAGTTGAAGCCCCAGGTGCGGGGGTCATCGTGGAACTTGAGCGTCCAGAACGGGATCTCGAACTCCGCCGACCAGCCGTCATCGGTCCGGCGGGCGGCCACGTCCCAGACCCCGTCCCAGTCCACGTTCACGTCCGCGCCCTCGTTCTCGATCAGCGCGTCGGTGAGGTTGCCGAGCGGGTTGGTCATGAACAGGTACGCGTTGCGGTGGTCGTGGTAGGTGTCGAGCACGAACGCGAACGCGTCGTCGGGGACTCCCTCGAGCCCCCCCCCGAAACCCCCGAACCCGGCCAGCCCGTCCCGGTCGTACGTGCGGGCGACGATCCCATTGGGCTCGCGGTCCCGGAGCGTGACACCCACGTACAGGGCGGACTCCGTGAAGAGGACGCGGACCTCGGTCTCCTCCGAGGCCGGTTCGCCTTCGCTCGGTTCCCGCTGCCTGAGGCCGGTCGCCACCTCGGCGAGGCCCCAGACCGCCTCGTCGAGCCGCCCGTCGATATCGGGCGCTTCTTCGACCCGCGTCGCGCCGACCGACACCGGCGGGTGCGTGCCCTCCTGGGCGCGGAGCGCGGTCGGTCCCGCGAGGGTGAGCGATACCCCGAGCGAGAACCCGAGCCCGATGCGCAACTTACCCCACCTCATGACCGCCCGGCCTCCAGATCGGCGACGAGCCGGTCCAGCCGCTCGTACAGATCCTCGAACGACCCCGAGTTGTCGATCTGTGCGTCCACCTCGACCTGCCCGATCTCGGTCTCGGTCTCGTGATCGCTCGTGTCTCCATCCCCAGCTGCCGCGGGGATCAACCGCGCAGGGCGGGTCACAAGCACACAGACGAACCCCAGGCCCGTGAGATACTCCTCCTCGCGCGCGAGCCGCAGGTCGTCGACAACGGCGCGCGGCGGGTCGTCGGCGGCGAGGTGGGCGGCGAAGCGGTCCAGCCAGAGGTCGCGGTCGTAGTGCCGGCCGACCGTGCCGATCTCCTGGAGCAGCCGACGGCCGCGCGCGTCTTTCCTTTCGTCCCAGCCGAAGTCGCTGCGGGCGATCTCCTTGATCGGGGTCGCCAGCGCGTACTTGACGAAGCCGTGGCGGTCGACGAGCCGATCGGCGGCGGTCGTCTTGCCGACCTGCATCCGGCCGCCGATCGCGATGCGCAGGGGAGCATTGTCAGGAATCATCGGCCCGTAGGATAACTGGAGCGCACTTTCCGCGCCGCGTTGCCGGGCTGCAGTGCCACCTCTAGGTTCCCGAGTCCATGCCCAGCTCCCCGGAAGGCGACCACCCCGCGATCGAGATCCGAGGCCTGGCCAAGACGTACGGCCGGGTCCGTGCGCTGAATGGCATCGACCTGACGATCCGCCGCGGCCAGTTCTTCGGCCTGCTGGGTCCCAACGGCGCCGGAAAGTCGACGACCATCCACATACTCACCGGGCTGGTCACGTTCACCGAGGGCGAGGTGCGCGTTCTGGGGCGCGACGTGGTCGAGGAGTACCGCTTGACTCGGCGCCGGATCGGCCTCGCCCCGCAGGAGTTCAACTTCGATCGCTTTTTCCCGGTCCGGGAGATCCTGATCCTCCAAGCGGGCTACTACGGCATCCCGCGCAAGGAGGCGGGCCGGCGCGCGGATTCGCTGCTCGAGCGGTTCGGCCTCTCGTCGAAGGCCGACGACAAGATCTGGAAGCTCTCGGGCGGGATGAAGCGGCGGCTCTTGATCGCCAAGGCGATGATCCACGAGCCCGACATCCTGATCCTCGATGAACCGACCGCGGGCGTGGACGTCGAGCTTCGTCGCGCGTTGTGGAGCTACTTGCGGAAGCTGAACGCCGAAGGCAAGACGATCCTCCTGACCACCCACTACATCGAGGAGGCCGAGGAGCTGTGCGAGGAGGTGGCGATCATCGACCAGGGGCGGATCGTCGCCCAGGGATCGCCCGACGAGCTGGTCCAGGCCGGGGGGGAGCGCCATCTCGAGATCCGGCTCACCGAGCCGCCGGGCGCCCTGCCGGACGCGGTGACGTCCCGCGATCATTTCGTCGAAGGCGACCGGGTCGTCATCCGCGCGGCGCACCCGCGCCAGATCGTTGCCGAGGTGCTGAACGGCCTCTACGCGCGGGACCTCAAGATCACCGAGGTGCGGATCAAGGAGTCGAGCCTCGAGGAGGTGTTCGTGCAGCTCACCGGGCGCACGATCGAATCCGCCCCCGAGGCCGACTCGCCGGGAGGCACCGACACCGCCGGCGCGCCCGAGGAGGAGCTGCATGAGGTATAGTCGCGAATGGGCGATCGGGTTCTGGACGCTCACCCGCCGCGAGGTGGGCCGCTTCCTGACCCTCTGGCGGCAGACCGTCTTCCCACCGATCCTCTCCGCGCTCCTCTACATCCTCATCTTCGGCGAGGCGCTCGGCTCGCGCATCCAGCTGATCGACGGCTGGCCGTACACCGAGTACATCCTCCCCGGGCTGGCCATGATGGGCGTGCTGACGAGCGCCTACGCGAACTCCTCGTCGTCCCTGTTCGTCGCCAAGCACGAGGAGTACATCAACGACCTCCTGATCGCCCCGCTGTCGTACTGGGAAGTCGTGCTCGCGTACACGCTGGGCGCGATGGTCCGCGGGCTCATCGTCGGGATCCTGATCCTCGGCGTAGGGATCGTCGTCACAGATCTGCCGATCCTTCATCCGTGGACCGCGCTGGCGTTTCTGATCGTGGTCTCGGCGCTATGCTCGTGCGCGGGGCTGGTGATGGCGCTGTGGGCGGAGTCGTGGGACCACGTGATGCTGCTACTGAACTTCCTCATCACCCCGCTCGTGTTCCTGGGCGGGGTGTTCTACTCGATCCACATGCTGCCGCCGTTCTGGCGCGGCGTGTCGATGTTCAACCCGATCTTTTACATGATCAACGGCCTGCGGTACGGCGTGCTCGGGGTTGCGGACGCGAGCCCCGGCTGGTCGCTGGTCCTCTCTAGCGCGCTCGCGGCCGGGCTGTTCGCCTGGACCGTGCACCTGTTCCGGGTGGGGTACAAGCTCAAGTCGTGAGGGGGACTCTGCCCCGGGGCCCGGCCTAGCGCCCCCGGGGGTCCTCGCCGAGCTCCGGGGCGGGGCCCAGCACGTCCGCGATCGTCATCACATGTACGGTCCCCAGGTTCAGGGCCCGAATCCCCGGCTCGATCGCAGAGCGGTCGCCGACCACGATGATCGCCACGCGATCCGGGTCCAGGTACCTCCGGGCCACACGCTCCACGTCCTCCGAGGTCACTCCCATGATCTCGTCGATGAATCGGTCGAAGGTGTCGCGCGGCAGGTCGTACATGGCGATCTCGGTCATCGCGTCGACAGTCGATGCTACGGTCTCGAAGTTCTGAGGATAGCCTAGCGCCGCATAGTTCTTCGCGCGTTGGAGCTCGCTCTCAGACACGCGCTCGAGGATTCCGGAAATCTCCCGCATGAATACCGCGAGGGCCGAGTCGGTGACCACAGTCTGGACCGCCGCCTGGGCCACAAACGGTCCCGGCGCAGGCCGGAAGACGAACTCGGAGTACGCCCCGTAGCTGTAGCCGCGTTCCTCGCGCAGGCGCTGATTGAGGCGCGACGTGAATGACCCGCCCAGGATGGTGTTCATGACGACGATCTCGTGGTAATCCTCGGTCAACCGGTCGGCACCGATCCGGCCGATGCGGATCTCCGACTGTTCCGCACCCGGCTTGTCTACGATCCAGATTTCTCGCCGCTCGATCTGGGTCGCCGCCGGGAGCTCTCCCGGGGAGGCCGTTCCTGTCGGCCAACCGCCGAAGCCGCCGGCAAGGAGCGGCTCGAGGCTCGCGCGCGTCACGTCCCCCGCTACGACGAGAGTAGCGGCACCCGGTTTGAATCGCGCGGCATAGAAGGCTCGGAGGTCCTCGGCCGCGAGCCCCGCTACGCTGACTGAACTCCCCATCGTCGGGTGCCCGTAGGGGTGCCCGGATCCGTACAGTGCATCGGCGAAGGCAACCGAGGCGATCGCGCTAGGTTCGTCGCGCCACTGGAGAAGCGTCGTCAGGCGCTCGGCTCGTTGGCGTTCCAGCTCCTCGGCCGGAAACGTAGGCCGGAGCGCAACGTCGACCATGATCGAAAGCGCGTCGGCCAGCTTGGAGAGAGGGGTATGCAAGGTGACGACCGTCGAATGATGCCCTGCATTCGTCGCGAGAGTGGCACCTAGGAAATCGATGGCGTCAGCGACTTGGAGCGCCGTGCGCGACCCTGCCCCCTCGTCCAGCATCGCCGCGGTCATCGACGCCAGACCCTCCTTCCCTTTCGGCTCGTCCGCTGCTCCGGCTTGAACTACCAGCACGACTTCCACGACCGGAACGCGGTGACTTTCCATGAGGAGGACAGGCAAACCATTGGCCAGCGTAAACTGCTGGATATCCGGCAAGTCGAGTCGCGGCGGTGGGCCGAGCTCTGGCGGGGTGCTCCGGTCGGGCACCTGTCCTAACGCGCCCCCACCCGCTCCCATCACGAGCCCGAGACTCGCGACCACGCGCACGACGCCGCGCATCACGAGGCCTCGCGAACAACGGCCAAGTCGCGCCGGCCTTCGGGGACAACGCTCAGGATCAGACGGTTCCCGTCGAGATACGTCGTTGCCGCAGCCCTGATGTCCGAGGGATCGAGTGCCCTGTACCGCATGAGATCCTCTTGGAACCAGTCGGGATTCCCAGTCGCGAACAGGTAGGCGTTGAGGCGGTCGGCTTTGCCCCCGAAGCCGCCGATCCGTTCCAGCCCGTCGAGGAACGACGCCTCGTATTGGTTGACCGCGCGCTGGACCTCGTGCTCGGTCGGCCCCTCGGCCTGGAGCCTGTCGATCTCCTCCTGGACCACCACCTCGAGTTCGACCAGACCGTGTCCCGAGCGCGCGGTGGCCACGATGCAGAAGTCGGACTTCAAAGCGCGAGAATCCTGGAACGCGGTGACGTCCTGCGCAATCTGAAGATCGTATACAAGTCGCTTGTAAAGCCGACTGTTCTTGCCTCCCGCGAGGACGTTGGCAAGAACGCCGAGCTCGGCGTCGCCGGGGGTGTAGGAAGCGGGCGTGAGCCAGCACGCGTAAAGGCGGGGCAGCTGCACCTGGTCCTCCAGCACGATCTCCTTCTCGCCGTCGATCGCAGCGGCGGGTGGATCGATCGGCGGAACGGATCGGCCATGCGCCACGTCGCCGAACCACTTCTCCACCAAAGCCTTCGTCTCCTCGATATCGATGTCCCCCGCGATCGCCAGCGAGGCGTTGCTGGGGGCGTAGTAGCGCTGATAAAAATCAACCACGTCCTGGTAGCTTGCTGCCGTCAGGTCGTCCATGTAGCCGATCGTCGGCCAGTGATAGGGATGGCCCTCGGGATAGAGGTTTTCGTCGAGGAGGATGGACGCCATTCCATAGGGCTGGTTTTCGTACGACTGTCGACGCTCGTTTTTCACCACGTCGCGCTGGCCGTCAACCTTTTCTGGCGACATCGCGTCGAGGAGAAAACCCATGCGATCGGACTCCAGGTAAAGCGCAACTTCGAGCGCGTTGGAAGGGGCGTTTTCCCAGTAGTTCGTACGGTCGGTGTTCGTCGAGCCATTGGCGTAGCCGCCCGCCGCTTCGAGCAGAAGGTCGAACTCGCCCTCGGGAACGTGGCCCGAACCTTCAAACATGATGTGCTCGAACAAGTGAGCGAAACCTGTTCGGCCGGGGGTCTCGCGCCCGGAGCCAACATGGTACCATACGTTCACGCTGAGCATCGGAATCGCACGGTCCTCGTGAAGGAGGACTGTCAGGCCGTTGGGCAGCGTGATGCGAGTATAGGGAACCTCGATCCGAGTCTCCTGGGCCGAGCCGGGCGCGGCCAGCGACAGGCAGGCGAGGATCACGAGCAGCAATGGTTTCATAGGTACAGGATCCTTCTTCAAACTCGAACGCCCATCAGTTCTGACCTCCACGCTGGACCAGAGACCAACCGGCAGGCGAGCGAGAGACCTCGAACCAGGCGCCGTTAACGACGCCGAGCGCGTCACGGTCATTCAACGGGAAATTTAGGATCCGGCACAACGCGAGGCGAATCGGGCCGCCGTGGCTTACCGCCACGATTCGCTCCCCGCGGTGCCGGTCCGCCAACCGCTCGAGCGCCGGCCAGAGCCGCGCCTCCAGATCCTCGTAGCTGTCACCGCCCCCGCGCTGCACGTGGTAGGGGTCGGCCTGGTACGCCGCGAGCTCTTCCGGCCAGCGGGCCTCGACCTCGGCGTGGGTGCGGCCCTCCCAGATGCCGTGGGACAACTCGCGGAGGGCGGGTTCGTCCACGACCTCGAGGCCGAACCGCGCGGCCACGATCCGGGCGGTCTCCAGGGCCCGCTCTAGGTCGGAGGTGTACACGGCCGTGACCCGGCCACCGAACCGCTCGGCGAGCACCTCTGCCACGCGCTCGGCCTCGGCTCGACCCCCGTCATTCAGCGGCACGTCGGTGCCCGATCCCTGCCAGCGGCCCTCGCGGTTGTACTCGGTCTGCCCGTGGCGGACGAGCACGATGCGCGTCTGGGCGGTGGGCACGGCGCCGGCATCCACCGCCCCGGCCTCTCGCACGGATTCGGCCTTCGTCACCGTGCCCCCCCGAGGAGGAGCGAGACACCCGCGCGGATCTCCCACAGATCCGCGTCGCGGCCGGTGGCGACCCCGTCCACCTCCTCTTCGTCCACGGTGAGGAAGTGATGGCGCGCGCCGGCCTCGATCACCCCGCGACCCCCCAACGGGCGCTCCACCCCGAGCCCGAACACGAAGGCCGGGCCGCGGTCCTCGTCGTCGTTGCCGTCGATCGACTCCAGGCCGAAGTCGAACGCGAGGTCGACGGGCCAGCCCCGGCCGGTCCAGGGGCGGAGCGTGGCGAAAGCCCCCACGGCGCGGAGGGATCCGTCGGTCGACCACGCTTCGCCGGACAGCGTCACCTGGGGCGTGGGGCGCCAGCCGGCTCGGGCGCCGGCAACGGCGGTCCAATGCCCCTCGGCGTTCAGGGCGAAATCCTCGCCCACGCCGAGGGCACCGGCAAACGCGGTCAGCTGGAAGGCCGAGTCCGGCTCAGGCTGGGCGGCCGCGGGCTGGAGGAGGGCGAGGGCCAGGAACGGCCCGGCCGCCGGCAAAGCGGCGCGGATCCGGCTCAGGGCACTCAGATGCGCTCATCGATCATTTCCATCAGCGGGCCGAAACCCAGGGCGGGGACGCCGAGGCGCTCGCGCGCGAGGTCCTCTACCCGACCTTCCTGCCCTAAAGACCAGAGCTCGTGCAGGAACGGCCCGCTCTGCGGGTTCAGGAACCAGTCCTCGTCGAACCGCTCCCGCAGCGCGGCGTGGACCGTGCCCGCGAACATCCACGCGCGCAAGTAACGGACGCAGTAGAAGTGGGGGTCGACGTCCTCGATCCACAGCCCTTCGGGGGCCCGGGCGCGGGTCGCCGCCGAGAGCCGCTCGACGTACTCGGCGGCGCGCGCCGGTCCGGGACCCTCGCGATGCAGTGAGCGCTCGTACGAGAGCTTCGCGGAGTAGCGGCGCAGAGCCGCCATCTCGCGAAAGGCGGCGAAGCGCAGGTATGCCTCCGGATCGGATATTCCGACGACGCGGCGCAGAAAGGCCGGCAGCATCATGAGGTGGTCGAACGTCATCGCCCATCCCTCGGTCACGCCGTTGTCCCCCATGCGCCGGAACTCCAGCGGCTGGGCGGGGTCGACGTGGGCGAAGTGGAGCGCGTGGCCCAGCTCGTGGAGAAAGGTGCTCCAGTCGTCGTGCCCGCCGTACGGCTGGAGGACGAGCTTGACTTCCTCGGGCACACGGATCGTGGCGCAGAATGCGCGCGGGGTCTTGGCCGCGCGCTCCTCGATGTCGAGCTCGATGCGGCCCCCCGCGGTGAGGTCGAGTCCCATGGCCGACACCATGCGGTCGATCCCCGGGACCATCGCCTCACCCGGAAAGAGCGAGGCGAACTCCTCGCCGTGGAAAAGCCGTGCCAGGTCGTGGGACCAGATTTCGCGAAGATTCAGGCCTGGAAGAGCGCGGCGGCCAAAATGCGCGAGCAGGTCGTCGTAGGGAGCGGCCGTCTCCTCCAGGAGCGCCGACGTCGTTGCCTCCAGCGCGTCGAAATCCACTCCCGAGAGCCGGCGACAATAGTCGTCGTAGTCGGTATCGAGCAGCTCCGATGCCACCTCATGTCGCCTGAGCGTCATGTCGAGGCTGATCGGGTTCAGCTTCGCCTCCACCGTCTTGACGCGGGCCTTGTCGAGGGCGACTCGAACGCGCCGGTCCGCCTCCTGCCGGATGCGCACGGGCATCCTCCGGTACGGGATCTGCTCGCCATCCACCTCCACGACGGCAGCGGCCTCCGCGGCCAGATAGGCGTCGCGCAGGTCGCGAGTGCGATGGCCTTCGATCCCCTCCGCCAGGAACTCGCGCAGATTCGCACGCCGGAGGTCGTCGCGCGAGTCTCCCGCCGGCGGCTCGACCGCGTGGAACATCTCGGGCTCGAACAGCGCCTGGTGGCGGTCGTAGATCGCCTCCACTCCCGCCGATTCCGTCTGACCGGACAGAGCCAGCCATTCGGCGCGCTCGAGCGCCTCCAGGAACGTCTCGATCTCGGCGCGCATGGCCTCGTCGGAGGTCGCGATGGATGGGTCAGCGGGTATAATTGGGGGCCTCCTTCGTGATCGCCACGTCGTGGGGATGGCTCTCGATCAATCCCGCCATCGTCACCCGGATGAACTCGGTCTCCGTGCGGAGGGCCTCGAGATCGGGCACTCCGCAGTACCCCATCCCCTGGCGCAGGCCGCCGATCATCTGGAAGACCGTCTCGCCGACGGGACCCTTGTACGGAACCCGGCCCTCGATCCCCTCGGGGACGTACTTGCGGCCTTCCACCGGCTGCTCCTGGAAGTAGCGGTCTCCCGAACCCTCCGCCATCGCGCCCACCGACCCCATTCCGCGGTAGACTTTGAACGTGCGACCTTCGAGAAGCATGGTTTCGCCGGGCGACTCCTCGGTTCCCGCGAACAGCGAGCCCATCATGACGCTATCCGCGCCGGCGGCGATCGCCTTGACGATATCACCCGTGTAGCGGACTCCTCCGTCGGCGATCAACGGGACGTCCGCATCGCGGCACACACGAGCGCAGTCCATAATCGCGGTCAGCTGCGGGACGCCGATCCCCGCGATGATGCGGGTCGTGCAGATCGATCCGGGACCGATCCCGACCTTGACCGCGTCCACCCCGCGCTCGACCAGCGCCCGCGCCCCCTCCGCGGTGGCCACGTTGCCGGCCACTACCCGCGTATCGGGGAACGCCTCGCGGACCCGCTCCACCAGCCGGAGGACGCTCTCGGAGTGGCCGTGGGCCGTGTCGATGACGAGGACGTCGACATCCGCCTCGGCAAGCGCATGGGCGCGGTCCATCGTCTCCTCGGCGATGCCGATCGCGGCAGCGGCGATCAGCCGGCCACGGTCGTCCTTGGAGGCGCGGGGATGGCGCCGCCGCTTCAGGATGTCCTTGACCGTGACGAGGCCTTGGAGACGCCCTGCCTCGTCCACGATCGGAAGCTTCTCGATCTTGTGGCGTCCCATGATCGCCTCGGCGCCCTCGAGCGTCGTTCCGGCCGGGGCGGTCACCAGCTTCTCCGCCGTCATGACGTCGCGGATGAGGCGCGAGCCATCGTCCTCGAACAACAGATCCCGGTTCGTGATGATCCCCTGCACCCGTCCGCTCTCGTCGACCACCGGAACTCCCGAGACCCCCCGGGTCTCCATCAGCCGCCGGGCCTCACGGATCGGGCGGTCCGGCCCGAGCGTGTAGGGATTCTGGATCATCCCGCTTTCCGACCGCTTGACCCGGTCGACCTTCGCGGCCTGGTCCGCGATCGAGAGGTTCTTGTGGAGCACGCCGAGGCCGCCTTCGCGGGCCATGGCGATCGCCATGCGGGCGCCTGTGACCGTATCCATGGCCGCGGAAACAAGCGGGATGTTGAGCTGGACGCCCCGCGCGAAGCGGGTGCGCACGTCGGTGTCCTTCGGATGCACGGCGGAGTGGCGCGGCGCCAGGAGGACGTCGTCGAACGTGAGGCCTTCGCGGATCGGTTTCATGGGCTCGCGGTGGTCATCGGGGGACGGAAGAATTCGCTAAGCTAGGGAAGGGCTCGATGCTTGTCAAAGCAAGTGTGGTGCGGAGGCCCACCTTGTTGCACGGGCATCGGGGCACTCCTAACTTGGCGCTTCGAACCGGCGGTCGCTGCTGCGAAAGAGGGCGCTTGTTCAACCGCATCCTGGTTCCCATCGATGGCTCGGAAGCGGCTTCCGCCGCCGCCGGCTACGCGATCCAGCTGTCCACCATCTTCGACTCCACCCTCATAGCGCTTCACGTCGTCGACGTGCGCCTGATCGAAGGCCCGGTCCTGCAGACGATCGGCTCGATGTGGGGCGATATACCGCTGCCGGTCCGCCAGGAAGGAGTGTCCCGCACGCTGCGGGAGCGGGGCGGTGCCCACCTCGATGCGCTGGTTGCACGCGCCCAGGCCGTCGACCGCCCGATCGAGACGGCGCTCGAGACCGGGATCGCCTCGGAGGTCATCGTCGAGCGGGCTCGGGGTGTGGACCTGGTCGTGATGGGCCGGCGCGGGGAGTATGCGCAGTTCGGCTCCCACGCGGTGGGGGCCACGGTGGGAGCGGTCGCGCGGCGGTCTTCCCGTCCCGTCCTCGTTTGCCCCCGCGGGAGCGACGCGCTCATGCGCCCACTGGTCGCGTATGACGGCTCCGACCACGCCACCCGCGCGCTCGAGATCGCGGTCGAGTACGCCGAGAAGCGCGGCTGCCCTCTCCATCTCGTCTGCGTGCGGGCCGACGTGATCGAGGCCGGGCGGATCCTCGACGAGGCCTGCGACTACGCGCGCGGGCACTCGGTGAAACCCACCGCGACGGCGCTGGAGGGCGACTCCGTGGCCGAGCGGATCCTCGAGGCGGCGACCGGCATCGATGCGGACCTTCTGGTCATGGGCTCCTTCGGCAAGAGCAGGCTGAAGGAGTTCCTGCTGGGCTCGACGACCGAGACTTTGCTGGCCTCCTTCGACCACCCCATCCTCCTCTATCGGTGAGGATCGCTGAAAGGAGAGTTATGACAGAACTCGACCGGGCGATTGACCGGCTCGCGCACCTGCCTCCTTCGCCGAACCCGGTCATCTCGTGCTTCGTGAATACCGGTCCCGACGGGCGGGGCCGTCCGACGTTCATGACGTTTCTCAAGAAGGCGTTCTCCGAGCGGCTCCGGAGCTTTCCGGAACGGGCCGACGCGGTGCGGCATATCGAGGCCGACCGCGACCGGATCCTGGCGTACCTCTCCGGCGAGCTGGACCCTTCGGTCAAGGCGGCCTCGATCCACGCCAGCGACGCCGACGGGCTCTGGGAGGCCCACACGTTCCGCACGCCCTTCGACGAGGAGCGGCTGGTCGTCGGCCCGGTGCCCCACCTCTACCCGCTCGTCAAGCTCGCCGATCAGTCTCCTCTCTACGCCGTCTGCGTGGCCGACACTCGGCAGGCGCGCCTGGTCGTTTGCGGACTGGGCGAGGTACTGACCGAGGAGGATTTCGCGGGACCGGAGCCGATCGACAGGACGCGGGTCGCCGGCTGGGCGGAGATCCGCTACCAGTCCCGGATCGAAGACCACATCCAGAAGAACGCTCGGGAGATCGTGGAGCGGTTGGCGAAAATCGTCGACAAGGGCGAGGTCGACTATGTGATCCTGGGCGGCGACGAGCCGATCCTCGGAGAGCTGCGGCGGTACATCACTCCGGCGATCCGCGAGAAGCTGATCGACGAGGAGCACATCTCGATCGACGACGCCGCGCACGAGATCCTGAAGCGCACGTTGCAGGTGGTGCGCGACACTGAGGCGCGGGACAGCCGACGCCTCGCCGACACGGTGATCGACCGCTTCCGGGCCGGCGGCCTGGCGGTGGCCGGCCTCGAGCCGACCATCGCGGCACTGAACCTCGAGCAGGTCGATCAGCTGCTCCTCGCCGAGAGCTTCAACGGCAACCACGCGGGCTGGCAGTGCGCCCAGTGCCGGGTCCTCGGTTCGGGGCCCGCGCCCGAGGCGTGTCCGTTCTGCGAGGAGCCGATGCCCGAGCGGGTGGAGCTCCGCGAGGCGATGGTGCGACGCGCGGAGCGGACGGGCAGGAAGATCGAGATCGTCGAGAGCCACGCCGGGCTCGAGGCGCTGGACGGCGTGGGCGCGCTCCTGCGCTACCGCGTTTAGCAGGCTTTGTCATAAGGGCGTTTGGCTCGGTGTGCAGAAACTGCAGGACGTTCAAAAGGCCTCAGATGCAAGGCGCACGACGAGAGACGACTGAGGCGCACTGCAAGGTGCGCCGCAAGGAGGCGCGAGGAGTGCAACGCCGCAGATGAGGCCTTTTCAACGTCCTGCGGGGTTCAGCCGCCGATCTGGCTCATCGTGCCAAGTACGGGAATCGCGCCGGCGGTGAGATCGGGGTGGGCCTCCCACTTCTGGTCGAGCTCGTCCTGGATCCTTGCAGCGATCTCGGTGTCGGACGCGCCCCCGCGGACCAGCGGCTTCAGGTCGCACCGCTTCTCGCCGTAGAGACAGTTGACGAAGAAGCCGTCCGCGGTCAGTCGCAGCCGGTCGCAGGACCCGCAAAAGTGGTGGCTGACCGCGGTGATGAACCCCACCGTGCCGCGGAAACCGGGGACGCGCCAACTGCGCGCCGGACCCCCGTCCCAGGGTATCGGCAGGAGCCGGTAGCCGGCGGCCTCGACCCGCTCGCGCGTCTCCTCGCCCGACACGTACTCGGGCTGGAGCTCGTTCAGCTGCCCGTAGGGCATGTACTCGAGAAACCGGACGTCGATGTCCCGATCGCGGGTCAGCTCGACGAACGCCGGCGCCTCGTGGTCGTTGACCCCGCGCAGCACGACGCAGTTGAGCTTGAGCGGCCGGAACCCTCGATCCCACACGGCCTCGATCCCGGCCCAGGTCTCGTGGAACCGGTCGCGCCGAGTGATGCTCGCGAACGTGGCTGGGTCGAGCGAGTCCAGCGAGACGTTGAGGCCCCCGAGCCCCGCCTCGGCCAGCGCGTCGGCCTGCCGCTCGAGCAGGAGCGCGTTGGTGGTCATGTGGAGCGAAGCGCCGGGGCAGCGCTCGCGAACCATGCCCACGAGCCTAGGCAGATCGCGTCGCGCTGTCGGCTCGCCCCCGGTGAAGCGGATCTTCGAGACACCGCGGTCGTGGAACACCCCCGCCACCCGCGCTACCTCCTCGAACGAGAGGATCTCTTCTCGTGGCAGCCACTCCAGCCCCTCTTCGGGCATGCAGTAACGGCACCGCAGGTTGCACCGATCGGTGACCGAGATCCGGAGGTAGCGGTGGCGCCGCCCGTGGTGGTCGATCCATGCAGGGCTCGGTGTCGAGGAGGGCATCGGTCTGTAACTTAGGCGCTGGGATGATCACACTCAACACCCTTCAGCCAGACCGCGTGCGGGTCGTGACGTTCGATTGCTACGGCACGCTGATCGACTGGGA